>NZ_JARUHH010000002.1:0-513797 GCF_043558025.1 Fictibacillus sp. UD
TCTCTGATGGCGCTCGTATTTCTCTGATGGCGCTCGTATTTCTCTGATGGCGCTCGTATTTCTCTGATGGCGCTCGTTCAGCGTGCATAAATGCCGCTGAACGAGCACATATTTCCACAAATGAACAAAATCATACTCTGAACGATCATATATCGTGCTCAAAATTCAACAATCTTTAAAAAAACAGCACCTTTATTTTACAAGCGTTGTTTGCTGTTCTGCAGATACATGGCGCACAGGATAGTTCATGCTCCAAAAGCCGATATCTTTAAATCCTAACCTCTTATAGATGGATCCTGCTTTCGGATTATCGTAAAAAAGGCAAACCGCTTTCCCCTCAGCCAGGATGTCCTGACACAATGCTTCCATGCATAGAGATGCAAGACCTTGATTTCTTTTATCTGGATGTGAACAAACACCTACAATCATAGCTGATAAAGAATTTTCAGCGGTTGAAGATGCACAGGAAACGATCTTATCATGATCTTTGATAAAATACGTACGGCCTGTTTTAGTAGTTAATGCTTGTTCCAAGCTTTGTTTAGCTGTAGGCCGAATGTCAAACTCTTTTATCAGGTGCCTTAAGTCCATAATGCTATCAACATCTGATAGTTCCGCTTGCCTAATATTTTCTCGAGAACTGCTTTTGTTTAAGAATTGAGCATCTCTTAGTTCAGCAAAATAGGTTTCTTTCATTCGCTCAAAAGCTACATATGGTCGAAACTGTTCGGTTATTTCCTTTTTGCCGGAAAGCATCTCATAATTGTGATCTTTATTGATAATCTCTGAGAATGCTTCGGCATTTATCGTTCCTTTTGCATAAGGCAGATAGTTACCCATGTAACGGAGAAGAATACCTGTTATTGCACCGTCTTCACCCACATCAGCCCAGATTTCCTGAAATTCTGTTTCATATCCAAAGTTTTCAATGTCTGCAATAATAAATAAATTCAGAGCAGGTTCTTCACTTAAATAGTCCATTACTTTTTCATGCCAAGTTTGATCAGTCTTAATAATCATCTGCACTTCTCCTCCCTTATGTTGTATATATTCTAGCTGTAAAATGGAAAAATGCAACATTTTTTTAGTGTGATGGTTTTTAATTATTTTATTTTGGCACAATAAAAAAACCAGCCATATAGACTGGTTTACATCGGTACGAGCTGGTTTTGTACGGCATAGATGACAGCTTGTGAGCGGCTTTTCACTTCAAGCTTCTTAAATATTTTACTTACATGAATTTTTACTGTCTTATCACTGATAAAGAGTTTATCTGCAATTTCTTTATTGCTCAAACCTTCAACTAATCCGATCAACACTTCCTGCTCACGTTCAGTCAGGTTCGTTTCATCTTGTTTTATTTGCGTCTGCTGAAGGTGGATGTTTACTAGTTTCTTTGTCATTCTTGGGGTAATCATTGATTCCCCTCTATAAACCGCATGTATGGCATCTACCACATGTTCGGATGGTGCATCTTTTAACAAGTAGCCATCTGCACCGGCTTTTAATGCAGATAGTAAATATTCGTCATGCGTGTACATAGTCAGAACGAGGATACGGATGTTCGGATGTTTTGCTTTTATAACCGATGTCGTTTCCACACCGTTCATTCCTGGCAAGTTAATATCCATAATAATAACATCTGGCATCAATTCTTGAGCGGCCGTTAACGCTTCTTCACCTGATATTGATTCACCGACAACTTTTATATCGTCTTCAAATGATAAGATGTTCTTTAATCCATCTCGTAAAATAGCATGGTCATCTACAAGTAATATAGAAATCATATTAAAAAGCCTCCTTGGATTCTATTTGAGGAATGTGTAATTTAATTTCGGTTCCCTTTCCTTTTGCAGAATCAATATGAAGGGATGCACCTAGACTCTCGGATAATTCGTTCATGTTCAGTATGCCATAATGAGGCTCTTGCCTAGCTTTGATCATCGATTCAAATAGCGAAAATCCTTTGCCATCATCTTTTATCTTAAAAATGACTTGTTCTTTAGAGTAGCTTAAAAGAATTTCGACTTTGCTTGCATCCGCATGCTTTAGCGTGTTATGAAGACTTTCTTGAAAAATATCAAAAATGACTTTCTCTACCATTGTACTAAGCGGATATCTAGTGCCGCGCTCTTGGAAGCGAATTTGTATGTTATGACCTTCATCTTTGACAGCCTTCACTTTGGATTGGATGGCTTGATGAAGTCCTATTCGTTCGGTTGGATATGGGCGCAAAGCGTAGATAGATTCTCGCAAGTCCTTTAAACTTCCTCTTAATTTTTCAGTACTTACCGCTACAAGCTGTTTTGTTCTTTCAGGCTTTTGTTCAAATACGCGCTGAGCAGTTTCAAGCTGCATAACAGATCCGGCTAATGTTTGTGCAATGCCATCGTGAATTTCACGGGCAATTCTGTTCCTTTCTTCTAACAGCACCCGTTTTTCACGTTCGGAGATCAGCAGTTTGGATTTCCAAGCAACCGCCAGCTGATTAACAAGCGTTGCCATTGACTGCTCATCGACAGAGGAAAATGAATGTGTTCTGGTTCTTCCTGTAAGAAGTACACCCGTAACTTCATCCTCAATGGTAAGTGGTGCGATCATGATCGACTTTATACTGCTTTGAAAATAATGAAACACCCATTCGTTATCTTCACTCTTTTTATTAAACAAAACCATTTTAGAGTTAGCCTCAATATGCTGGAGCAAATTCTCTGAAAGATCTTTGCTTGTGGAAAGACCGCCATTTTCGTACGCTAGTTTCCATGTCGTTCCATCAAAGAGATAAAGAAGCACAGCATCCGTGCCAAGAAACTCTAAAAAAGGAAGTTCAACTTGCTTTAACCAATTCTTTGAAGGTAATTGAGCATTAAACGTAGTACTGATATCATAAAGTGCTTTTAACCTGTTTTGCTCCTGACGCAGCCTTGCTATAAAGGAACATATAAGTGCAATTGCGACCAAGGGAGAGAAGAAAAAGATATAGGAAAAAGCATCTACCACACCACGATTTTGGCTGCCCAACAAAAACATTAACGTAATGTAGAGAACAGAAAAGAGCGTTACAAGTGTTTCTGAGATCGTTTTTGTTTTCCAAAATTGAAAATAATAAACTTGCGGCCGTAAAAGAAGTACGATATCTACTATTAAATTATTGAAAAGATAATAAAAAATCGCTATTCCAATCATCCGTATTTCAGCGGACCAAAACAGACTCCATTGTGCACTAAAAGTTAATAGTAAAAAGTCTGTCATATGAACGGCACCAAAAAAGCTGATCATTAGCTGAGAAGGATTGAAAAGTACGATACGCAACGGGCGCTGATTCAATGCGTTAACTAAACAAACCATGCACCCAAAAACAAAAACCGCTATCCCCCATCCGTAAAGAAGCTCTATCGTGTACAGCAAAGGAAAGCTAAGTGCACTTATACCTTTCCAGATTGGAATCGGATAATACTCTGTTATAAAGAGAAAGATCAATAGCGTTAAGAATACGAGAAGATCTGGTGTTTTGGAAATCGAAAACAGACTTAGAATCAAGATGACCATACCTGCTGCAATAATAAGCGAAACAAATGAACTAGCTGCTTTATCCCGGTTTATCCCCATTTTTCTCACCTGCTTTATTTAAATGCCTCTTATAAAAAACCTGTCTAAATAATCTGTCAATTTATTCTATTATATCATAGGGTTTCAACCGCTTTATTCAGCCGTAAAAAAACCGAAATTAGTCGAATGGCATATGCCGCTGACCAATTTCGGAAAAAACTAATGTTTTATTTCATTATCGCATGTTAAAAGAGTGCGTTCTATTGAGCAAAAGATGTAGATTTCATAGTACGAAATATCTAACCTGATACACTATAATAAATGAGATAAGAACATTGTAGCTGTACCAAAATAAACTAAAAGCGAAAAAATATCATTCAATGTTGTAATAAGCGGCCCTGACGCTACTGCCGGGTCAATCTTAAGTCTGTAAAGCAGCAATGGAATGAGTGTGCCTGCTAAAGTCCCAATAATTAAAGTAAAAAATAAAGAGCTTCCAACTACAAAACCTAAAATCAGATTACCTTTCCATAGATAAGCCACGATCGAAATTAAGATACCACATGTAACACCTATAATAAAACCAACACCAAATTCACGCATGATTAATTTAAGGATCGTTTGACGGTCAATATCATGTGATACAAGTCCGCGTACTACAACAGCAAGAGACTGTGTCCCAGTATTTCCTGTCATTCCCGCAATCATTGGCATAAAGTAAGTGAGGGCTACTGCTTTTTCAATCGTTCCTTCGAATGTACTGATAATGCTTCCTGACAGAATTCCGATAAACAGAAGTAAAATGAGCCACGGAAGTCTACGATATGAAGCGATAACTGCACTCGTCTGGAAATCAATCGATTTACCAGTAGCTGATAATTTCTCAATATCCTCGTTTGCTTCTTCAATTAATACGTCCAGCACATCATCGACCGTGACAATTCCTATTAATCGATCTTGTTCATCTGTTACAGGAACCGCGATAAAGTCGTATCGCTCTATCGTTCGGGCTACTTCTTCCTGATCCGTTTCTGCAGGAACGGAAATGACCCTGTTGTACATAATATCTTCAATCTTTTCGTGCATCTCGGCTAGCAGAAGATCACGATATGAAACAACACCAACGAGTTTTTTATCATCGTCGATAACATATAGATAATAGATGTTCTCAGCAAATCCTGCGAACGTTTTAAGTTTTTCAACCGCATCGCGAACGGTGTACACTTGCGGAATCCAAACAAAACGGTTCGTCATGATTCCACCAGCAGTATCTGAATCATATTGCATCAAGCTTTGAACTGTTTTGGATTCATCTGCTTTCATGGATGATAAGAAATCCTGAATTTCATTAACGTCCAAGTTGCCGAGAAGATCGGCAAGGTCATCGTTTTCCATTAAGTTCATGATATGAGATGACCGTTCTATGCCAAGTTTATGCAGAATCTCCATTTGCAGATCGCTATCAAGTTCTTGAATTAATGAAGCAATCTGTCTAGTCGTTAAAAACGTTACGAACTTATGCCTGTGTTTTTCCGGCAGATTCTTATACACGTTAGCTATATCATAAGGGTGCAGTTCATCAATTAATAGCTGAAATTCTTTCTTGCGCAGCTCTTTTAAATTTTTAATTACATATAATAAAATCTGATTTTCTGACATCTCTTTAAACAAGGAACGTCACCTCCTTATAAAGTACTTCACTATTATAAAATATTTATTTATATGTGACTATTGTTTCGTAGCTGAACTTTGCTGTGTTCGCTCTGTTCATAGGATATGGTATTTCACAAATAAAAAACCACTTATCAAAAGTGGTTTCTTCACGTAAGATCTCTATTCTATTCCCTACTTCAGCCAGAGGTAATCCAGTGAATATTCCCCTGCACCAGTTAAGGCAACTCCGACAACTACAGCGATTAAAATCAAGTTGAACTCATAGCCGTTTGCTGTTACCCAAAATCCATTTTGCAAGTGTACTTTTAATATCGCAACGAGCATCGTTCCAGCAATCAAAATAGCTCCAATTTCAGTAAACAGTCCTGCGGCAAATAACAATCCTCCCCCAAATTCAGCAAGACCTGCTATTAATGCCATCGTGTAGCCAGGCTTAATGCCTATCGACTCCATCCATCCACCCGTTCCTTTTAAGCCATAACCACCAAACCAGCCAAATAACTTTTGAGCACCATGTGCTGCCAGTGCAAGACCAACCACTAATCGGATAATAAGCAATCCTAATGATAACATTTAATAATTCCCTCTTTTCGATTAAATTTTGTTTTACTCACTTTATGTTAGTATATTACAATTAGTAACTTGTATATGTCAAGTTACTTTAAAAAAATAATTTTATAAGTAAAAAAATTTACCGCCTTCTTATTAGAGAATATGCGGTAACAAAACTTTTAAAACTGTTCAGTTAAAATTATCGGTCCCTCTTTTGTGATCGCAATTGTATGTTCATATTGAGCGGATAAACTTCGGTCAAACGTTACCGAGGTCCATCCATCTGATTTCATAGTTATATAAGGCATACCTTTGTTGAATATCGGCTCTATCGTAATAACCATACCTTCTTTAAGCGTTGTTCCAGTATTTCGTTCTCCAACATGATGAACTTGAGGATCTTCATGAATGTTACGCCCAATACCGTGTCCAATAAATTCTTTTACGATAGAGTATCCCTTTTTCTCAGCATAAGACTGGATAGCATAGCCTATATCCCCTAATCTATTGCCAACTTGCGCTTGTTCAATTCCTTTATACATGGCTTTTTTTGTCGCATCCATCAAACGTTGAGATTCTTGCGAAATGGTTCCAACTCCATATGACCAAGCTGAATCTGCGAGCCAGCCATTTAGATTCACAACAAAGTCTATGGTGATGATATCTCCATTTTTCAACACGTTTTTATTAGGAAGTCCATGACATACCTCATGATTAACAGAGGCACAAGTTGCAAACGGATAGCCCATGTAGCCTTTTTGAGCAGGTTTTGCGCCGCGCTCCAACAGAAAGCTCTCTACAAACTGATCCAGTTCTAAAGTGGTGATTCCTGGTTTCACCAAATTTCTCAATGCTTGATGACAGGAAGCTAGAAGCTTGCCTGCTTCTCTCATCTTCTCAATCTGCTTTTGTGATTTAAGCTTAATCAACCCGAACTCTCCCCTTCCTCTTTTTTATCTATATTCCAGTCTAAAGAGGTTCGTGAAGCGGGTTAAATGAAAAAAGCATCGAGCGATTGTACCTACGCCCGATGCTCTGATTGCTTAAGTCTTGATTCTACCACTTTGCCGCCTAACCATAGCACGAATATGCCAAATGCAATCAACCCTAATTTAAGGGGGCTTTTTAATACGTCAATAAAGTCATAGCCGATAAAAGAAACAATCGCGATCATCACTAATTTGCCGAGAGCTAGAGCCAGCAAAAATGTTTTCGTATTAATTCTCGAAAGCCCGCCAACAACGTTTACTAATGCAGATGGAGTAAACGGAAAACAATAAATAAGAAACAGCATGCCAAAACCGTGTCGTTCCACCCAATTTAGCATCCGAGTTGTGTTTGTGTGTCTGTTCAAAAAATCCAGGAATTTTTTTTGCCCATATTTTCTGACAAGCATAAAAACGATGATTGACCCCGCACATACCCCAATCCACGAATAAAGAAATCCTAACCAAAATCCATATGCTGCTGCATTTCCTGCAACAAAAATAAATAGAGGCAGGATTGGCAGGAAAGATTCTAGCATAGGCAGCAAAACCCCTGGCAAGAAACCAAGATCTTTGTATTGATCAAGCAGCTGCAGAATATTTTTTTCAGTAAAATAGCGTTCCCAGTTTCTCCAGTCCATCTATCGTTCACCCTTTTCTTCCTCATACCCTCATCGTTGCCACAGAAAACTTGTTTAAAACCGACTTTAGGAAAAACAAGGAGTTAGTTCTCTAATTTTATCATAAAGAAAGAAGAGGGTACTATTTACTGACTGATTTTGAAGGGGGATTTTCGAGCCTGTTCCCGATAATGATAATGCAGCAAAAGGCTGCTGCGAATGAGGCTATTCCATAAAATGAACTACCGACGTTCATCCCATTTGCATCCGGATTTCCAGGGAAAAGAAGCGAGTAGATTCCCTGTGAACCGTGAAGCAATATCCCTAAAGCTGCTAAGAATTTAATTATCCAAGTGTATTTGAATCGGTTAAGTCCAATCATGAGTGCAGCAATTCCCCAGAAAAGCAGAAGGTAACCCCAAACATTCAGCCCTTTAGATTTTTCCTCTAGTAAACTGGTTATGTTCAAAATGCCAATGAATAAGGAAATAAGACCAGAAAAAAGCAATAAGCGCCATGTTAATGACATTGCAGATCCTCCTATACTTTTTCCGAATTAAGCGATAAATAAAAACCGCCATAACAGGATGTTTTGACGGTTTAAGCTAGTATTCTGCGGTTTTCTTCGTTGTTAGAAGCTGGTTTATTTCATCAGAGCAGCATAGACTTGCTCGTCCAGCTCTTTTGCTTTCTTTTCATTATACGTTTTTTCGTATACGGGTTCTTGAACGATCTTTGCGCCCCAGAACATGCTCTCAAATACATGCTCGATATCAACTTCAATCTTTGCAAGCTTTAAAGGCACGCCTTCCATTGCAAGTTGGAGTATATTTGCTTTTCCGTTAATCGAATACACTGTCTCAAGTCCAACAACCGTAAGAACGACATTCGGATTATCCTGGATGTTCGTTACGATGCGGGAGTTGTTTGTAACGGTAAATCTAATCTTACCTTCTGACAAACTTTTCACCCAGGAAATCGCGTTTACGGATGGAGCTTTCGTTTCTGCGTCAACTGTTCCTAGTAATACGAGTTGCTCGCCTTGCAGGTGTTCAAACAATTCAGGACTTAACGTTGTTGGTGTTTCCTGTTTCGCCATATGATCGCCACCTTCGAATGATTTATATGTATGTTTCTTATTTTACCATATATTTCTTAACTTAAAAGTGAAAAGGAAGCTGAAAATCAGCTTCCTTTACTCTTCAAATGTTCCCTTGATCACGGCTTCTCCATCTCGTACCATTACTTGCCCTAAAGCAATAACAGAATCAATGTTTAGGTCTTGGTTAAGCAGAACAAGATCAGCATCCAGACCTTCCTGCAGCCTTCCTTTTTCTCTGAGCTTTAAAACTCGGGCAGGATTAGAAGTAATTGTCTGCAATGCTGTTTGAAGTGGAACACCTTCAGTCAGGATGGCATCTCGCACTTCACCATATAACGAGTTTACCTTGCCGATACGAAGTCCTGTAAATTCACCAAATTCATTAAATGCAGGCAAACTTCCCTGTGCGTCTGATGTGAACGTTATTTGCTCAATCAACACTCCTGCATCGAGCATTCTTTTAAGGCCGATGCTGCATTTAACTTCGCCTTCTTCTAAAAATTGCTTCGTTGTACTTGTTGTAAAATCTACGATACCGCCTTTTTTCGCATATTGAATTCCCGCTTCAAACAAATAGGAATTTCGGTTAATATGCGTCGGGTAAAATTGGGAAATAGGCAGATCTGTCGTCTCCACAACTTCTTCAATTAAAGATAACATACGTTTACTGTCGCCAAGGTGGATATTCACTATACCTGCTTTTCCTGAAAGCATGCCCCCAACTCTTGCTTGTGAAGCTAGCCTTGCCAGTTCGTGAGCGTCCGGCTGGCTGGAACGATGGTCAGCGATAGCGATCTCACCTACACCAATGATTTCATCAATCATCATAATGTCTGTTTCAATATTCCCCGTTAACGTTTTAACAGGAACTTGATAGCTTCCAGTGTGCACAAAACATGAGATCCCTTCTTCTTTTAAGGCTTTTGCTTTTGCGATTAGGTTGGTCATCGTTCGGGCTGTTCCGTCTGTACCAATCACACCAACAATCGTTGTCACACCTGCTTTAGTAACATCAGACAAATAGATCTCAGGAGTCCTCGTTTTATATCCGCCTTCTCCTCCGCCGCCAGTAATATGAACATGTGCATCGATAAAGCCTGGTACCACCATTTTTCCTGTTGCATCAATAACATGGATATCAAGTGCTGGTGCCGGCCAATCAATATTTTCTGAGATGCTGGCAATCTTCCCGGCAGCTATAAGAATATCCCTTTTACCGAGATAATGAGGCGCGTATACCTCACCGCCTTTTATAAGTGTAAACATGTAAATCAGTCCTTTATTTTTTCAAAGATAAATTATTTAAAACCAATTAATACAGCTATAACAATTATGATTGAGGCAAATGTAAACAGAACGGCCTGGAACTTAATTTGGAACTTAAACCATTTTCCCCAATCCAGTCGTGCGACTCCTAGTGTTCCCATAAGAGCCGCAGAAGTTGGTACGATCATGTTTGTAAAACCGTCACCCAGCTGGAAAGCAAGAACCGCTACTTGCCTTGTTACACCTGCAAGATCAGCAAGCGGTGACATTAAAGGCATTGTAAGTGCCGCTTGACCTGAACCAGATACAACAAAAAAGTTAAATACAGATTGAAACACATACATGATCCATGCAGAAAGTGCAGCAGGAACATCTTCAACAATGCCACCAGCTGCATGAAGAATCGTGTTCAAAACTGATGCTTCAGCAGGGTTGTCTCCACCAAGTATAATAACGATTCCTTTCGCCATACCAACGATAAGTGCTGCTGGGAGAAGATCTTTTGCACCTTCTTTAAAGCCATCAGCGATTCCGTTCACCGTCATGTTGTTCATCTTGAAGATAATACCAATTATACCCGCAACTAAACCAATCGTAAAAAATTGAGTAGCGATTTCTGGAATATAATATGCTCTTTCCACAACTCCCCAAACGATCCAAGCAACTCCTGCTAAAATCGTAAGAAGAATGAGGATATGTCCTGTTCCAAAGTTTGACTTAATATCTGTATGTTTAAAATCGTCACGGAAGTATGCATCTGAATCATAAGATAAGGAACGCTTCGGATCTTTTCTAATTCTTGACGCGTAAATCCATGTATAAACAATCCCTACTAATGTAAAGAAAGCCCACATACCGATTCGGAATGGCGCCCCGGAAAGCACTGGAATTCCAGCAACTCCTTGTGCAATTGCTACACCGAACGGGTTCATCCAAGATGTTGCAAAACCAATCTGCGTTGCAACGTACGTAATCATAATCGCTGTTATAGCATCATAGCCAAGAGCTACAACAACGGGGACAAGGATCATGGCAAAGGCAATCGCTTCCTCGCCCATTCCAAAAACAGCGCCGCCTAGAGAAAACAATAAGAACATAAGCGGAATAATAAGTGCTTCTCTGCCTTTCGTATGGTCGATCATTTTTAAAATACTGTCTTCAATCGCACGTGTTTTCATAATGATACCGAAGGCGCCACCAATAATTAGGATAAAGGCAACAACACCAACAGCTGATCCCCATTTATCTCCAGAAACAAGTCCTTCAAAGATATAGTTCAAAAACCCAGCGCCGCCGCCTTCTTCAAAAAGGCTTACACCTTGAGTAGCAGGCTCACCATCTTTCCCTTTTACATATGAAAAACTATCAGGGACAAGCACTGTTTTTGTCTGCTCTTCACCGCCCTGCATAAAGGTTGTTTCTTTTGTCTCAAATTGACCTGCCGGAATGATATACGTTAATAATGCCATTAGTGCAACAACAAAAAACACGATAACAAACGTATCCGGCATTGTAATTCCTTTTTTCTTATCCACGTTTATTCCCCCTTTTCTTAATCACCTAATCTAATTGCAAGAATTGTGCCAACATTCCGCCTCCCTTTGTAAAGGTTTCTTAAGTTTTTGTTTCCTTAATTGGGTGTTTATTAGATAATAGTTTCATAACCAATTAACAACCTAAAAAAGACCATTTAAAGAAGGTGTATAGGATGGAGCTCCAAAAACAGATTGTTCTATTAGCAGGTACAAAAGAAACACGTATTGCACTGTCTCATCAGCTTCAATCAATTTTAGGCGATTATTTTCATATTAGAAGCTATTCTTCCGAAGAGATGCTGCCTTCACAGCTTCAGAACGAAATTGTTATTTTATCCTCTTATCTTATAAGACGTGAGGTAGCTCACTGTTTAAGTGAATCTTGTAAAGTCATCACGGCAAGACGCACCGTAAATTATGAATATATGGATCAGCTTCTTCAGCTGCCTGAAGGTACAGATGTTATGTACGTTAACGACTTTCCTCAAACAGTCGAACAGTCCGTACAAACTCTCGTACATCTTGGAATCGATCACTTAAATTACCTTCCCTATTATCCTGGCATTCCTCACTATCAATACTCAGAGATCGCTGTGACACCTGGGGAGATGCATCTAGTGCCAAGAGAGGTTAAGAGAATTATTAATATCGGCGTACGCTTAATCGACATAACTACTATAACAGAGATTTTGAGCGAACTCGGTGTATTGGATGACAGGGCGACAGGTATTTCTGAACGGTTTACCAAAAAAATTATTCAGCTGTCCAAGAAACTTGCACTTGCTAATCAAAAAGCTCTTCAACTTAACGAACACCTAGACAAAGTATTAAATGGTGTAAATGATGGTATTTTGTCATTTGATCATTCAGGAAAAATTACCGTATTTAACGAAGAACTGGAGAACATATTTTCAACTGCTTCCAAACAAGCTGTCGGAAAGCATATTAAACAAATTATTAAAGACAAAGAACTGCTAGACTTTTTATCAGATACTGAAAACGAACAATCTGACCAGTTTTTCACAATCAACGATACAAATGTCATGGTTCACCGCTTTACATTACCAGCTGAAAATACGATGATTGCGACATTTAAGAACACGAGCACGACCATCTCGATGGAAAAAGCCGCACGATATGAACTGAAGCGAAAAGGTTATATTGGTAAGTATTTTTTCAGTGATATCATCGGCGACTCCGAACAGATCATCTTAACAAAAAATATTGCAAAGAAGCTGGCGGCAACAGACCTTTCACTTCTTATTCAAGGCGAAAGCGGAACAGGCAAAGAACTCTTTGCGAGCTCCATTCATAATGAATCGAGCAGGAGAAACGGGCCATTCTTAGCAGTAAATTGTTCTGCGCTTTCAGAAGATTTATTAGAAAGTGAACTTTTCGGTTATGAAGAAGGAGCATTTACAGGAGCAAAAAAAGGCGGAAAACAGGGTCTCTTCGAACAAGCAGAAGGCGGAACTATTTTTCTGGACGAAATTGGCGACATTAGCGTTAAACTCCAAACACGCCTCCTACGGGTTCTGCAGGAAAAAGAGTTGCGGAGAGTCGGAGGAACACGCGTCCTCCCTATAGATGTAAGGGTCATTTCTGCTACCAACAAGGATCTGGCGACTGATATAAAGAACGGACTATTTCGCGAAGATCTGTATCATCGGCTGAACGTTCTCTATTTAAAGATTCCAGCGCTCCGAGAACGCAAAGGAGACATTCCGCTTTTACTGAATCATTTTTTTAGGTATGCGTTCTACTAAAAAGATGACCGTTGAAAGCGAAGTGGTACGCCACCTTATGAATAGATCTTGGTCGGGTAATATTAGAGAATTAAAGAATGCCATTGATTATATGCTTGCAGTGTGTGACGGGGAAAAGATTACTGTTCAGGATCTGCCTCAAGAAGTGATGCGAATCAGAAGTTTGGAGAGGACTTTAGAGGCAGAAGTTATGAAAGAGACTGCTGTGACCTCTGATGAATTGCCGCTTATAGCGCCAAATGAAGAAGCTGCGATTTTGAACTGCATCTATCAAAACCACTGTTCTGGTAAACCATCCAGCCGGAAAAGCTTATTGATGGATTTAGAATTAAAAGGCGTAAAACTATCGGAAGCTCAGATCAGATTGCGCTTAGACCTCTTGGAGCGGAAAGGGTTTATCGTGAAAGCAAAAGGGCGAAAAGGAACAAGGCTGACCGAGAGCGGGCTTGTTTATATTAAGAATGAATTGGCGTGAGAGGGTTTTTTTATGGTAATAGGATGTTATTTTCAGGGGTGCAATTATAAAACTTTGGAATCGCTCGTAAACCTCTAGAATCGCTCGTAAATTTCTAGAATCGCTCGTAAATTTCTAGAATCGCTCGTGAATTTCTAGAATCGCTCGTAAATTTCTAGAATCGCTCGTAAATTTCTAGAATCGCTCGTAAATTTCTAGAATCGCTCGTCCAGCTTGCATAATCTGCCGCTGGACGAGCACAAAAAGCTGACTTCACTAAGGAAGTCAGCTTTTATCTTCTATCCATAATAGATCAAGTCACAAAATCTGGTTTACGCTGCGCCAAAGTAGGACTTTTCAGCTCTACAGGCTCTCCTTTTTCAAGATTCAAGAAAGAAGTCGCCTCGTTAAACCAGCTGTCAGGAGCTTTGTGGCCCCAGAACGTTTGACGTCTCGGGTCATTAATGTCCCACTTGATCGGTTTAAAGTCAGGATCACTCGTCAGATAATCCCCGTTATATAGCTCTATTCGATTTCCATCCGGATCGCGAACGTATAAGAAGAATGCGTTCGATAAACCATGTCGTCCAGGACCGCGCTCGATATTGTCTGCATATCCCATGCTCGCCATCACATCACAGCAATGAATTAGACTCATTGGATCAGAAAGCCAAAAGCCTACGTGATGAAGACGAGGCCCTTCTCCGTTCATAAAGGCAACGTCATGAACAGTCGGCTTGCGGTGAAGCCACGCTGCCCATGTTCGATCGTCTTCTGTTGCCGTATATTCCGAGACTCTAAATCCAAGTTCATCTGTATAAAACTTAACAGCCCCTTCCACATCCGGAACCATACAGTTGATGTGATCGATACGCTGAACACGTGCACCGCGGTATAGATCATACTTTTGGATACAGCGTTCAACACTCTCCATCTCAACAAAAAACTCTAGTGGTATGCCAGAAGGGTCTTCTACGCATAAGGTTTTACCGATTCCAACTTTAGAGTCTGCATCTTTCCACAGCACTTTGGCACCTTTTCCTTTAAAAAAGGATTCCAGCTCATTCAAGTGGCTGTCTTCCCAAACTTTGTAGCTCACCACATGAACCCCAGGCTTATCTGCCTTTTTCAACAGAAGGCTGTGATGCGAGTGTTCTTCCAACCCGCGTAATGCCATCCACTCTGAGGTAGCGGCCGTTTCGATAAATCCCAGAGCATTCACATAAAAATCACGGGAAGCATGGAGGTCTGTTACGTTCATGACAACACGCGCAATTCGTATAATGTTAAAATCCATGACGACTCCTCCTATACACTCGTGTAATTATGGCTTTTAGAATTCACGCGCTGCAGAAATTCTTTCACCATCGCTTTATAAGGCTCTTTGTTAAATTGATCATAATAAATGTTCGACATACGCGCTGGATCTCCAAAGAAGTAGTACTCATATAGCGCTTGACGGCCTCCGAACGTACTGATGGAGATGTCCCATGCCAGGCGGAACAATTGCGTGCGCTCATAACCATCAATGTTTGCGCCTTGTGTATAGCGATGCACGAGTTCACCGATATCGTCTGCGTTAAAGTCTGCTTCTGTCGGAATCCCCATCAAACCTGAAGCTCCGAGGATTTTCACGATTTCAACGATGCGCTGATACATTTTCGGGTACCAGTTACGCGCTGCATTCAGCGGCGCAAAGTCTGGCGTCATGTTCCCGTATTTATCAATGGAAGCGTTGTGTTCTGCACGGTAAAGGTGAGAACGCATCGTTTCGAGAATTAGCATGACTTCAGATGCTTTCTCTTTAACATGCGGAAATACATCGATGCCGATCGATTCCATCATGTTTAAAATAACGCCTAGCACAAATTCCGTTTTTACCGTATTTTTAGCAATTACTTGATGTGCCATATGAACGATTGCGTTTGTTTCAACGTACGTACGGTTACAAATATCGGAGCTTCCGCTTACAAAAACGCGCTCCCACGGTACTAGTACATTATCAAAAACAACGATTGCATCACTTTCCTCAAATCGCGAGCTTAGTGGATGATCCCATTGGCTTCGTCCCGTATCGAACGATTCTCGGCAAAGGAACTTCAATCCTTCCGTGTTGTTCGGAATCGCAAAAGCCATTGCATAAGGATCGTCTTCAGAAGATGCTTTATTCAGCGTCGATGGGAAAACGACGATCTCATCCGTTACCCCACCGAGCGTTGCTAACAATCTAGCACCTTTCACTACAATTCCATCTTTATTTTTTTCAACGATGCGAGCTGATAAATATGGATCTTTTTGCTCAGACTGCTTTTTCGAACGATTTGTCTGAGGATGAATGAGTGTATGCGTTAAGCTGATGTCATTTTCTCGGCAATAGTCGTAATACTTTCTGGCGTTCTCCGCAAACATCGGATCATTTTGTGCAAAGAAGTTACCAGACGTACCAAATGCCATGACGCTCGTATTCAAATAATCAGGTGTACGCCCCATCATGCCACCCGTGTAGCCCGCCCACTCAGAAATCATTTCACGGCGGCGGATCAGATCGTCTACCGTTTTAGGGGCAATAAAGGAAAGTCCAACTTTATCACCCGTTTGTTCAGAGGTGTATAGCATCTTGTCTGCTTTTTCGTGCTGGAGGTCATACAAGTTGGCAATGGATCTTACGATGTTTCGAAATGCGGGATGAGAAGGTACATCTTCTACTTTCTCACCATGAATCCAAACATTATTCTTAGCCTTTGAAATTCCTTGAATATATTGTTCCCCCGTGCGTGCAGGCAAAGAAATCCCTCCTTAATGTTTCGCTTCCGTCTGAAGCGTTTGTTTTTTCTTTCCAAATTGCTGAATGTGATGATCTGCGAGTGCAACATGCACCACTTTCATCTCTGTGTAAAACTCAAACGCGTAATGGCCACCTTCACGACCGATTCCAGAATTCTTGGACCCACCGAACGGAATACGAAGGTCACGAACGTTTTGCGAATTCACCCACAGCATGCCGGCTTCAACGGCGTTTGCAACGCGAAGACCTTTTTTCATATCGTTCGTCCAAACATAACCAGCGAGGCCATACTTGATATCATTTGCGTAATCAATCACTTCTGATTCGTCTTTAAACGTCATAACAGACAAAACAGGTCCAAAGATTTCTTCTTGTGCGACCGTCATATCATTTTTCACGTTCAACAGAAGAGTTGGCGCGACAAAGTTTCCTTTTTTGTGAGATTCAGAGAGAGTCTGGCTGTATACTTCAGCCCCCTCATTTGCAGCGATCTGCAGGTAACGCTTCACATTTTCATAGTGTTCTGTATGGATGAGAGGTCCGACTTCTGTTTCTGGATCAGATGGATCACCAACGATAATGTTATCCACCCTCTCTTTTAAGCGGGCAACAAACTCATTCTTAATCGATTCATGAACAAATAGTCGGGAATTCGCTGTACATCTTTCCCCATTAAAAGAAAAGATTCCCCATACACATGCGTCAAGTGCGCGTTCAAAATCACAATCATCAAATACGATAATCGGTGACTTTCCTCCAAGCTCCATAGAAAAGCGCTTAAGCGAGGCGGCTCCGTTTCTCATAATCTCTGAACCCGTCTTTGTCTCTCCTGTAAACGAGATCAGCTGCACATCTTCGTGAGCAACAAGGGACGCACCAGCTGTTTCACCAAAACCATGCACGACGTTAAATACCCCATGAGGCAGCCCTGCTTCATCAACAAGTTCTGCTAGTTTGTTAGCCGTCAATGGTGACCATTCTGCAGGTTTTAAGATGACGGTGTTTCCTGTCGCAAGAGCCGGGGCAATCTTCCATGTTTCTAGCATGAAAGGTGCATTCCACGGTGTGATTAGCCCTGCTACGCCTACAGGCTTTTGGATCGTATAATTCATGAACTCGTCATCTACGTGATACGCTTCACCCGACATACGGTTTTTTACCATTTCAGCATAAAATCTAAAGTTATCTGCTGCACGACCTACCATTTTTCTCGTTTGGGCAATCGGAAGTCCTGTATCGTATGATTCCAGCAAGGCAATCTCTTCAATGTCACGGTCGATCAGCTCGGCAATCTTATAAATATATTGAAGACGCTTTTCCTGCTTCATCTTGCCCCAAGGTCCTTGCTTAAAGGCTTCTTTTGCCGCTTTAGCTGCTAGATTAATGTCTTCTTTCGTACCTTCACTTACCGTGTTGATCTTTTCGTTCGTATATGGATTGACATTAACGAAAAAGTCTCCTTTATGCCCTGAAACAAACTGTCCGTCAATATAGTGCTGGATCATCTCTTTAATTTCCGGCTTCATGATCCTTCCCTCCAGTTGGCACCTTTTCTGTGCGTCCATCAACAATCGTGTTTTCAAGTGACCCAAGATAATCAATCTCAAGTCTTACAACATCACCAGGGTGAACGTGAGAAATTCCTTTTGGTGTACCCGTCCAGATCACATCATTCGGTTCAAGCGTCATGAATGATGACACAAATTCAATGATTTCAGGGATTGAATACATCAAGTCTTTTGTGTTCCCTTGCTGTCTAAGTTCCCCGTTTACATACGTGCGCAGTTCAAGGTTTGTAACATCCGGAATATCAGCAGCATCTACATAAAAAGGACCCATCGGACCAAACGTGTCGTGCCCTTTTGCACGGACAGGCGGACGGTACCAGTTATTCACAAAGTCACGCACAGTTACGTCGTTTGCAATGGTGTAACCGCTTACAAATTCCATCGCATTTTCAGCTTTAATGTTTCTTCCCTCTTTACCAATAACAACGGCAAGTTCATTTTCATAGTGCATGTAAGTTGCACCATCTGGATAGAACACTTTTCCTTTGTGTCCTACAAGTGACGAGTTTGGTTTGATAAACAGAACAGGTTCTGCCGGCTTTTCAAGTCCTAGTTCATCAGCATGATCTGCATAATTTAGTGCGAGGCCGATCATTTTGTTCGGCTGAAAAGGAGGCAGCCATGTGTCGATCTCACTTACTTTTGCCGTTTTACCAGATGAGAAAGTAATCACATCATCAACAATTGTTCCTTTTTGTTCTCTTCCTTCAAATATCACGCGTGCATGTTTCATTTATACTTCACTCCCTATTTTTTCTACTAATCCGTAATCAGCAAGTACGCTTCTGATCTCTTTTTGCAGAGACTCCGTTGGCAGGTCCATTGGCAGTCTTAATTTCGGATTGATTCTGCCCATCATTCCCAGTGCTGCTTTTAACGGCGCTGGATTCGTATCTTTAAAGAGAACATCGTTTAATGGCATTAAGTCATAATGAAGCTTCAATGCTTCTTCTACATTTCCAGAATCCCATGCGTTATACACTTCTGCTACTTTAGAAGGCAATACATTTGCTGTTGCTGATATGTACCCTGCTCCGCCAATCGCAAGCATCGGGTAGCAAAGAAGTTCAATGCCTGAATACAGCAAAAAGTCACGACCGCAGTTTAATAACACACGGTTAATGTGTTCAAAGTCTTTATTGGATTCTTTTACACCTATAATGTTCGGACAGTCTTCGTTAAGGCGTGCCAGTGTTTTTACTTCTAAATTAACTGCTGTTCTTCCTGGGATGTTATAGATGATTAGTGGAATGTCTACTGAGTCAGCGATCAGTTTAAAGTGTTTGTATAGAGCATGCTGAGAAGGCTTGTTGTAGTATGGGACGATTACCATAGCGGCATCTGCACCCATTTCTTGTGCGAGTTTTGTTAAGTGAAGAGATTCTTGATGGTTGGTTGATCCTGTTCCAGGTACGATTGGCACACGTTTGTTTACGGCCTTTATCGCTGTTTCCATAACAAGCTCACGTTCTTTTAATGTTAATGATGATGGCTCACCAGTTGTACCAGTTACAGAGATTCCGTGGCTGCCAGACTGAATGTGCCAGTCTATCAAACTTTTGAGTGTATCGAGATCCAATGACTCATCATCATGAAAAGGGGTGATGATGGGTGCAATGGATCCTCTCAATGATTTTTTTGCTTCTTCTACGTTCATTTTTTCATCTCCTTAAGATTATTTTGAGATTCATCCTCGAGAAATGCTTTTAGCGTATTCAATTTATGATTCCTTGTAAAAGTCTCAATCTTCTTTGGGTCTTCTCTATTTTCGAGCATCTCAATCAGTTGATAATGTTCAGCAATGGAACGCTTCATTCTTGATGGTTTCATCGTTGTTCCTTGTTTTCGGACTGTCCCTAATCTTTCCCATGTTGAATGAATCTGTTCCATTAAAAATTGATTGGTGCAATAATGGTAAGTAAGTTTGTGAAATTCTTTGTTGTAGTTGGAGAAGAGAGAAAAATCAAGATCATCAAGGGCATCTTCCATAAGTCTTGTATACGCTCTTAAATCTTCAAGCTTTTCATGAGGAAAGTAGATAGATGATTCTGCAGTCGCAAAACCTTCCAATACGGCTAAAACGGATAGTGTTTCTAAATATGCTTGTTCATCGAACGGGGTTACAATCGCTCCCGAATAAGGTTTAAATGAAATTAAGGAATCCGCTTCAAGCAATCTGATCGCTTCACGAACAGGTATGGCACTCGTTTGAAGTTCCCTTGCTAGTTGGTCGATCACAAGTTTGTGACCAGGCGGATACCTGCCATCTAAAATACGAGAACGGATGACTTGGTAAGCATATTGCTGTTTGTTTGGTTTATTTCGAGTCTTCATATTTCTATGTTAATCTCAAATCATATATGATTTCAAGTATATTTTCAGAAAAATCATATATTATAGTTAATTTAGTAAGATGGTAGCGGTTTATAATAAAAACGAAAATAATTATAGTCAAATAGTCTTGTTGAATGTAGTATAAGTTTACATATGTAGTAAGAATAAGCTATTCTATTCATATAGATTGTGTAAAAGGGGTAAAAAGCCCATGAATGTAAAAAATGCAATGGAAATCCTAGTAGACGAAGCACTAAAAAATTATTGGGGACAACTTCAACTTCCATGCAAATGTGAGATTTGTAAAGCAGATGTATTTGCCATTACTCTCAATAATTTGCCTCCCCGCTATGTGTCAAATGAAGATGGCTATGCTTTTGTAAAAGCACAAAACTTCGATGACCAATCAAGGGTTAATATTCTAAATCAGATCGTAAAAGCAACTGGCATCGTAGCAACACGTCCTTCACACGAATTAAAACCATCTCCTGCTACTGAGTAGAAGGAAGATGGTTTTTGTTTGGCCGATTAACTCCTGTCTCTTTATTCCTATTTTTCAGAAAAGTTCCTTGCGATAGCATTACCAATTGTGATATATTTGTGACAACCATTCAGTACTGGATTTCGTCTTATTTAAGAGTTTGAAAGTAGTTTGGTAATTCCGGCACAAATGTGCAAACGTTCTAGGAGGCATTCACATGCAAACAGGTAAAGTAAAATGGTTTAACGCAGAAAAAGGTTTTGGATTCATCGAGGTTGAAGGTGGAGACGACGTATTCGTACACTTTTCTGCTATTCAATCTGAAGGATTCAAATCTCTTGACGAAGGTCAAGAAGTAGAATTCGAAATCGTTGACGGAGCTCGCGGACCTCAAGCAGCTAACGTAACTAAAAAATAAGCCTAAACCATATATAGAAAACCCGGCAGCGATTGCCGGGTTTTTTTCTATGTAATGCTTTATCTGTAAATGAAGAGGCTCCCTTAAAGGAAGCCCTAATCTTTTATTCCAATTTTCATTTTATAGTTATCTATTTTACCTAGTATGTCTGTCTTATCTTCCTGCGAGAATATTCCTAATTTGTGAAGAATCAATGTGTACTGCTGAAGTTTAAATAATGAACTCTCTTTGTACCACATGGCAATCACCTATCTTTCCTAAAGGAAACTTTTTTAACCTTTGTAAATATTATATGCCACATGCTACAGTTATGATTCTTATTTGTCTTTTAACATAATGGTGATGCATTTGCATGGTCCTTTATTCGCTTCATTGGCTAGTTGATTGGAGTGGAAGGTTCGAGACTCCTGCGGGACGAGCGGGTAGGTGAGACCACTAAAGGCGCAAAGCGGCAGGGGGCTCACCGATCGCCCCGCGGAAAGCGAAGAACCCGGAACGGAAATCAACTACTTCCAAGAGCAACCAAGTTGGTGAAACACTTTATTTCGTTTGAAGCGTAGAAAGCATAGCCCAGATCGCTTGCTCCCATTTTTCTTTATTCTTATGATGTGGTAAATTCACCGTGTATTTCACCTTATCCCCATTACTTAGGGTCTGGATCACAATGTATTTCTTGAATGAATCTTTTGAAGCTGTAATAAATAGTAAAGTAGATTCAAACGCTGGCCCTGCTATCTCACTCCCGTTCACTTCTTTTACCTCACCAACCGCTTTCAGTTCATCGTTTGCCCATTCTTTCAGATCATCAATAGATGCATCTTCTGAGAGAGGCTCGATTCGTACGAAAGTCTCAGCAAAAGCCGTTGCAAAAAGTAAATCTTTTCGCGGTTCTTCCGCTGTAAACTCAAAGTCACCTAGTTTATAAAAATGATAGTCCAGCTGCTCACTCTTTGTAAGTGCTGCTTCCTCTTCCACAGAAGTACCGTTTACAGAGTAAGTTAGCATTTTTGTTTCTTCCTCTTCATCTGAACTTGTTTCCGATGGTGTTATTTTCTCAAGCAGCCACTGATCATTCTCATTCTTCTTATACGTAATGAGTACTTTTGATCCTTCTTTTAAATTCGCTACCGAATCCCTTACCTCTTCCGATAAACGAAGAACGAGAGTCTCACCTGCAGCTTCCACTTCAATTGAATTATTATCGATCTGACCAATGTACGTACCCTCTTCATCAATAGAAGATACGGGTTCTGAAGCTGGTTCATCTTTTGTTTCTTTCTTACTTTCTTTTTGTGTTGGCTCAGCTGTCTTAGAAACGGGTTCTTTCGTTTCAGTTTTATTCGATTCACTGTTACATGCTGAGAGCATAACTACTATCAATGCTATCAAAATCATTGTCCATGTCTTTTTTGTCATTACAATCACCTCATAAAATTAGACGAAAATAGAAAAAAATTGTTACGTTCTTGAAAAAATCGGCTTTAATTCTGTTACTAAATTGTCGATATTATGAACAGCACTTATACATTCTAAAACGGAGATGACTAAATTTGAATCCTTCATTTGCCTCAAATTTACAAACCAACAAGCTTGTTACAAAAATGTTATGGGGAATGTATTTTCTAGGACTAGGAAGTACTTATGCTAGTACGAAGACCATCGATAGTGTTATGTTCTACGGTATAGCCGGATTGGTTATCCTTCTCTCACTTACCGTATGGACGTATCGAAAATGGGCTCCCCACGCTGTTCAATATTATGTTGTGATTGGTCTTACTTTGCTGACTATTATTATGGCAGACTCTAATCCAAAGATCTCCACTTACCTCATGACTTATGTTTGCTTAGCTGTTATCACGTTATATCACAATTACATTTCTATCTTACTATCGGGTATTTGCGGTTTATTGTTAACGAATTTTTTCTTTTTTCAATACAAAGACACAATGTTTGCGGGACAAGACCCTAAAATAATCATATCATTAAACGTGTTTCTAATCGTTATTACTGCGGCGCTTGTCGCTCAAGCAAAAATGGGTCAGCGAATGCAAGAGAATATTTTAAGCGCTGAAAAACAAGCAGAAAACGACAAAAAGAAGCTTCAGCATTTATTAGCAAAAATCCAAGATGCATCAGAGAATCTGCATAGATTTAGCCAATCGGTAAAAGAGAACGTTTCAAGAACTGGAGAGATCTCAAGCAACATCACATACGCTTTTACCGAAGTTGCAAAAGGCGTAGAATCACAGGCAGTTAGTGTCGGCGGAATGAGTCAATCGGTAACTAGTACAAACGATGTAGCAAAGGGACTGTTTCAGCACTCTAACGATATGAAACAACTATCTGAACAAACGGCAGCTATTACAAAAGCTGGAGAAAACCAAGTATCCGAGCTCACTTCAAAAATGAAAAAAGCAAACGAACTTATGAACCAAACGAATACGTTGATGCACGAATTGAATGCACAGAGTGAATCGATCGAAGGCATTTTAACGACGATAGAAGAAATCTCCTCACAAACAAACCTGCTCGCTTTAAATGCAGCTATTGAAGCAGCACGTGCTGGCGACCAAGGCAGAGGGTTTGCAGTTGTTGCCGATGAAGTTCGCCGTCTAGCTGAGGATTCACAAAATTCTACGAAACAGATTGCTAGTATCCTTGGAGAAATTCGCAGTAAAGCTCAACAGGCAGCTCAATTTGTGAACGGTTCACAAGGCGTTGTTACTTCAAGTCTTGAAGCAACACAGAAAACTGCTGATAACTTTAGCCAAATTCTTTTGAATACCGATCAAGTTGCCGTACAATCTTCACAAGTCCAAGAATTGATCAATCAATTGTACGAGTCTACCGGTTATATTGTTGGAGAAATCCAATCTGTTTCAGGAATAGCAGAAACATCAAGTGGATCTGTTGAAGAAGTCCTAGCATCTGTTGAAGAACAGCATCGATGTGTGGAAGAAGTAGTTGAAAGCTTCAACCAGTTCGAGGCCCTAACCTCAGAACTGAATAATCTTGTAAAAGAATAAACAGTTAAATGCCTTTTCATGTTAAAGTGAAAAGGTGTTTTTGATGCAGGAGGGGTAACGTATCCATACACATAGGGGCATTTATTGTATATGTTTAAATGAAACGGGACACCTGCTTGTGATTGAAAAAAATGGTGGTCCTTATAAAAATCGACTTGACCTTCCTGGCGGGACACCTGAAGAAAACGAATCAGAATACGAGACTGTCGTCCGTGAAGTTTTAGAAGAAACAGGATATCACGTATTGAGTGGCGTGAAGCTGGGAGAACGCTGCTACGAACTTCCGTGGAACTACAAGCAGTGGAATCTGTCACGACATACTGCTGTTTATTATGTATGTACAATTGATGAAGATTACAAATTGCCTATTGCAGACATACCTCTTCAAGATTCAATCGGCATTCAGTGGATTGAACCTCAGGAATTAATAGAAGATTGGTGTTCCCCTCTCGTATGGGAAGCCGTTCAATATGTATCATCAAAAAGTTTGCCCACTAAAAGGAAGACGTATCATTCTTGGGATGTGCTGGGACGAACACTATATCCAAAATCATAAAAACAACCGCCCTTTGGCGGTTATTTTTAATAGCAATAAAATGAGCTGATTTGGCGTGTATCCATACCGAAGTAGACCCATCGGTAACCAATCCAACGGTATCCTGCAATCGTTCGGCGTCTAGCAAACGTAAGCCAAGCCCAGAAACCCGGTCCCCATGTCGGCCAAATATAAACGTATCGATACAGACATTGCCTTATTGTAATTGGATCAATAGCGTAAAGCCCCGGTTGGCCTCCACCGCCACCTTGCAAGCTATATCCTTGTGACTGGGATGGTGTGAATGAAGGTGGTGCTGATGTTGGAGCCATTCCGCCTCCTGGAGGTCCACCCGGAGGTCCGCCTGGCGGGCCACCTGAAGGGCCAAATCCTTGCCCGCCTCCTGGTCCGCCTTGGCCAGGAAAGAAAGGAAAATCTCTATTATTCAATCAATTCAACTCCTGAAAAATTGTATTCTCTCTACTTTATTCATTAATCCTTGAAACGTATAGACAAGTATCCCGTAATGAAATAAAAGGATTGCAGCAGGTAGAATTCGGGTATATTACTTGAAACACCTATGTTTTTAAAAAGGAGGATGAAAAGATGGGACGAATAAGCAAAGGAATTAAAGGCATGGCTTTCGCCTATTTATTAAAACAAGGAAAAAAGAGGCTGCTGCCTATCATAAAACGTAAATTAAAAAGCAGATAAAGAAATTGACCCTTTTAACGGGGTCAATTTTTTTTATTAGCTGGGTTCAATATTTATTTTTTCAATCCCCTCTAATTTCTCTGTATAGACGCATTTCATCACGAAGAAAACGAACCTCAAACTCGATGACGGACATCCCTGTTTCTTTTTGAAACAATTTATAAAAGTTTTCTTGATTGCTGAGCAAAAGATTTTTTATTTTTGCTTCTTTTCCGTCACGAACTAGCTGATCAATCGCATAATAACTTTGACGATACGGTAGATGGGGTGAATTACGGCGGTTTTCATATGCCCATTCTTCTACAGAATCTAAGCGAGAAAATGGTATTAAGTTAAGCGGTGAAAAGTTCGGCACTTTTCTAACACTTTGTTTACCCGCATATTCGGCAATTCCTTCTTCAAACCACCTTGGCAAGTGCCGATTATCCATTCCATTTTCAGATAGATAACTTACAATCCAATGGTGCGTATACTCATGACCAATTAATTCTAGAAATCGTTCTCGGTCGCCGTCCATTTGTTTTGTAACGAGCAGGTGGATCGTTTCTTCAGACGGAACATACAGTGCTTGCAAATTTTCATAGGAATGGAAAGGTAAGTACTTTTGAAAAATTAAAGGATTTCGATATAAAATAATCGTGACTGGAACAGGTTGGTGAATGTCAATCAGTTTATTAAGGTAAGCTTGCACTTTTCGAATATGCACAAGCGCTGCCAGCGCCAAGTTGTCATCAGGTTTTTCATAAAAGACAAATGACGCAGGATCTGATTTATTTTCCAATGTCTTTAAAAACGAAATCTTTTCAAAGATCCTATCTTTTTCAACAAGCAGCGCTTCCAGATAATATTGATTTTTCACTCTAGCTGATAGTGATTGAGATAATGAGGTATCTAACACATAATTCGTTACAGAAAAGAAGACGGTTGATATCGCGATTAGAATAATAATAAAGAATGAGGCACGCCTTTTCAGTTTGACTTCAGTTGATGAGTTTCCTTTCATCAAATCGATAAACCCTAAACAAAATACGATGAAACAAAGGATTAATATGAGAACACCTATTAATAAACCTTTTATATCATTTAGCAACAAAAACAAGCCATATATAAGCAGGGGCCAAAAGAAGCTATAAATCATTATTTTTAAGATGAATATCAGCTTCTTCAAATACATACACTTCCTTTTCTTTGTCCAAATAAATCCGTAGAAGTTGTACTATTATCGATATGCTCTCCATAAAATTATAATGAATCTTAGTTTTACAGGAGGCGCTATGACCGGATACATCGTTGAAGGCAAAAGTGATCAACTGAAAGTGCAAAGTGTTCATCCCCATGCCCATTTTGTCATTTTAAACGGGATTTCGTTTCGTATTAAAGAGAGAAGAGCAATTGAAGAAGCATTAATCCTTTGTGATGAAGTTTATGTATTAACAGACCCTGATGAGCCCGGTGATAAAATCGCATTAAAAATCATGGAAACCTATCCAGAGATCAAGCGAATTCATATTGATCCAAATAAAGCACGCAATGTAAGAGAACATCGCTATAAATATGGTGTTGAATATTGCTCTAATCAGTATTTAAAAGAAACGCTCCCTGGGATCTAGGTATGTTCATGGATTTCTTTATGGCGATTTCATAACCCTTTTCTTTTAAACAAACTTTACAAAACGCAAAAAAGACTGCAAAGAAAATCTCTGCAGTCTTTCTTTCTATTTACTTTCAAAAAACTCAAGCGACTCTTCGTCAGGACCATAAAAGAAAAAGTATTTTCCATTTGGAAGTTCTGTAATTTCTTTATCTTTCATCGCAACACCTTTTTCTATTAATTGTTCATACTTCTCTTCGATGTTCGTTACAGAAAACGCGATGTGATGGACTTTACCTTCGTTCGTAACTTCACCAGTATAACCAGCGATCAATTCCACGAGTACTTTTTCATTTACTCCCAAAAAGGCTAACTCTACTGGAACACTCGTGTGGTCAAAGCGATCTAAAAGTTTGAGACCAAGTATCTTGGTGTAAAATTCGATTGATTCATCCATGTTAGATACCATAATACCTGTGTGTTCAATTCCTGTAATCATTATTAAAATTCCCCTCTCTTAAGTTGAAACAGATTGTTGCTCTGCAAGTGATTTACGAATACCTTCTCCATACTGAAAAAACGGTAAAGACAGAAGTGAAATAAGAGTTAAGCAGCCAAACACGTAAAATCCATGTTCAAATCCAAACGTGCTTAGTAGCAATCCGCCAATCCAAGGCCCTGCACTAAACCCTATAGAACGAAATGACATCGCTCCAAAATATGTACCCCTCATATGCTCCGGCGCTAAGTCGTCGAGAAGCACATCACTCATCACAAAGACTATAATTTCTCCAACCGTTAAAAAAACCATAGAGATAACAAGAAAAATCCAGCTCGTCGACAAACCGAAACCCAGTAGCGCAAGGCTGAATGCAAAACTTCCAAACCTAAGTGCGTTCATCGGTTGAAATCGTTTGACATAGTTTGTGACAGGAAACTGCAGAAGCAAGACAGTTACAGCATTTGTTACGACCAGATAAGCAAAAAGCTTAACGCCGTTTTTAAATTGCGGCGCATTACTTATATATTGCGCAAGTGTAGTATCCATTTGTGACTGTGCCATCATTACAATTGTGTTCCCAATCAGAAAAAATGCAAGCACCTTGTCTTTTGATAGTACAAGGATAGCTGACTTCATGGAGAACTTTCTTTCTTCTCCAGCTTTTAATTCGGACGAATGTCCTTTTAATGTGATTACGATGACCAAAGCATATAAAAGATAAGCGATTGCCGTGATATAGAAGGCTTTTGTCGAGGAAGTTGTTCCTAGCTGTGTTCCAACAACAGGACCGATTGCTGCACCGACATTGATAGCAAAATATCGAGCGTTAAATACGCGCAGACGGTTTTCCTTTGTTGTGACATCTGCAAGCAAAGCCCTGGATATTGGTTCAAACCAAGATCGGCATAGTCCGTTCAACATATTTAACAAAAAGAAATGCCACACTTGATCTGCGATAGCAAACCCAACAAACACAGCACTCCATGTAAAAATAGCGACTGTCATTACAGGCAGCCGCCCGATACGATCAGAAAGATAGCCTCCAAAAAAACCGCCAAATGTTCCAGTAAGGGCACTGATGCCAATAATCAAACCTACTGTAGCAGGCTCAATTCCTTTTACACTATACAAATAAATCGCTAGAAAGGGCATTGTCATAAAAAATGCCGCTCTTGTAAAAAGGGTGCCTGCTACAATCACTAGAACAGCAGGATGCCACTTCGTTAGAAAACCCCTCATCTATCTATTCCTTCTCTCTTCCGTTCTGTTTTTCTACTTTATCACTTTTTTCAAAAAAACAGAAAAGAAAATTCGGATTCTTTGAAACTTTCTACCATCTCATACGTCTTATAATGGTGTACCCCCCTTTCCCGAAAAAAGCCCTCCCCTAATGGGCTTTTTTCTTTTGTGTTTGGCATTCTTTAGTCCGTCAGCGCGACTTTGTCACAAAGTGATAACGTTTATCAAAAAAATCACATATTCGTCCATTTTCTTTTTTGTCTTGCTATATTATAGACATCCCTATCAACAACCCCCTTTTTTCATTGTTAAGAACGAAAAAGAGCGCTAAGAAGGAAATCCTTCGAAGCGCTCTTTTTTAATCCCTTTTAAAAGGCTCTTTTCTCTTTAAATTATTGATGCTTAAGAGGTATTATGTTCGAATCTCTTCTCTTTTAAGTTGATTGAAGAGCAAGGTGCAAGACTCCAACAGTGGGTCAGGTGAGCCTCCTAAAAGTGCAAAGCGCTAGGACGCTCACCGCACCCCCCGCGGAAAGCGAAGCACCTAAAGCGGAAATCAACCACTTTCAAGAACAACATTCTATTCACATTCGTCACCTTCACAAAACTCGAATTTCGCATCTCGGAGGGCACCTCTTAAGGCTCGTTCAATATTTGCCTGAGGATGGAGTCCTTTTAATACCCGGTCACCGATAAAGATGGTAGGAACAGCTTTAATTTGCAGTTCTTCATTCGCTTGCTGCAAATACATTTCTCTTTCCATTTTAAATTCACGGGACTCTAATGCTTGTTGAAATATTTCACCATCAAGACCAACCTCTTCGGCAATTTCTCGAAGCACCCTAACCTCTCCAATATTTTTTCCTTCTTGATAGAAAGACTTGAAAACTTGATGAGTATATTCCTTTTCCTTACCATGCCTTTTTGCAAAAAGAAGACCTTCATGAGCAAAATGTGTATGCGGCTGAGGCGAGACATCTGGCAGGATCATTTGAACACCCATTTTTTTTGAAAGAGGCTGAACGGATTCCTGCCACGATCTTTGTAAATAGTCGCCTTCTGGTTTCAATGTTTCTTGCGGATATGGACGCAGTTCGTACGGCATCCATTCGATATCAACATCTTTATCTTTCGTTGCTTCAAGTAGTGGTGTTTCCGCTAAATAGCAATACGGACAAACAAAATCCGAGTAAACTTTTATTTTAATCGTCATTTTTATTCCCCTTACTTACGCCTCTATTTTATGAATAGCTGAATTGATTGAGACGCTAATTATCTTTCCCATATCGTCATAATTCAAGTGATATGTTTGCGGATTGTCCGATTTCATCATATCAGGAATCAAAACAGGGAGGTTATTTACGATGCCTAAGTTATCAGGATGCAGAATCCATAGAATGTCTTTCCAGTCTAAAAGCCCTTCATCCGTTCCGACTGGAGTTTGGTATATAAATTTATCAGGTAGATTGATCCAGAAAAAATGGAGATGCAGCTTCCCCCAAGTTCCTTCACAGATCACCTCTCCTTTATAATCTGCTTGTTTAGCTTCTATCCCTGTTTCTTCTGCAACTTCACGCAACACACTTTCCTCTATCGTTTCTTGGTTTTCAATCTTTCCTCCTACACCGTTCCACAAACCCATGAGAGGAGCTCTTATACGGTTCAAAAGCAGAAGTTGCTGGTTACGTTGTATAAAACATACTGTGTACTCTTGCATGAAAATTCCCCCATATATTTTTGTGATCAGCAAACAACCTCTGTTCACCTTTTCTATTACATGATATATTTAGAAAGGCTCTAAAGCCCTACATACCACATATAGATTATTCATTTTTATTTCTTACATAAGTAACGAATTGAAACGGAGGATATACCGTGATTTTAATGGCAGGTATGATCGGTACGGGTAAGTCCACATATGCTGAGTTTCTTAGTGATCAGCTTGGCAGCGAGATTTTTTACGAGAGCGTTGTTGACAACCCTATTTTACCCGATTATTACAAAAACCCGAAGCGATGGGCTTTTCCGCTTCAAATTTATTTCCTAAATACACGATTCAAAACCATTCGCCAAGCGAGAACGAGTCCAGATAATGTTCTGGATCGAAGTCTTTATGAAGACTTAATCTTTGCCGAACTTAACTTTGATTCTGGCAATATGACTCAGCTTGAATTTGACACTTACAAGGATCTACTAGAAACGATGATGAACGAGATCGACAAAACCCCAAAATCACGTCCTGATTTACTCATCTATTTGGACAGTGACTTTGACACGGTATTAAACCGTATCCGACAAAGAGGCCGTTCTTATGAACAAGTGGATGAGAATCCTGAATTACTGGCGTATTACAAAACCCTACACGCTAAATATAAAGACTGGATTTCCGCTTACGACAAAACAGCGGTATTGAGAATCGAAAGTGATCAATACAATATTTTTGATGAAACAGATCAAGAACGAATTTTAACGCTCGTAAAAAACGAACTTCACCGTCTTGATTCATTGAATGAACCTTCCGTCTTGATGCATGAAACCCGCTGATTTCACAAAAGCTAGAATAAACAAGATGTAAGGAGTGAAAACGTTTGTTTACACTAATCCTAATATTGTCTGTTCTAATTTTGGCTGGTGGACTTTGGTGGACGATTCAAATTGGAAGAAAGCAAAAAACGTATACACAAGATAAAGTAAATGCTGCAGTTACGAGACATACAGCAGTTCTTAACCCTATATTTTTGACGTATATCGGCTTTACAGCAGTCGTAATTATCATCATCTACATCGCATTTTTCGTTTATTAAAAAAGTAAAGGCCAAGAGATTACTCAGTCTCTGGCCTTTTTACTTGATCCCAATTACTCATGGTCTCTATGAAATTCCGCGTTTCTTCCTGCCCTAAATCATGTATTAGCTGATAAACTTCTCTTAACTTCACATCATACCGGTCGTTATCGCGATCATTGGAATAGGGTACATAAGGAAGATGTGTACGAACGAATGTATCATTTGCCGTACTCTCCATTTCATCAAACATTTTTGCAAGCTTTCTTACGTCTTCATCTGATGCTGATATTTCAAACTGAAAAGTCGAAGCCGTTTTAATTGGCAGAATTTCACCGGATTCCACGTTTATATAGTAAGGCCGTTTTTCCAAGCGTGCCGCCTCCTTTTCCTTATTTTCCGCCTCTTACTGTTTTTTATGTGGACTGTTTTCGTAAAATTTGTTTTTATTGGGAGTGGTTGATTTACGTTCAAGGTACTCGCTATCCGCGGGGCAGGCCGGTAGCCACATTTGTACGTTCCACTCTTAAGTATCTCACCTGCCTGCTTTAAGGAAGTATTCTTGCTCGTGCGTCTATAAGTAAACCCTACCGATGTAGAATTCCTCGTTGCTTGCTTTGATAGAAATTTCTCAATCAACTGTCCACAGAAGAGGATAAAAATAAGCTTTGAAAGCAACAACCCTATAAGAACAGAGTCATATGTAACACTACCACCATCTTTTTTTCTTAAAATAGCCGATGATGAGTATGGACATTACTACGCATAGCGATAACATCGAAAAATACCCGTAATGCCATTTCAGTTCAGGCATATACTCAAAGTTCATTCCGTATAATCCTGCTAAAAAGGTGAGTGGAATAAAGACCGCGCTAACGAGCGTCAGTGTTTTCATAATGGTGTTCATATGATCAGATTTTAAAGACATCTGAAGATCTAAAATACCTTGCAAATTTTCCTTAAAACTGTCAAAGGCTGCTGTTACTCTGGAGAAAGAGGAAAGCAGATCTTTAAAGTAAAAACCAGACTCTTCATTCGCGTACTCAAAGTCATCGTGCCCCATCTTTTGAATAATGCTCTCTTCCGCTTCAACATATTGTCTAAGCTTATGGAGACGGCTTTTCCATCGGTATACGTCTCGCCCGATCTCCCGCTTTTGCGGATCAATGAACACACTTTTTTCAAGCTCTAGGAACTCATCTGACAACTGATCAACGACTTCTAAATATGAGCTAACAATATCTTTCATGAAATAATACAGCATGTAGCTCACATGTTTCATATGCTCCGGATTGTCCGTGAAATCTTTTACGAGCTGTTCCCTGAAAGGAATCTCCCGTTCGGCCAATACAATCAAATACTGCTCACCAATTAATAGGTTAATCCGAATGGGCTCTAATTTCTTTGTCTCTAAATAAAAAGTGGAAACAACAGCATGGTTAGCATAAACATTTATTTGTGGATGTTCTGAAAAGCTTGTGAAAGCAGCTTCGGCTAATGGATGAAGCTGTAATTGCTGCAAAACGCTGTCGCTCTGCAATTCTTGAGGAGACTGATAGAACATCCAAAGGGTATTATTCTCTTTAGGCATTTCAAAATGTTCAATTCTCTCTGTTTTATTTGTGGCTTTTGAGTATTTAAGCATCTTTTTGCTCCAATTACTTTTTTACTATCTTTCCCTGATACTGAACAGTCATGTCTAAAGATTTCAGATAGAAAAAAGACCCTTTTGCTATTAAAGGGTCACCGTGCTGATGCTTTTTACTTTTTTCACAACCACTCTGTCTCCATGAGCAGGCGGCTGAGATGTTACAAGAAACTCAGCAGGATGATCTGATTCGTTACGGACTTGATGAGTAGTTCCTGCAGGTATCTCTATTCCTTGATGAGCACCAAGTATTATTTCCTCTCCATCTTTTTCAATAAGAAGTTCACCGTTTAATAAAAAGAAAAACTGATGCGAAAACACATGATAATGCCTTACTTCAGCTGATTGAGGAGGCATTTTTTCATGAATGATGCTTAAATCATCTTGCTTAAGAAGGTACCAGCCATCACATGCATCTCCCCATTGGTAATGTTCTGCATTTAACGTACTTATTTTCGACATACACCCTCCGATTATTTCTTCAAAATGTCCTCCAGATTTACTTTCATCCGCTGTGCAGTTGGCGGACATGTTAAGTTATGCTGAAACACTTTTTGGTTAATGGTTTCTACTGTTTTTTTGATGTTATATTCAACCGTATATGTTTTGAGTTCTTCTTTTAATACGTCTATCTCTTGGCCAAGTTTCACCCAACTGGGTAATATATGATTATCTTTCATAATCTTATGAAGACGCTTTTCCGGATTGTACACAAGATCTTCATCAATATTGAGAGGTTTGCCAAACCCTTCGAGATGATCAAAAGCTCCCTCTTTTTTCGCTCGGTTCACGATTGCTGTTATATGATCTTCGTAAAACCAGGCATTCGTTTGCTCGTCCTTCATTAAGATTTCTCGTTTTTGTATTTCCTTTTCAAATGACGGTTTTTTATTCATTGTAAAAACCTCCAGGAATAAATTTATTTCTTACTTATACATTATGTTTATTTCCTTTATCCCCTTGGAAAAAATATGGCAGTTCTGTAGACAAAATGTGTACATATTAAGAACGCTTATCTTCTGGTCTAAAGTTGCGTATGAATGGAAGTGAAAACACGATTACAGCCACTATCATCTCCATTAATCCACCCCAAACAAAAACATCTGCGGCTCCTATTTTTCCAATAAGTAGCCCTGCCGTTCCTGCTGCAATCGGTTCGGAAATCCCCATAATGATTACCATAATTCCGATTACGCGCCCAAAGAGTTTTGGTGGGATAAGCGCATGGTTTACACTCGGAGCAATAACATTAACAGCTGCTTCAAAAAAGCCTACAAACGAAAGAAGCAATAACAAAACAGCTAGTTCCCTAGAAAAGAATCCTATTAATACTATGCTGGCACCTTGCAGAAAACATGTTAATAGCGTCATATACGGTTTTGGTTTCTGGATGACGAATAAAGAAAATACGATAGCAGCTATCACACTTCCGACTGCAAGTGACGTTTGCGCCCAACCATACCCTTTAATGCCAAAGTCTAAATCTTTCATAAGAAAAGGCAAGCTGACCATTACAGCTCCAACCGCCGCATTTGCAAAGAACGCAAATACTGCCATAGTCGCAAGTACAGGAGCATTTATGAAAAACGTGAATCCTTCTTTAATCCCCGAAAAGAAAGATGTATGCCCTTCCTTGTTGTCTTCCTCTTTAACTTGTATAAAAAGAAACAAACCCGCAGCGACGAAGAAGGCTACTCCATTAATTAGAAAAGCCATTTTAGCACCATAAAGGGCGTAAAGCATAGCTCCTAAAATCGGCCCTGCTACTCCAGATGCCTGTCCTGCCATCATAAGAAGGCTCATCGATTGTGTGTAATGCTTTTCAGGCACGAGACGTGTTCTAAAGGTGATGCCCGCTGGTTCACTTATCGCATCAATAAGTCCAAAGAGGACACCTGTTATGTAAAAAAGTAGATCGGCGGCTGTGCGTATGCGATGACAAGAAACAGAAGAAGTAAGATAGCACCTCTTCCTAAAGCAGAACCGATTAGGAGTTTTCTTACTGAAAACCGATCAACAACTGCTCCACCAAAAAGAATAAAAGAAAACTTTGTTAATGTCACAAGTAATATGTATGTCCCTACAATAACAGGTGACCCAGATAACTGAACGAGCAGCCACATCAGGGTAATCATAAAAATACTGTCGCCCATTGCTGTTAATATCGAGCTTAACCAAAAGTAAAGAAAGCTTTTATTGCGAAAAATCTCCCCAGATAACTTCATAATGTTTTCTTCCTTAAATTTTTATCTTTTTACATTTATTATAAGGAAGTTTAATGGCAAAAACGATCACTAGTTGAAGGATCTTAGGGTGGTTGCAGTTCCGCTACGAATATTCTATGAAAGTTGACATTAAGATCCCATTGAAAAAGGGTGTGGTGCGCGCAAAAAAGCTTTTACTTCGTGTGAATTTAACAAAACTGCGCGCGATCAAGGAGAACGCGCGTGAAAACAGGGTTATACTGCACGTAAGAAGCTTTTACCTGCGCGGATGTGTACCAAATATAATAACACGTACCGTAAAACCTAAATACGAACGGAGATCAATCACTTTCTAGAGCAACATAGATTGCCCAAACAGCTCTTAGAAAAAATTGTTTTAATATAGCACACATTTAACAGATTCCGGCTTTCGAATGTTCTTTCTCTTCATTGAAAAAGTTGATTGGAGTGTAAGGTAGCGAGACTCCTGCGGGACAGGCGGGCAGGTGAGACACTTATACGTGAAACGTACGAATGTGGCTCACCGCCTGCCCCGCGGAAAGCGAGCAACCTGAAACGGAAATCGACTACTTTCAAAAGCAACAATGAATAAGACAACTGCTTTTTATAAAAAGAAAGGAAGCGACTGCTCGCTTCCCTCCTTCATAAACAACTATTATTTTTCTAAGAAATACTTCTCTAAGTCATCAAGCATCAGGTTCGCCGCTTTAACACCGCCAGCTGTATTCCAGATCGCATCGTCTACTTTGTGTGCATTTCCAGCTTTCACAACGTCAAGGTTTTTCCAAAGCGGATTGTTCGTCCATTCTTTTTCTGTTTCAGTCGCTTTCCCGTCTCCAGCTTCATATGTGAAGTAGAACAGGATGTCTCCGTTCATATCAGGGATACGCTCTTGTGTTACTTCTTCAGCAAAGTCAGATTTGCTTTGGTCGCCAGGACGAGCAAAACCAAGTTGATCAAGGATTACACCAGAGAATGAATCTTTGTGGTAAATACGAGATGTTCCAGGCAGGAATCGTACTACTGATACTTCTGTTTTCAGCTGGTCAGCCGCTTCTTTCTTCATGTCTTCAATACGTTGGTCAAATGCCGCTAAAACTTCTTTCCCTTTTTCTTCTTTATTTAACGCTTTTGCATATAATTCGAAATTGATTTTCCAATCACCGCGCAGCTCTTCTGAGAATACAGTCGGTGCAATCTTGCTTAGTTCATCATATTGCTTCTCTTGACGCTGTTTGTTACCGATGATTAGGTCTGGCTTTAGTGCTGCTATTTTCTCAACGTTAACCGCACTCTCGTCACCTACAACTTCTACGTCTTTCATGTCACCTTTAATGTGGTCATACCAAGGATCACCTAACCAAGATTTAACCGCACCAACTGGTTTTACACCTAGAGCAAGTACTGCTTCAGTTCCTTCGTTTGTTAAAACGACAACGCGTTTATTTTCTTTAACTTCTGTTGTACCCATCGCGTGCTCTACTTTATAAGAAGCTGAAGCTCCTTCTGATTTCTCTTCTTCTTTCGCTTTATCTTTTCCGCCGCAAGCTGCTAAAGCAAGCATAAGAGTTAGGACAGCTGCAAACGCAAGCCATTTGTATGTATTCTTTTTCATTCTATTTTCTCTCCCCTTTTTATGTTTACGCAAATGATAATGATAATCAATTACAACTCGTATCATAATATGTTCTGAATCCGTTGTCAATAACTAAATGATAATGATTTTCAAAGTCATTGACAGATTCCTGCTTTCCTCTTAAACTGGTAATTGAGAATATTTTTCATTATAAAAAAGAGGATCACATGAACGGAATATTATATGGAAATAAAAGAAAAGCTGCTGGCTTGATTCTGGGTGTGATTTTAGCGCTCATTGTAATGGTGCTGAGTGTTGTGCTTGGTTACACAAACACCTCATTAAAACAAGCCATTGAGGCTTATACCGCCTTTAACGGCTCGAACGAACATTTAATCATTCAACTATCTAGAGTGCCTCGCTCTCTTGTAGGTATGGCAGTCGGCATCTCATTAGGAATTGCCGGTGTTCTCATGCAAGCGCTAACCCGTAACCCAATCGCATCACCAGATATTTTTGGAGTAAATGCTGGGGCAGGATTTTTTATAGTGTTTGGTGTTACTTTTCTAGGAATCTCATCCATTCAACAGTTTATGTGGATTGGCTTTCTAGGAGCTGCGGTGGCAGCAGGGATGGCTTACGCACTTGGATCTGCCGGTAAAGGCGGACTTACACCTGTTAAGTTAACGTTAGCAGGTGCGGTAATGGCTGCTCTATTCGCTTCTCTTACACAAGGGATGCTCGTCACAAATGAGAAAGCACTTGATGAAGTTTTATTTTGGCTGGCAGGTTCAGTAGAAGGAAGAAAACTTTCCATGCTTGCTGCAGTTTTGCCTGCTCTTGCAATGGCTTGGATCATCTCAGCCCTCTTATCACGCCAGCTAAACACATTCGCACTTGGTGAAGATGTCGCGGTTAGTTTAGGACAAAAAACAGTCGTCTTTAAATTAGCTGCCGCTTTAATGGTAGTCTTGCTAGCTGGAGGATCGGTTGCAATTGCAGGACCCATTAGTTTTATAGGAATTGTTGTGCCGCATTTTGCAAGATACCTAGTAGGAAGTGATCATCGCTGGATTGTCCCGTATTCTGCTGTGATCGGCGGAATCATGCTTGTTGCAGCAGATATTGGTGCACGTTACATTATCATGCCAGAAGAAGCACCCGTGGGAGTCGTTACGGCACTGATTGGAACACCTTTCTTCATCTACATTGTTCGAAAAGGAATTTTTCAAAAATGAGAAAGTACTGGATTATACAGCGTAAATCATTTTCTTTTTTAGTTGATAAAAAAACGGCAATTGGCATTCTTGTCTTATCGATTGCTGCACTTCTTGCAATGCTTATAAGCATTGGTGTTGGTGACATGTACATCGCACCATGGGATGTCTTTCATGCATTGATCGGTACAGGTCTTGATATCAATAAGCTGATTATCACGGAATTTCGACTTCCAAGAGTTCTAGTAGCCTTCATTGCAGGTGCATCTCTAGCTCTTTCAGGTGCTATACTGCAAGGAATCATACGCAATCCGCTCGCATCACCCGATATGATCGGGATTACAGGCGGCGCTGGCTTTGCTGCAGTAGCTTTCCTAACCATGTTCAGTGATGATGCCAACAACCTTTTGTTAAGCATTAATTATTTGCCGCTGTTTGCATTTGCAGGTGCGACGATCGTTGCTTTTTTAATCTACGGTCTTGCATGGAAAGACGGTGTAACCCCCATAAGGCTGATCTTAATCGGCATTGGACTTATGGCTTTATTACAAGCATTAACAACTCTAATGATGTTGATCGGACCGATTTATAGAGCGAGTCAAGCGACGATTTGGCTGACAGGAACGGTGTATGGCACTTCATGGAACGAAGTAAAAGCACTATTGCCATGGTTTCTGGGGTTGATGCCCATACTGGTCCTTCTTGTTAGACGATTGAACATCCAAGGTTTTGGTGATGACCTGACAAAAGGAGCAGGAATTTCTGTTCACCGTGAACGATTCATGCTTTTAATGGTATGTACGGCTCTAGCAGGTTCAGCGGTCGCTTTTGCAGGAGCAATGGGGTTTGTTGGTCTGATCGGACCTCATATTGCAAGAAGAATTACGGGGTCATCGTTTGGCGGTTTGTTTCCTGCATCAGCTTTGATCGGCGGCATCATGGTTGTTTTGGCTGATCTAGCAGGACGAACACTTTTCTCACCTTTAGAAGTGCCAGCTGGGGTCTTTACAGCGGCAATCGGCGCACCGTACTTTATCTATCTTTTATTTAAAAACCAATAACAGGAGTGGATGACAGATGGCTGTTTTAACAACCTCAAACCTAACGTTAGCTTATGGAAAAGAACCGATCATTGACGAGCTGGATTTACAGATTCCTAAAGGTAAAATCACCGTCTTGATCGGAAGCAACGGATGCGGCAAATCCACTCTGTTACGTTCAATGGCACGGCTGTTATCTCCTAAAAACGGTCATGTTTTATTAAATGGAAAAGATATTGCAAAGCGCTCTACAAAACAAGTAGCTAAAGAGTTAGCCATTCTGCCACAAGGGCCTATAGCTCCTGAAGGCTTGACTGTGCTGCAGCTAGTGAAGCAAGGACGCTTTCCCTATCAATCTTGGCTTCAGCAATGGTCACGTGAAGACGAAAAAGCTGTCATGAATGCTTTGCGTGCAACGAACCTGATTCCATTTATGGAAACACCAGTCGACTCCCTTTCAGGCGGGCAGCGCCAGCGTGCATGGATTGCGATGACACTCGCCCAAGGAACAGATACGATTTTACTTGATGAACCAACTACTTACTTAGACATGACACACCAGGTTGAAATACTCGATCTTTTGTTTGAGTTAAATGAAAAAGAAAAGCGAACAATAGTGATGGTACTTCATGATTTAAACCTGGCTTGCCGCTATGCACATCATATCGTGGCCATTCAGGATAAAACGGTTTACGCTCAAGGTGCTCCTGAAGAAATCATGAATGAACAATTAGTAGAAGACGTTTTTCAAATGTCGAGCACTGTGATTCCAGACCCAGTTTTCGGCACACCAATGTGTATTCCATTTGGAAAGGGGCGAGTCGTGCGACATGTCAATACTCCTCAGTACGCCTAAATCATACGGTTGGACCGCTGATGAAAAAAATCATATCAGTTCAAACTATCGCTTCTCTTTCCAGGCTCCATATGAGAATGAAGTGGTGGTTTCTGCTGAACAATTGCTGAATCAAGAAAACTTGCTCCATTTTTTAGACCAAACAGGGCCTCGTATCGGATCTAATAAACGTGCCGTAACAGCATCATTATTCTTTAAAAGATATGCTTATTGCAGCTTAACATCATGTTTGTATGGCATGACGATGCTTAATAAATCGTTTGATATGAACATTAAAAACGTATATCTCATCGACCACAACTCTGAGAGCATGTGGCTGCCATCCTTTACCTTAAAAGATGCATCAGCTCGTATATCTACTGAATCAAGAGAAGATTGGCGTTCAAGTGTTATTGAAACACTTTTTAAAGAGAATATCTCTATAATGCTAAACCATGTGGCAAGCTCTGCGCGCATCTCAAAAGCTACACTTTGGGAAAATGCGTGGATATACATACGCTGGGTTTATGAAACTTGGTTAAGTGAAGATCATCCACCTGAAGTAAAACAGCGCATTCAAGATGATTATTCATTCTTTATGGATGCAACACCATTCCATTTTGGAGTAACTAAAAACCCGTTTCAACGTTTCAAAGCTCCCATTGGATGCGGACCAACAAAGACTCGAAAAACATGCTGCCTTTATTACAAAACTGAAAACGGGACTTGTTGTTCAACTTGTCCAAAGCGATAAAATCGAGGATTACTTTCCTCGATTTTTTTAGTTTTTTAAACTGCATTTCCGGGTATTTTAGTATAGATAGACTGATTGGAGGCGATGGTAATGATGTGGTTATGGATTTTTCTAGCTTTATGTGCTGCTGCGGCACTATTTATTCTCATTCCTGGCATTAAAGCTGTAAAAGAATCAATGGGAACGGTTCAAAAAATGAAGAGCACCGGTGACAGCATCACAGCACGAATGAACGATGTGAAAACACAGCAGCAGCTTCTTCAAGAAAAAAAAGATTATCTGCGTTATGACATTTATCAAAAGAAAAATAGTTTTACAGCAGTTAAAGAGGGATTTACAGGGTTAAAAGATACCTTTCAAAAAATCAAAAACTAGAGGAATGTGACGATCTTGCGGATTACTATCTTTGTAATGACAGCGGTTGAAACGCCAAATGAACAAACAATGAGTAAGTTAATAGAGCAAGACCTTCCTCACTACGAGTTTTCGAAGAGAGGGTTATTTGCAGGTTATTCCCTTGAAACAGGCGAACGTTTGTTTAAAGATGAAAACGATACGTGGTATGTCTGCTCTTCCTTTGAAAAAAAGACACTTCATGAAATAAAATATGGCAGGCAAACATATGCACCGCCTTATGCTGAAATTCCGTCAGAGCAGTTATCCTTTGTTGAGATGCTGGAGAGTTACGAATTGAAACCGCTAAATTCCCATTATGATAAAGGGTTATGTCATGTCATAGCTGAGGTTGAAAATCTCGATCCAATACCCTTGGAATTGCAATCGCGGTTAGCCCATGCTGATGGTGATGATGATCCGCAAGTTGCTCATTCTCTTCACTACATAGAATCGAAACTTGCTGGTAAACGTTCTCGTTTTATTTCGGGATGGGAATCACATTCTTTTACAACGATAACAGAGAGTCGAGAATATGCAGATGAAATTTTATTCCCCGTTTCTTCGTGGCTATATTTATTGTATTTTCAGTACTTTCTCCAGCATAACGGTACAATTCCGTCTGATCAGATGATGCCTCGATTGCTCGGAAATCTCTGGGCATCGACCATGAAAGATATTCCTTACAACAAGGAACTGCTACAAATTCAGAAATTATGCTAACCACATAAAATAAGCCCCCGGCTAGAATGCTCGGGGGCTTACTTCTTATTCAACTACTAATTTTGAAACCATATCTGCATGCCCGTTACCACAAGGAACGCTGCATCGAAGCGTGTATTCACCTGGCTTAAGGTTTACAACATCTGATGAACCGCCAGCAATGTTTACTTTTTCGCCTTCAATCATTAATCCGTGATTCCCATCAACATTTTCCAATTTAAGGGCAACGTCTTTGTTGGCAGGAATTTTGTATTCTTCTTTATCAAACTTAAAATTACTCGCTTCAATCGTGATTGTTTCTTCTGCATTTTTTGTGCTTTCTTCTTTATCTTTATCGCCACCACAAGCAGCCAAGATTCCAATGGCAAGAACTGCGATTGCTGCAAGCCAAAATGATTTTTTTAACATATGATTTGCCTCCTTCAGTCTTTCTGATTTCATTATAACCCCATTTTAAACCAACTAGTATGGAGAATCTGTGACAGTTGTCACATACAAAAAATAGTCCGAGTGATCCGGACTATTTTTCTAGTTTCTTGTATTCGTTGTGTATTTGTTTTGAAGTTTGGTCAATCTGTTCTCCCCAATGGTCATTTACTTCTGTAAAAATCACCTTTCCCTTTTTATCAATTAAAGCGTATCCCCGTTTAGCTACACCTTCACCCTTCATATCAAGGTGATCGATCAGCTTAAATTCGGGATCTGATAAAAACGGATACGGAGGTTTCATCTCTTGATGTAAAACGGACAAATGTTCAACCGTATCTGAACTTACTGCATAAATGTTTACATCCATATCGTCAAACTTTTCTACATTCTCTTTCAGCTGAACCAGCTGAGTTTGACAGAGTCCTCAGCCAGCAGTTGTGAATAGAAAAATTAAGGACGGCTTGTCGGACGGAAAGACAGCAACAGGCTCGCCATTCTGATTCTCTAATTTTGCTTCTTTTACTTTTGAGTCATTTCCACAACCTGCTGCAACAAGCGTAAGAAGAACAGCTAAACAAACGGCAAATATTTTATGTATCTTTTTCACAATATCCTCCTTTCTATACATACAAACTACTCATGTATGATAATATATAAGCTATTTTATCTATCATTTATTATAATTGAAAGAAGCGTGCCCTATACAATATTTTGATTGAGAGAGGATACATATGAAATTAAGAGTTATAAGAATGGTTCTTTTAAGCACCATAATTTTTATTGCAGGATGCAGTTATTTTAATTCTAATGATGGAGACCGCATAGCTGTAAAAGTAGTTGATGTTGTTGATGGAGACACGATAAAAGTTCAGGTTGGCGGAAAAACGGAAACGGTTCGTTTTTTGCTTGTTGATACACCGGAGAGCGTTCACCCTTCAAAGCCAGTACAACCTTTTAGTAAAGAAGCTAGCAACTACACACAAGAACTGATAAGCAGTGCAAAAGTTGAGCTAGAACTCGGCATTGGAGAAAGAGATAAGTATGGTCGCCTTTTAGCTTATGTTTATGCTGACGGACAAAGCGTGCAGGAAAGTTTGCTGGAAAAAGGCTTAGCTCGGGTCGCTTATGTGTTTGAGCCTAACACCAAGTATGTTGATGAGTACGAAAGCATTCAAAAGCAGGCTCAAAAAGATGGTGTTGGTATTTGGAGTTTAGAGAACTATGTACAAGAAGAGGGCTATGTTTCAATTGAACCAGTAGCTTCTGATGATGAACTCGGCAGTGCTACAAGTGATGAATGCAAGATCAAGGGAAATATTAATTCCTCAGGAGATAAGATCTATCATGTGGAAAGCGGCAGATATTATAATATAACGAATCCAGAAAAATGGTTTTGCTCTGAAAACGAAGCGATTGAGGCTGGATTCAGAAAGTCTCAACAATAAAAAACCGCTAATGACTTGAGTTAACCTAGTCATTAGCGGTTTTTTAACTTGTTAACAGCATTCATCCTGACCGAGCATCACAAGACCTGCGCCATGCTTTGAATCTTCAAAGTCTAGCTTCAGGGTTGCTGTCTGGTCTTTAATTCTTGTGTCAAATGCCACTCTAATTCCATTAATCTCTTCAATTACATCTGTGTTTTCCGGCTCATCCAGAGCCAGGCCAAGCTTAGGACCGCCTCAGCCCATGCCTGCAAAATATACTCGAATTCCGTTGGCGTTGTTCATCTCAAGCACTTCTTCAATATATTTTTTTGCGCTTAGCGTAATTTCCACAACCATCACCTCTTACTAAGTAGTATAACGTAAATGTAGCGGTCTAGTCTAAGAAATGGCTGTTTATGTGATGAAGAGAATACCGTTTTTGTCCTTCCTAGATGCACAAAAACGGTGAAAGTGTAATTGTCTAGGGTCTGTCCCCCCCTCTCAGCTGCTTAAGAACCTGCTCGATGTCACCAGGGCTGAAGCCGCATATTTCCATTGCTTCCGACACTTTCGCTGCCATGCTTTCCTTATCGTTATGAGCTTTGATGCGCAGCAGCAACTCATTTACTTTCGCTGCGTTGTACGTTTCATGATAGTTTTTAATGAATGCTTCCATTCACCATCCCTCCCATTTTTTCATTTTTTTGCACTAGCCATATATATGTTTTGGACATTCAATTTTAGAATTTGTCCTGCCACTTCAAGACAATAATAAAAAGCCTGGCGAGTACACCAGGCTTTCATAATTATAGAATTAGAATCGGACTATCAACTTATTTCTTTTTTACTTTGTACAAAATAAATAAGAAGATAATCACCACTGCTGCAATCATGATGCCCCTTGTATACGGAGCTGCAATTGTTTTGATGTCTTCCCAGTTAGCTCCAAGTCGGCTTCCTAATTCAATAAAGAAAATTGACCATGGAATAACAGCTAGCGTAGTAAACAGTGTAAACTTAGCAAAAGACATTTTCGCAATACCAGCTGGGATACTGATCGCATGTCTGACAACAGGAATGAAACGTGCAAAAAAGATTACTCCTGTTCCGTATTTATTAAACCATTTCTCCGACAGGTCAATTTGTTTTTTGGAGATCAGAATATATTTCCCGTACTTCTCAAGAAATGGACGGCCTCCGTAGTACCCCATCCAATATAAAAAGAGCTGAGCAAGCGTTCCTCCAATCGTACCTGCAATAACACTTAGCGTGAAGTTCAAATGCCCTTGAGATACCATATAACCACCATAAGACAGAACGAGTTCGCTCGGAATGACTTCAACCATCAATCCCAGCGCAATTCCTAAATGACCTAAACTCATAATCCACTCTAAAAGGGAAATCACTAATTCTTTCATTATATCTCCTTAAACGTTTTTATATTTTGCTGTTTTCGCATCGGGGAATGTGTGCTCTGTTTGCCAACCATGCTCCCGACCTCGCTTCCTGGCAAATACCATAGGAGGTACAATCACAAAATGACCTCACACAAACCTGTATAAACGACCTTATAAGTTTTCAGTAAAAATTAACCTGTCCAAACTACAGTCAGTCCTAATGTATACGTAAGAAATATTTATAATAGACCGCTTTTTTCTTCATACAAAGGTATTGAAGGAATAAGGCTATGTGTGCACACCACCCACCACCCAGGCAAGATGCTTACACCTAATTTTACATTTATGTTCCCAGAAGAAATCTAAAATCCCTTCCAGAATCCAAAAGCACTAACCCGATGTTACTAACAGTATTGAATTCCCCCTCTTGTATTACAAAAAGATTAAGACAGCTGCCTTAATCTTTTGTAAGCTCTTTGTTCCAAATTAAATTTGCACAATACTTGATAATGTCCCGTCTTCTTATAATTCCAATAAAATGACCGTCATCGTCTGTAACTGGTATAAAGTTTTGGTCCGTAGACAAAGTAATAAGATCTTCCATATTAGAATTAATGGATACAGATATATTATTGATTCGTTGCGGAACATCTACCAACTTTGTTTTCAATACTTCATCATACCCTTTGTCAAAAGCTTCCCTAAGCTTCCATAACAGATCTCCCTCTGTTAAAGTTCCTATGTAGCGGCCTTCTTCAGATACGAGAGGCACAGAAGTATACTTGTGGTAAGATAACTTTTCAAGTGCCTGTCTCATCGTTGCTTCAGGGTTCAAATACTTCACTTCATCTTTAGGCAACAAATAAAAAGCAATATTCATGTTAGTACGCGCTCTCCTTTTTAAGCATGATTCACGCTTATTTAAACGCTTTTATAAACACCTTCTTTATTATAACAAAAAGAACATATGTCTGCTTTATAAAACATTATCCATAAGAATTCCTATTAGACCTCTTATGTATCTTTATTTTTAGCTAATAATCAGGAACCTTGAGAAAAAGAGCCTAATAAAAAATTCATCATAACAATAAATAACATTTTACAAATCGTAATCATTCCGTTTATAATGAGTAAGGATTGTTTGAAAGGAGAGTTTATTATGAAAAAAATTGGTTTACTTAGTGCAGTTATACTATTGCTCATAACAGCAGCATGCGGAAACAACAACGCATCTGATAAAAAAGACGGCACATTGACAATCTACACAACAATGTATCCGTTAGAATATTTTACAGAAAGAATTGGTGGCAAGCATGTGGAAGTATCCTCTATTATACCTCCTGGTGCCGACGCACACACGTATGAACCCTCAACAAAAAAAATGGTGGAGATCACTGAAGGAGATGCATTTGTTTATAACAAATTAGAATCAGACGAATTTTCCTCTTCAGTTGCAGATACGCTAAAAGAAGAAGACATGCCAATTATTGATGGTGCAAATGGTATTACGTATCATGAATCAGATGAGCATGTTGATGAGCAAAAAGATGAACATAAAGATGAACATAAAGATGAACACGATAGCCATGAGGGTGAAGAAAAAGGGCATGAGGAAGAAGCTCACCATGACCATGGTTCTATTGATCCGCATATCTGGCTTGATCCGGTCTTAGCTCAACAAATGGCAGATAATATCTATAACGGACTTGTTAAATTAAAACCAGAAGCGAAAGAGACGTTCCAAAAAAATCATGAAGCATTAATTTCAGATTTAAAAGAGCTAGATTCATCTTTTAAATCAAGTGTTGAAAACGCACCTAAGAATTCTTTCATTGTGTCTCATGCAGCTTACGGATATTGGGCTGAGCGTTACGGCTTAGAACAAATTGCAATCAGCGGACTTTCTCCATCACATGAGCCAAGTCAGCAGCAGATTCAAACCATTATTGAAAACGCAAAAAAAGAAAAAACGAATTATATCTTATTTGAAGAAAACGTGAACAATAAAGTAGCTGCGATGATTAAAAAAGAAGTCGGCGCAGAAACGATGACTCTTCACAACTTAGAAACATTAACGAAAAAAGATATCCAAAATGACCGTGACTACCTAACGATTATGAAAGATAACATTTCTACTCTTTCAAAAGCCTTACAATAAGCAAAAACGCCAGGGGAAAATTCCCCGGCGTTTTTTATATGGCATCAAGCATCTTAAATTGAGAAACTACAAGGTGATAATAAATTCCTTCAGCGTTCATAAGCTCTGAATGGTTACCTTGCTCCATAATTTCTCCATGATCAAGAACAACAATATTGTCAGCTTCTCTTATAGTAGAAAGTCTGTGGGCAATGATAATAGCCGTTCTGTCCTTTAACAAGGTCTTTAATGCTTTTTGTATCTTTTGTTCAGACTCCGTATCAATGCTTGCTGTCGCTTCATCCAGAATCAAGATATCTGGATCAGCGAGAAGGGCTCTAGCAAAAGAAAGGAGCTGCCTCTCACCAACGGATAACACGTTCCCTCGTTCTTCTACTTCTGTTTCATATCCATTTGATAGCCTCTCAATAAAAGCATGAGCACCAACAGCTTTAGCAGCACTTCTTACTTCTTCATCAGATGCATCTGGTCTTCCGAAACGAATGTTGTCCTTAATCGTACCAGAAAAGATAAACGTGTCTTGAAGAACCACACTCACTTTTTCACGTAAGCTTGCCAAGTTCACATCTTTTAAATTCTTACCGTCGATCAAGACTTCACCTGCGGTTGGATCATAAAATCTGCTCACTAAGTTTGCGATTGTAGTCTTACCTGAACCCGTATGACCCACTAGAGCTACTGTCTGACCACCTTGTATGGAAAGATCGATTCCTTTTAACGCTTTTCGGTCAGCGTTATACGAAAACTCAACCTCTTTAAACTCGATATTCCCTTTGATCTGTGAGAAGGAATACGCATTTTCTTTTTCATGCACATTCGGCTTCTCGTCTAGAAACTCAAAAATTCTTTCCGAAGATGCCATACCTACTAAAAGCTGATTATACACTTGGCCTAGCCTTGAGATCGGCTCCCAAAACATGCCGAGGTAAAAGGCAAATGTAACAAATACCCCGATTTCCAACGCTTCACCTTGAATCAAGTAGGAACCAAACCAAAGCAGAATGGCTGTTCCGATCGCGTTTGACATTTCAACGAATGGGCGGAACAACGCATTTTGCTGTGTAGCTGTTCTCCAGCTGTCATACGTTTCGTTGTTCACACCGTTAAAAAAGTTCATGTTCTCTTTTTCTTGAGTATAAGATTTCGTAACCCGAATTCCTTGAATGCTCTCGTTTAGATGCGAGTTTAGCTTGGCTTGTTTGATTCGAACAACCTGCCAAGAACGTCTGATTTTTTTTCTAAGACTGGTTGAAATAAAGAACATTAGTGGAAGAATGACCATAATCGCCAAAGTGAGCTCCGGGCTATAAACAAACATGATCACGATAATGCCTAACAGCAAGATGATATCCATGAGGACATTGATAACCCCATTCGTGAACAAATCTTGCAATGAATTAACGTCGTTTATGATTCGAACTAGTATGGAACCAGCAGAACGCTGATCGAAAAATCGATGTGACAGACGCTGAATGTGTTTAAACAGATGCTTCCGTATGTCATAAATCACATACTGGCCAAGATAGTTCATCCATTTGATGCGAAGTGTATTGGCTCCCCACGAAAGCAAGTAAAGCCCTGCAATCGCAATAATTAATTTTATTAGCAGATTTGTATCTTTGTTCTTGATCGCATGGTCGAATGTCAGAACCCCAATAAACAAAGGTACGACAAGTCTAACAGCGGTTGAGACAATCATAGCTAAAATCGCTTTCGGCAATAAGTTCTTGCTGTAAGGTTTCATGTATTGAAACAAGCGAATGATCTGTCCCCAGTTGAACGGCTTGTCGATGACTTGTTCAGATGAATATCGAAATCGTGTTCTCTTATTTGTTTCTTTCACTATTACACCCCCCGCCCTGTCATTTGAAACACTTTATCTTTGTCTTGGTATTGAATGTCATAAATTCTGCGGTAAGCTCCTGATTCTTCGCTAATGAGCTCTTCATGTGTTCCGCGTTCAATCACTTCTCCCTCATGAAGAACAAGAATCTCATCAGCATGTTTTAGTGAAGAAATTCGGTGAGCGATAATAAATGTCGTCCGGTCGTTCATCACTTCTTTTAAAGCTTTTTGTATTCTGAATTCAGTTTCCATATCTACCGCACTTGTAGCGTCGTCAAGAATTAAGATGGTCGGGTCGATCAGTATGGCTCTTGCAATTGAGATTCTCTGCTTTTGCCCACCAGAAAGTCCGAGTCCCCTCTCTCCTAACACTGTGTCGTATCCGTCAGGGAGCTCCATAATAAAGTCATGTGCTTGTGCTCGTTTGGCTGCATCCACAATATCATCCATATCCGCATCAGGGTTACCGTATGAAATGTTGTCTTTGATCGTTGAAGAAAACAAAAAAGACTCTTGCAGCACGGTACCTATGTTCTTTCGAATCGTTCTAAGCGAATACCTTTCAAGTGGCTTCCCATCGATAAGAATGGAGCCTTTCTCTGGCTGATAGAATCTTGACAGAAGCTGTGTGATGGACGTCTTCCCTGAACCTGTTGCCCCAATTAGTCCAATCGTCTGTCCAGGTTTAGCTGTAAACGTTACATTTTTAAGAGCATCTTTTTTCTCATTTTTATAACGATGCGTTACGTCTTCAAAGACTACTTCTCCATCAAAGCGAACCCTTTCAAGTTCCCTGTCTTCCACGTCCATCTCAAGAGGTTCGTCTAAGATCTCTAACAATCGTTCTCCTGAAGCTTTCGATTGAGAAAAAGTATTCATGATAAACCCTAGATTCATAATCGGTCCCATAATGTACCAAACGAGGCTAAAGAAAGCAACGAGCTCCCCTGCTGTCAGGTTCCCTTGAATAACAAGATAACCTCCATAAGCAAGTAGCAGGACGACAGAAAGGTTTCCGATCAATTCCATGATTGGAAAGTATCTTGCCCATATTTGGGAGGTTGTTAGAAATTGAGATTTATAGTCCTCATTCGATTTATCAAATTTATTAATCTCAAAATCTTCACGAGATAGTGACTTTACTGTATTGATACCGCTAATATTTTCCTGAACCTTCGTGTTGAGGTTAGCCATGGATTTTCGAATTCCTCTAAAAGCGGGATGAACTTCTTTATCAAACTTGTAAACGACGATTGCGAGGAAAGGCATCATGCATAGTGTAATGATGGCCAAAGGAATGGAATAGAAGAACATAACAGAAAGACTGAAGCCAACGATTAGAACAAAGTTAATAAGCTGAGAAAATCCAAACGACAGAAAGAAGCGGAACCCTTCCACATCTGCCGTAAGTCGGGACATGAGATCACCCGTTTTCGCGTTATCGTAATAATCAAATGGAAGAAACTGCAGTTTTTCATACAATGATTCCCGAAGCTGGTAGACGGAACTAATGCCGAACAGATCTCCATAGAACTGGTGACTATATGTAGCAGCCCCTTTAATGGCCATGAGTATGATAAAACCGATTGCTACATAAGGGACGAATGAATATTCCCCTTTAATAATGATCTCATCAATGGTAAATTGCAGGACCATTGGATAAACAACGGTAATTCCTGAAACAAGAAACAACGTAAGAATCGACCAATAAAAGTACTTTTTATAAGGCCAATAAAAGTCTTTTAATCTTCTGAATGTATCCAGATCAATCACCCTCCCCCTATTTAAAAATAAAAGACAATATACATCATATAACAGAATAGTTAGAAAAAACTATAATTTTGCTCATTTTATTTATAAAACACAAAATAAAATATCAACTTCGTTAAACAAGTCACCCCCTCTCCTATCGTACTAAAAAAAGCCTCGATATATTCGAGACTTCTTACATTAACGTTTTCTTCTGAATGCAAAGAACGATACGATGGCAATTACTATCACGAGGCCAATCGTAAGGGGTGCAAAATAGCTTGGGTTTTTTGGCTGATCTTTTTTCTCTGTATCTGGCAATGCTTGCTCACCAGTGTCTTCTTTTTTGTCTTCTGGATTTTCTTCTTGCGCTTGATCTTGTTCAGGACGATCTACAGAAAATGTATAGTTTCCTTCAATCACATGACTGTCGGCACCAATAATTTTGTAGACTACCGTATAATTGCCATTCTCTAACGGATTGTTGATCGCACCAGTCATTTGGTCATCTTCAATACTGATCTGGAGAGGAATTTCTTTATCACCGTTTTTTAAAGTCATCGTACTTAGCGATTCAATCTTTGTTGAAAAGGTTAAGACGACTGCTTCAAGATCTGTTGTAACCTTTTCTCCTTCAGCAGGTGTTGATGATTCAAGTTCGGAATGAGCAAACGCGGATAAAGGCAATTGTATAACCATTATCAGCAATAAAATAAAGGATAAGAGCATTTTTTTCATAACTTGACTCCCTGTACCATATTTTCTTTCTCTCTTCATTAAAACAAAGAAAAGGCATTCCTCACAAGTATTCAGTCTTTACAAATACTTGACACTTTTGTGGTCAAACATACATTTTACGCCTATTTTACTGGAATCTAGGCTCCTGCCCACTTCGAAAACGAAAAGAGGCATAGGATATATGGAATTAACAATTGCAAGAATTAAAGGAGGAAAAATCGATGGGTTATTCTTATGGCAATTCTTTTGCATTGGTAGTAGTGTTATTTATTCTATTGATTATTGTTGGGGCAGCTTGCTTCTGCTAATAATGAATAGCGAGAAAGGAGAAAACCGGCTTAGGCCGGTTTTTTTCTTTTTTCTTTTGGCAATTCATGTTGTTCTTGAAAGTAGTTGATTTCGCTCCAGGTGCTCGCTTTCCGCGGGGCAGGCGGTGAGCCACATTCGTACGTTTCACGTATAAGTGTCTCACCTGCCGGCTTTCATGGAAGTATCTTGCTCCTGCGTCTATAAGCAGATTCTCGGAGGTAAATTCCTCGTCGCATGCCTGGCATAGAAGATAATCAGGTGGTAGGCACGCACCTTACGCTCCAATCAACTTGTCAATGAAGAAAGTGATGCAAAAAACCCAATAACAAAAATCTTATAGAAATTTGCATTTACATAAACAAAAAACTCAGCATCATTGTGCTGAGTCCTCTGCCGCTTCTTTATCTTTTTCTAAATTACCGTTTACCGTCTCTGCGTTTTCACCGTATTTTTCTTTTAAATCCCAATACGCTTCTAATGCGCGCTGTCCGATGTATTTATTGACTTTTTGAAAATTACCTTGTGGTGTTCCTTCTGGGACAACAACCGCAAATGCAATCTCAGGATTTTCAAAAGGTGCATATCCAACTAATGTAAGGTTATGTTTTTCAACTATTTGCCCCGTTCTCGGATGTTTAAGAATTCGTTGAGCTGTTCCAGTTTTTCCGGCAGGATTATGATATTTTTCTGCATCATCAAAATAGCTTTTTGCCGTACCACCTGGGCTATGCATAACTTGCCAAAATCCTTGTTGAACTCTTTTAATATTCTCCTGAGACATTTCTAGTCTATTTAAAATCTGGGGCTCAAACCGTTTTAAAAGCTTTCCACCATTACCTGTTGAATCAACAGGTTCTCTAATCTCTCTAACTAGCTGGGGCTTAACTCGATAACCGCCATTAGCTATTGTTGAAACATACTGGACTAATTGGAGAGTGGTGTAGGTATCAAATTGACCAATTCCTAAGTCATATAATGTCCCCGATTGACCTTCAATCGGAGTACCTCTATATCCAGTTGCTTCATCTGGAAAGTCTATACCTGTTTCAACACCTAATCCAAATTGACTAAACATGTACCGGGCTTCATCATATGTTTCTGTCCAATGTTCAGGTCCAATCATCCGGTCCATAATATTGAACATATATACGTTAGAAGACATTCTTAGAGCATCTAGTTCATCAATGTATCCCATGTTTTTCCAAGATGATTTTGGTTGACCACCAGCTATCTTAAAAGGTCCATCATATAATACTGTACCTCTAGAAATTACTTTCTCATGCAGTCCAGCTAATACTGTTGCACCTTTGACTGTTGAACCCATCTCATATGAATTAAATAATGCTCCATATTCCTGATTAATGAATTTTCCATTTTCATAACGTTTGCCGGCAATCCCTTTAATTTCACCTGTTTTTGGATTCATCATAACGATATATGCAGAGTTTAATAGATCATTTCCTGGCAAAGGTTTTGCTTTTAATATTTCTTCCTCTAGTATTCGTTCTAACTTGAATTGCAATTCCATATCAAGGGTAAGTACAATATCTTTTCCACGTTGTCCTGGAATAGTTTTAGGCTCACCGATTGTTTTTCCTGTTTTAGGGTTAGTTAAATATACAGATTTTTCTTTGGTACCCCTTAAAACCTGTTCATATTGTACTTCTAAACCACTAATACCTACTTGATCACTTCTGTCATATTCCCTTGTCATAAAATGATCCATTTTCGACTTAGGTATTTGTTTAACAGCTCCAAAAATGGCTGATCTTCCATAAGGATAGATTCTCTCTGAATCCGCCATTATATCAATCCCTGGCAGGTCACCTAGATTTTCAGAGATAATGGAAACTTCTTGATTGTCTAAATTCGTTTTAATGCGCTGTGCTGAATACGCATACCCTGTTTCCATCGCGCGTTTGTATGCAAGAATCTTAATGTCTTCATCTGAGAGACTTTTGATTTCTTCCTCGGTAATCTTATCAACAAGCGCTTTATATTGATCCTTGTCGCTCAGCTTCTTTTCTTTCTTGCTGAGTCGTTCTTCTATTAGTTCAGTTACATCGTGTTTTGCAATGAAATAGTCTTTCTTATCGCGTTCTGTAATCTTCTTTTCTTGATCTTTTGTTACGCCAAGGCGTTCAGCCAGCCATTTTGCAATCCGCATCGTGTCTTCTGCTTTTGTATCTACTGTTTTTGTATATGTTAAAGAAAAGAAAGGTTTGTTTCCAACCACTTCGCGGAAGTTGCTGTCCAGCAGCTTTCCACGCGGTGCTTCTTTCCTCGCAATTACTTCTTCAACTGCTTCTGACTCTATACGTTTTTCCTCTCCATTTACGATCTGGAGAACACCTAACCTTAAAATTAGGACAGAGAATAGAAAAAAGACGACCAAAAACAAGACATTTAAACGAAAGGGTACTTGTGTTTTCTTCCTCTTTCTTTCCGGATCCGCTTTCGTTACCATCATTCCGCTCCTTTTGGAAATTTTCCCGTTAATTTTACAATTATATTACAAAAGCTTCTATCTATAGATTACTAGAAGTTGACCACAATTCCAAGATATTCATCAAAAAAAACCTTATCTTTTTTTGATAAGGTTTTAAGGCGTTTAAAGGGCTGCTGCGGTAAGGCTTTTTGTAGGTACAGGTCTTCCGTAATAGTAGCCTTGTGCGAGCTCAACACCACAGTTTAAAACGACCTCTGCTTCCTCTTTTCTTTCTATGCCTTCTGCCAATACGACCGCATTTATTTCCCTTGCTACTTCTACAATCTGCTGAATCATTTCTTTTTTAGATTCGTCTTCATCACAGAAAGAAATAATTTTGCGGTCAATTTTCACATAGTTAGGTTTCAGTTCTTTTAATACTGCAAGAGTTGAATGGCCGGCACCTAAGTCATCAAGTGCTACTTTCATTCCTTGATCTTGGTAAGCCTTTAAGATGCTCTTCAAGTGATCTATGTCTGCAATTTCTTCTGTTTCCACAACTTCAAACACCAAGTCATTCGGATCAACTCCTGCCTCGGCTGCTGCTCTAAATGTTGTAGCCAAACAATGCTTTGGATCATAGATGGATGACGGAAGGAAGTTAATGAAACGCTTCACTCCTCTAGGCACTGCTCCAGAACTATTCTGTATGGAGGTGATTCGTGCATTTCCATCTAAGAGGGCTTGTAATCCTGATTTTTCAGCATACTGAAAAAGTTCGTAAGGTTTAAATTCAATACGATCCGGCAATGGGCGAAGTAAAAATTCATACCCATAAATTTCTTCTGTCTGCAATGAAATAATAGGTTGTGAGTATGTAGTGAACAATTGCTGTTGTATAACTTCATAAAGATCTCTGTTTTTTATTCTTTCCCTAAAGTGAGGAAACGGGATCCATGTAATAAAGCCATTTGCTTCCTCGAAAGTTAGAGTAAGCGCACAATAGAACGATTGTATAGCTTGGTTATTAAATGTGCTTGAAAGACCTTCACATAGTGATTGGAGTAAGGGAAGATTGTTGTATTTTGCAGATACCGCATTCGATGATGCCATTACCTCTAAGCCTACCTCAGTAAAAAGCTGCTCCAAACTTTGTAAAAGAACAGGATGGTCTGTACGGATATGAATGAAACCTTCTATAGGGAAATCACGTGATGGTCGACACTGAGAACATGACATTACAAAACCTCCAAAAAAGAATTGCAAACTTTTGTAAAATTTGCTATTTTATAATTCTGCGCTTTAAAAATGACAACTACATAAAGGGGGACTTATGGTTTATTGGATTCTTCTACAAAAGAGCTTTATGCGAAATATGCAGTATAAAGTTGCCCATTTGATCAATAATGCGGCCAGTGCCATCTTTGGCTTCGTATTTATTGCGATATGGGTCGGTGTATTACAAGGTAAAGAAAATGAAAGTCCCTACAGTGCACTGGACATGACGTATTACATTGCTGCGGTTCAATGCATCCTTTGGCTCTCAGGATTTCTTACAGCGGGACTGAACATTCAAAACGGCGTAAGAAATGGCGCCATTTCATTAGAACTCGTAAGACCTATCAATTTTTTTCTGTATGTTACCTCACAAGAAGCTGGCCGGTTATTGTATAACTTTTTCTTTCGTTCCATTCCGATTGGGCTTGTTTTTTCACTAACAGTTGGTTTCTATGTACCTCAACACGTACCAAGTTATCTATTTTTATGTATTTCAATCTTTTTAGCTATAATCATATCTATCAATCTGCACTACTTGGTTGGGATCAGTGCTTGCTGGACAACTGAGATTGACTGGGCACATTTTGTTAACTTCACCTTACTAATAGGTCTTGGCGGACAGCTCGTACCCATCGATTTACTTCCTGCCCCACTGTCTTTCATCACACCTTATTTACCTTTTGCTGGTGCAATCTATTATCCGGTAATGATATTCCTTGAAAAAGTGTCGAGCGAGGTTTTATTCATACAGCTTTTTTGGGCTGTTTTATTAACGCTCATGAATTTGTGGCTCACCGAAAAAGCACGCCACAAATTAGAAATACAAGGAGGATAAGGTATGAATCTTTATATAAAATTGATTTCGGGAAGCCTGCGATCTCGCATGCAATATAAAATGAACTTTCTTGTATCCTCCTTATCATACGGACTGATTATGGCTGTTGATTTTGTCTTACTGGCTGCTATACTGCAGCGTTTTAATGATGTGAAAGGTTGGAATCTTTTTGAAGTGGGCTTGTTGTACGGAATCTCATCCGTTGCAATTACGCTCTACCGAGTATTTTGTGTTGAGGTACATAATTTTGAACGATACATGGTCGAAGGCGAATTTGACAGTCTTCTGATCAGACCCGTTTCTCCTTTATCGCTGCTCTTAACGAAAAATTTAGATCTGTCACGTATCGGCGGTACGATACAAGGAATACTTATCCTTATTATTTCTATTATCGGTCTGAATTTAGAGAACGTTGAATTATTTTTACTATTGATTTATTTACCTATATCAATTTTAGCAGGGGTCATTATTTGTTTTTCACTTGGTCTTTTGACCGCAACCATTGCCTTTTGGACGCAGAGAATTAAAGATTTTCAAACGTTTACGCTGTACGCACCTTTTAATGCAGCCAACTACCCGATGAACATCTATCCGGGCTGGCTGAAGATTATCTTTTTCACAGTTATTCCAGTCGGATTTATGAATTACACCCCTATTCTTTTTCTGTTGAATAAGGGCGGAAGTCTTTGGAACTTAGCATTGCCTCCGGCGGTTGCTATCGTTTTTCTATTTCTATCATTACGTTTCTGGCATTTTGGAATTCGTCACTACCACAGTACAGGCAGTTAAGGAGGTCTACTTATGATTGAAGCTCACAAGCTCAACAAGCATTTTAAAATCTATGAAACAAAAAAGGGATTTATCGGATCATTTGCTTCCCTTCTTTCCACTAAACATCACATTGTAAAAGCAGTAAACGATATTTCTTTTTCAATTGAAGAAGGAGAATTTGTGGGCTATATCGGTCCTAACGGTGCGGGAAAATCTACTACGATTAAGATGCTATCTGGCATCCTTCACCCTACTAGCGGAGAAATTAAAGTCGGTGGTCTGAGCCCGCAAAAAAGAAGAAAAGAAGTTGCCAAGAAAATAGGGATCGTCTTTGGCCAGCGTACACAGCTTTGGTGGGACCTTCCTTTAAGGGACTCTTTTGATATTTTAAAAGAAATGTACAAAGTACCTGACGGAAAGTATGAGCAGTTTTTAAAATTATACGATGATATGCTTCAAATCGGAAAGTTCATGGATACTCCAGTTCGCAAGCTTTCTTTAGGTCAGCGGATGCGCGGTGATCTTGCAGCGGCGATGATACATGACCCAGATATACTTTTTTTAGATGAGCCTACGATCGGTCTCGATGTAAACGCCAAAACAAGTATTCGAGCTTTCTTGAAAGAACTGAACCAAAATGAGAAAAAAACAATCCTGTTAACGACGCATGATATGGATGATATTGAACAGCTGTGCAGCAGGGTGATCGTGATTAACCACGGACAAATTGTTCTTGATGGAACATTAGAAGACCTGCGAAAAAATATTGGATTGCCAAGTGTAATGGAGATCCAATATCGTGTTAAGCCAAATATTAAGGAAATATCGTTAAACGGCATTGAAAAAATGAAGTGGGAAGAAGAAAAGTTAGTGATTGATTATGACCGCTCGATCCTCTCCTCCCCTCTTCTGCTTCGAAACGTAACAAAATGGGGAGAACCAGTCGATATCCAGATGAAAGAGCCGGATATCGAGGAAGTGATTCAAAAGATTTACTAGCTTAAGAAAGCTTGCTGCAACTGACCCATTTGTACGAGTCGGTTGCGGCAAGCTTTTAATATGGCAGTTTTCGTAAACTTTGTAATTATTGAAAGTGGTTGATTTCCGTTCCAGGTGCTCGCTTTCCGCGGGGCAGGCGGTGAGCCACATTTGTACGTTTCACGTATAAGTGTCTCACCTGCCCGCCTGTCCCGCAGGAGTCTCCCACCTTGCACTCCAATCAACGGTCACAGTAGAAAATAATAATGAAGTTGAAAGCAACACCCTTTTTGAAAATTATTCTGCAGATAATCTGTCCGTTTCAATAGATAATCTGTCGGATTGATTCATTAATCTGTCCGATTGAAAAGATAATCTGTCCAATCTAGTCCGTTCATTAAAACTTTAGTTTGCTAGCCAGTTTTTTAGTTGTTCAAGCTGGTTTAGTGCATCTAGTCTGCCTTGTTCATAAAGGACTCCGAGTCGTTTTGGGTCCCGCTCCACTCGTTTTACTTTCATCTTCTCTAGCGGACGCAGCACGAATAGGTTCCCTTTTTCCTCTTCATCCTCTATAAAATCCAGAGTTTCATTATATTTTAAATAACGGCCTCGTAAGCTTTCATCAAGTCCTGTATAGTCAGGGTAAAACCGTTTTGTCACCCAAGTCATTTTCGGCTTTTTCTTACGATATCCATGGTTTTGCGTAAGTACGACTACTCCTTTTTTCACCCCGTCATCTAAAGCTTTATGAACAGGGATGGGATCGGCTATGCCGCCGTCCATCATATGCCCACCCGCAAGTTCAACCACTGGAGCAATAAAAGGGATCGATGACGAAGCACGCAAAACTTTAGAGATATCCATTTCTTCATAATCTTCCCTGCTTAAATATACAGGTTTTCCTGTTCTAACGTCTGTAACAACCACAACAAAACGCTCTTCTGACTGCTTAAACGCTTGATAATCAAAAGGCACCAACCGGTTAGGAAGCTCATCAAAAATAAAATCCATACCGAACAATCCTTTTTTCTTAAACAGCCAATTTTTATATGAAATGTATTCTGGGTGTGAGCTGAATTCCAGGTTAACCGTTCGATTTCTTCCATGTTGTCTGGAAAGATAAGAGACAGCATTACAGGCTCCTGCAGAAGCTCCTATTACATATGGAAAGTAAAGATTGTTCTCCATGAAAACATCAAGTACACCCGCGGTATAAACACCGCGCATTCCTCCACCTTCAAGAATAAGTCCAGAGTTCTCCAAATTTGTCACCACCTATTGTTAACTAACTTTACTATTTATGATTTTAATTATATGTAAAAAGCGGGTAGGAAATCCAGTAAAGTGTTTTTGTTGCAGAGACCGCCAATACAGCTAACGTGAAATTAATCTAATTAACGTGAATATATGACGATTAACGTGAAATTATTATTAGCAGTACGCATCATAAGGACAGATTCTACTTTTGTACTCTCTAATAAAACAACTAATAACAGCAGTATATCGGTTTCCGCAAAAAAGCGGTATTTCAAAAGTTCATCGCTTTTGAAAACACCGCCACTGCTTCATTATTGAAAATATTTAGCCAGTCCGCTCGTAATTCCTGCAGCTGCTTTTGATTGAAAGGAATTGGTCTTGATCGTCATTTCGTCGGATGGATTTGATAAAAAGCCTAATTCCACCAAAACGGCAGGCTGTTTGTTCTCACGAAGAACGTGAAAATTTCCAAATCGTACATTTCCGCCTTTAAGTCCTGTGTTCGCTTGAAGCAATCCTGTGTGAACAGAGTCTGCTAATTTAATATCTTTTTGGCCGTAATAAAAGGTTAAAAGGCCTGTTGCTGATTTATCAGCAGCCGAATTATAATGCAAACTTACAAATGCATCTGCAAAATGATAATGGCTAATCTCTACACGTTTGTTTAATGAGATATAGCTGCTGTCACTGCGTGTCAGTATTACGACGGCACCTGCCTTGCTTAGCTCTGTTGCTAACAATCTCGCACTCATCAGTGTAAGATCAGCTTCTAATGTTTTAGACGATTTTCCGACAGCTCCAGGATCATACCCGCCATGACCGGGATCAATAACAATCCTTTTTCCTTTTAATCCTCCAATGGAAGGTTTAGGTACGGGATTTTGATTAGGAGAAGAGGATGTTTGCTGAACAGCTACTAACCATCCAGCAACCCAGGCACTATTACCGTTTGGCAGCTTTAACTGTACCCAATCATTCTTAGATTGAATATAAGCAAATTCGTCCCCTTGATTAACTTTACCAACAATTAAATATGACGTTGAAGGTCCTTGCCTGATATTCACACCATCCGCCATAACAACCACCTTTTTCAAAACAGATGCTGGAGGTGCTGCTGGTGGTTTTGGTTTTGGACTCGATACTACCGGTGAGCTTCCGCTATTAATTGATATATATTGACTCGATACCCATCCTTTTTTTCCGTCAGATGTTTGAATGGACATCCAGCTGCCAGATTCGGATATGATTCGAACAGTTGTGCCATTCTTTAAAGAACCAATAATAGGAGCGTTCAAATTTCCTGAGGTACGGAAATTTAAATATGTAGCGGTAACCGTTCCTGATTTTCCTGTATTCACTGGTTTTGGATCTGCAGGTTTTGGATTTTGAACTGCTGGTGCTTGTCCTGATTGAATCAACAGATAAGCGTTACTAACCCACCCTTTTAAAGAACCATATGTAATGTTCGACCACTTACCCTCTTCTTTAACAACGGTGACAATGGTTCCGTTTTTAAGTGAACCTAGCGCTTTATATTGTGTACCAGCCCCACTTCGAACATATAAGGAAGTCGCAGTTACTTTTGCTTTCTTTGATAAACTTGTTCCGTTTTGAGATTGAGTATTTCGTGATGGAACATTACTTATGTTCAAAAACTCAGCACTTACCCAAGCTCTCCCACCATTGAACGCAATGTTTGCCCACCCTTTTTCAGTCTTAAATACCTTAACAGCAGCACCTTTTTTTAATGAGCCGATTTGTTTGGCAGATGTAGAAGGTTCTGAGCGAACATTTAAGCTTGTCGCATTCACTGTAGCGGTTTTCGTTTCTGCAGATGCAGGACTAACGTGATACGTAGCCATCATGAGGATCGCAATAAGAAATATCTGATAAAACTTCTGATTTACTTTCACCCGTTTCAACTCCTGTTAGAACGTTCTTTACTTGCTGTAAATCTTATATCGTCAATCCTCTAACTTTCATAAACCTTTTTCGCTATAACAAAGCAAATCCCTTCCACATTTCCCTATTTTTATTACTTTTTCAACATTTTCCCTTAAAATCAGACAAACAAAAAACCCTAAGCCAATGGCTAGGGTAATTTAACTTTAAATTATGCTTGCTACAAAATGCCCCGCGGAAAGCGAGTATCTGTAACGGAGATCAACTTTTTTCAAAAACAGCAAGAAATACTAGATCGTTTTAAATTAATCCAAAATGCTTCAATCCGTGATAGATCCCGTCCTCATCAACTGACTTTGTAACATAATCGGCTGCTTCTTTTGCTTCTTTCATACCGTTACCCATCGCGATTCCGGTTCCTGCTGCCGTTAACATCTCAATATCGTTCAACGCATCACCAAACGCATATACATTCTCAGGTTTCATGTTCATTTGCTTCATGAAAGCCTCAATTCCTTTAGCTTTTGAACCGCCTGTTGGCAGGATATCTAATGCATTTTCGTGCCAGCGGATAAAATCAAACGTTCCTTTGTATCCGTCACGGTATACGTGTTCGTGTTGTTCCTGGCAGAATAATAATACTTGATAGACTTCATTTTCTTTATAAAAACCAGGATGATAAACAGGATAGCTTGGCATTAGATTGAACGTACAGTTCTTAATAATCTCATGATTATCCGCATTACTCGTGGCTCTTTCATGATCCAAATAAACAAGTGGATGACCCGCATGTTCTGCTTCTGCTTCAATCTTTAGTATCGATTCTCTTGATAGAGGCGTTTTATGAATCACTTCATCTTTAAATACTACGTAAGATCCGTTAAAACTTACAAATGAATCTACTTCTAATTCTTCACGAATTGGTTCAAACATAAATGGTCCGCGGCCTGTCGCAATGGCAACATGCACTCCATTCTTCTTTAGCTGTCTGATACTCTCTTTCGTGCTGTCAGGAATTTTCTTCTCATCGTTAACAAGCGTTCCATCTATATCAAAAAACACTATTTTGTCATTCATTTCGCATCGTCTCCTGTTGTAAGTTCTACCCTACAATAGTGGTACGATTCCGTATAAATGTCAAATCATGCGTTTACTTATTAACAGTTCCGCCAATTTTCAATATTCCTTTTTCAGGCATGGAGAGTAAGAAGACGGTTAGAATGATCAGCATGCCTCCTGCTGTTTGAAAGTTTCCAAAAGCCGTTCCCAACCAAACGACCGAAACAATGGTTGCCACTAATGGTTCTGCACTTCCAAGCAAACTCGTCTCTGTTGAAGTAATGTATTTTAAGCTGTCTAAGTATAGATAAAACGGCAAAAGGGTTCCGAATACCACAACAAATGAAAGCATCCAAAATAAAGACAATGACCAATCAATAAAACCTGCCTGCCACGGCTGCGTAAAAATTGAAACAGTCAATCCTCCCAATAGCATCGCCCACCCTACGATGGTTGCAGACGCGTATCTCTTTAACAGCCGAACAGGATAAACGGTATAAACAGCAACGGAAACCCCTGACAACACACCCCAGAAGATCGCTTCTTTGGAAACCGTGATCTCGTCTAAACTTCCGTTTGTTAACAGCAAAAAGGTTCCTGAAAGTGCCATGAGTACGGCAATCCATTCTTTTCGTTTTGGCCATTTTAAAAATTTTAAAGCAAAATAGATTGTGATGAACACTGGCCCTAGAAATTGAAGAAGAGTTGCTGTCGGTGCGTTACCTGCCTCGATACTTAAAAAGAACGTAAGCTGAGCGCCTAACATTCCTGTTAATGAAAAAATAATCAAATCGATTCTGTCTCTTTTGTTTCTCCAAACTTCAAAAACATTATGATGAAGTGAAACAAGGATTAAAAGAAGTGCACCTGCCATCATCATTCGAACAGACACTAGCCATGTCGCTGTTACGGCTGAATGGGAGAAGATCCATTCTGCTGCGTTACCGGAGAAACCCCAAAGCGAAGCACCGGCTAATGCCAGTCCTATTCCTTTCCATCGGGAAAAATCTTTATTTTCTTGATTTCCCATTACACCACCCGCTCTCTTATGTGCATGCATATTCTCTTTTTTCTATAAAAGTCCTTCTTCATTATAAAACGAAATTCAGCAATTCCTATATCTTTTATGTATCCGCTAGTTTAAAGCCTTTACATAAGAAAAGCACTGAACTGGAATCCAGCTCAATGCTTTTCTCGAAAATAAAAATAGGGGGATGATTTATCATACGGCATGGCAGTGTTTTTGTGTCGGTTTATTAAAAAATATGCGAATACCTACTATTTCTCTCATCTATAAAAATATTTTTCTGCACTCGCATAATTTTGTAAAAGATATCCAAACTAGTAATACAAGGAGGTGATACATATGGCACGTAACAATTCTAATGAATTATCAGTAGCTGGAGCACAAGCAGCTTTGGATCAAATGAAGTATGAAATCGCTTCTGAGTTTGGTGTACAACTAGGACCTGACACAACATCCCGTGCGAATGGATCTGTTGGTGGTGAAATCACTAAACGTCTTGTCCAAATGGCAGAACAGCAACTAGGTGGCGGATACCGTCGCTAATAACAGGAATTCTTTATATGTGGGCTGAACTCTTAGGAGTCAGCCCTTTTCATATTTTAGGATATTTACGGTACGTGAACTTTTTACACGTTCACCAGTTAGCCTGCAATTTACACCGATAAACAAGCTGCTTTCAATTAAAAACAGCTTAATTGTAACGATAAGCCTTAATATAGAGAAAGCTGGCTTAGTTATGTGCTAATCACATAACCTACAAGCCAGCTTTCTTGTATATTTATCTTACTTTATCTAGCTTCACTTGAATCAAAACAGGATCATGGTCGCTCGCACGTCCGTGCTCTTCCATGAACTGTGAGTTGATATGAACGATATCTACCTTAGTTTTCTTAGCCATGTTGTTCGTTACTAAAATATGATCAAGTACTTGGGCGTTACCTTGATAAGAGTATGTGAAACGCTCATTAAACGGTACTTTCTCAATCATGTTTGTCAGTTCTTCACCTTTTAATATTTCAAGTGATTTGGTGAATTCAAAATCGTTGAAGTCCCCAAGAAGAACTACTTTTGCGTTCTTATCTTCTTCTTTAACGTCTTTTACAAATCCATTTACGATTTTAGAGATTTGAAGTCGCTGCTCTTCACTTCCCAAGAATGGAGGCTGGTTCTTACCGAATAACGGTTGATCCCCGCCTTTAGAGTTAAAGTGGTTCGCAACAACTATTACACTCTCTCCATTAAAATCGAATTGTGCTGCTACCGGCTTACGGCTGTCTTCAAAAGCAGGATTCATTGGATCAATGCGGCCTGGGTTAAGAGTTAGTTTGCCGTCTTTGTAATCTACAGCTTCTGTTGAAGTCCCTTTTGTACCTTCCGCAAGTGAAACGCGTTCAGGATTGTAGATGAATCCTACACGGATGTTACCGCCTGGCTGTCCGCCGTCTTGATTGTTTTCAGGTGCAATATCTGTGTAAACATATTCAGGTCCGCCTTGAGCCGTAATTTCAGCAATTAAACGGTCAGCGCTTTCTTTTGCATCAGTAGTCCCATCATTTGTAGACCCATTCCCATCTTGCATCTCTACAAGTCCTACAATATCAGGAGACTTTAGGTTGTGAACAATCGAGTCTGCAATTCTGCTAACTTTTTCATCTGAAGTTCCCTTTTCATTTGCTGTAAAATTCTCAACGTTGAAGCTCGCAATTGTCAGCTCTTTATGTTTTTCATGAATGCGTGTTACTTCCGGTTTTGTATTACCTTCAACGAACGCTGGAAGGTCTTCCACATCCGTTAATACTTTATAGTTGCTAAAGCCATAGCTTACAACACCAGTAATAGCACCTTCAAAATAGTCACCTGATTTAGCAACGAAATCTTCATCACCCATATCTACGAAAATACGTTCAGGGTTGTAATCAAATTCAGTAATGTTTAATCCCCCAGCAGAATTAAGTCTGCTGTATTCTCCGCGATCTGGAAGAACAACGAGTTCACCATATTTTTGAGGTGCAATCACAGCAGGGTTATTAATTTCTACAAGCATACCTTCTAGGCTTTCATAAAAGTCGATGCCATCTTCTTGAGGATCAAATTCTTTGAAGTTATCGTTATCGATTACTTTTGTAGGCTGTTGCAGGCCGAACATTCCGATTACTAAAGCACTTGGAAGTACATGGTGTTCTTCTAAAATTGAGATACTTCCGTTTTGAGCATTAATTTCAGTCATTGCTAGATCAGTTTTCAATTTATCTGAGTAACCTTCTAAAACCCATTCTTTAACTTGGCCATTTACAGAAACGACATTGCCTACCGTTTGTCCATGATCTGGCTTATATACAAGGATTCCTTCAGATGTATTAGAATCGTTATCTGGTTCTAAATCTTGCATGTAGAAATTTCTGTCATCAACTACTTTTGTTACGATACCTTCTACACCTTCAACTGCTTTATCTGCAACAGGTGAATTGTGACCAGCACCTTGGATATCATGAATGCGAAGTCCTGAAAGTGCTACTTGATATTTAAACTCAGCAATACTGCTGTTCTTAAGACCTTCTTTTACAGCAATCGCTTTGATTGTTACGTCATCATTAATTACAATTGGTGCCGTGAAAAGAGTGCTATCTGTAGTTGGGTTTGATCCATCTACTGTGTAATAAATTGCTGCATCAGGTGTTGCAGTTGAAAGAGAAACACTAGTTCCTTTTGAAACAATTACCCCTGTAAGTGAAGAAGTTACATCTTCTACTTGTGGTTCAGTAGGTGTTCCGTCTACAAATGTAAAATATTTAGCGTTCTTATGTCCAGGTACAGAGAAGTATTCTAATAAGTCACCTGTTATTTGAACTTTTTTCCCCAGGTTATCCGGGTTACTTTTAAGATTTAACGCTGTTCTTAAAGCTGTGGGCAATTGAACAGGCATAATCTTTGCCTTATCTGTTTCATTAGGAGAATCTGCAATTACTAAATTAGTCTCTTGTGTAAAAGGACCTGTAAATTGATAAGAAATGGATGTGCCACTTCCACCTTTTACAGTACCAACAATATAACCCTCAACAGTCTGATCAGTTTGTTTCTGATTAGCAATCGCCTCACCAACCGTAAGAACGTCAGCTGCCGAAGCGGTTTGCTGCAGTGGTAAAATCATGCTAAGTACCATCGCTAACATGATACCTATATTTGTGAATTTTTTCGTCATTTTCATGAACACATCGGTCCACCTACCTAACTTTTAGTATGTAAAACTTCGTCAATTCATGAAAAATATAACACAATTCTGTCGAGGTTAATGTTAGTTTTATGTTAAAACAGTTAGAAAGACTTACAATAAATTTACAAACTAGTTCTGATTTACCACTTACATTATAAAAAAATAGCCAACATCCTCTCGTGGATCGTCAACCATTGAAAAGAGTCGGCTTATCTTGTATTCAGATTTAATTCTGATGAAACTTGTTCGACAAATAGCTCAGGATTATTATAATGCAAAATGGATAGCAACTTACCTTTTTCCGTGTAACGATCTAGCCACACATCTCCTTCATCAGCCTCAAGAATAACGGGCATACGATGGTGGTATTTCTCCATAGAAGAATTGGACGATTTAGTTAGAATGGAACACGTAATCCTTTCCTCTTCTTTTCCATCTACCTCACCAGCCCACCTTGACCATATACCAGCAAAAGCAAAGGGCTTTTTTTGCACTAATGAAAACTGATAAGGCTGTTTTTTATTTCCTTCTTTTACCCATTCGTAAAACCCGCTTGCTGGTATCAAGCATCTTCTTTTGTAAAAAGATTCTTTAAAGCTTGGTTTCTCATCAACCGTTTCACTTCTAGCATTGATAAGTTTATACCCGATTTTCGGGTCATCTGCCCATTTCGGCACAAGTCCCCATTTCATGTAGCCTGCCCGGTTGCCATTACTTGCTTTTACGATCGTAAGGATATTTTGGCTAGGCGCAATATTGTAGCGTTCATCATAATCAAATTCATTCATTAAGTTAAAAGCATCAATAATCACATCTTTGTCGTAATAGAGCATATATCTACCGCACAAAACCCAGCACCTCATTTCATGATTGGATAAGGAAAGCAATCCAGTGAAAACTAAATACAGGAGGCGATATTTTTGAAAAATCCTGTAATCATTTACATTATACTGCTTTTCAGCATGATCTCATTAACGTTAAGCATCGACTGGTATATGGGCATGACACCGATCAACGTGCTCAGAACTTCTATTTTTTCATTCTTTCGCTATGTAGATAAAGTGGAATACACCCTTGTTGTGATACTTATTATTTTGCCAATCTTAACCTTTATTTTGTCGAAGTGGATGGAGAAGAAGCAAAATGCTTAAGCTTCTTCCGTCTCATCAAAAAAACAAGTATGAAAAGAGCTGGTAAAACAACTTGAAAAGGTACATGTATATAATGCGGGACTACTTTTAACCCTTCTGTAATATGTTCCACATAATTTGCTGCAATAATGATGGAAGAAAGAATGAGAACGATTCCAATGGGTCCGATTAGCTTTTTTTCATCCTTCACATCAAATACATCCTGTGCGGCCTTAACTGCTACATAAAAAAAGACGGATATCTTAAAAAATCCTCCAATAATTAAGGTGAACACGACCAATGCATCTAACCTCTGAATAAACTCTCCTAGATTGATTTTCGCTACAGCTGCAAGTAACGGGAAATAGACATGAGTTGCAACATGTCCGCCGAGGATCGCAATGTCCATCGCAACTGTCGCACTTAAGATAACTCCGCTTATCGCCATGGCCACTAGGCCTACCGTTAATGCCTTGCTTTTCTTAGTTGTTTTCAAATATGGAAACAGCATCGTAAAAACAACCATTTCTCCAAAAGGAAACGTAGGTGTTACAGGGAATGCGGCCTTTAAGACAGGCATAAAACCTTTTCCTAGAAAGGGAAGCAAGTAATTGTACTCCATCAAATCTGCTGATAATACAAGGATTGCCAATGTAGCTCCTAGAAGGACCACAAGAGAAAAAATAATTTCCCCTGTTCTTACAAGTACCTCAAAGCCTAATTTCAAAACGTAAACGATTGTTGCAATCATTAAAGTATTTACAACAATTATTGGTGTCTGGACAAACACCGCAGATAATAGCAGACTCCCAAAGTCACGCAGTACCCTTGAAGCCAAGTACATAAAATACATCAAATAACAGAAGCCAAATATTTTTCCTACATGCTTTCCAAATAAGACTTGAAGATACTGCGTTAATGACATTTCTGGAAATTGATTGTACAAAAAGAAATAACCTAAGAAGAGAACCATCCCGCACAGCATGCCGAGCAGGATGGCAAACCAGGCATCTCTTCCTGCATCCATTCCGAGACCTACAAGGATGGCACTGCCTAGTTCAAACAAAACGATGATGATAAAATATTGCTGAATATCTATCTTATACGTTTTCATTTTGGATCCTCTTTCTTTTCTTCAAATAAAAACGGTGATGTTCGTATTCCAGATCTTCTTATACGCGAGTCAACATGTACGTTTACTTTTAACTCCGGAAAAATTCGTCGGTACTCTTTTTTATAAACATTACGCCATTTCTTTGGATTTTCTCGATATAATAATTCTCCAAACCCTAGTACATCGCTGTTAAAGCTTTGGGCAGCTTCAATCGTTTTCTTAATTTCTTTTTCGATAGCAGCGTTAAAGTTTTTCTCGATTTTAAGTATCTCAGATGGCTTCTCTAGATTCACTGCACAATTCGCCTCAGCGATGTTTGCTTCTGGATAAACAGTTATGTTTATGGAAGGTTCGTTACTTTTCGTATTTGCTGACAGCTCCGTGTTAGAGCGTACAACCTCGATTGAATATCCCACTTTATTCCCCTTACACGGGACCGTAATAGCAGAACTGGTAAGCTTCCCTCTAACCCAGAGAATACCTCTTGCTTCAGGACCGTCAATCCATCCCTTTAACTTACCGTCCTTAAATACTCCCATTCCTGATAACTGAATTCGGGCCGGATCTCCCACCTCATAGTTTTGTGCGGTTACCGCCAATTCTTTATCACCGTTTAGCCGAATTCCATTAATAAGAGGCTCTCCGCCTTCATTAATAATCGATTGAAGTACTTCGTTAATATCTTGCTGCAAATTTTCTCCCCAGTTTTTTTCTGAAATTTGAAGAATCGTTGCTACCTCGTCAGACGTTACTTTGTCGATCGCAGTAAAAGTACGCAGAATTTTTGACGGTGTTGTGCCTCTGGCTATCAGAACTTGAATCGTAGACCGTACTTCGGGATCACGTGAGATCATATCCAGCGCTTGATAAATACTGTCTTTTGCTAGTTTTTCGCTAAACACAAGCATCCTTGCATGCGCAAAAAACAAGCGTCTTGAAGTTTGCTTTGAAGCTTTTCTTGTTGCTTCCATCAAGTTACGGCCTTTTGCTTCATATACCGTAAAAACAGGCTGTTTCCCTCCTCCTGCTCCCGTAATCCCAGGGGCTACTTCTGTAGGATTCACTACTTGATACGAAACGATGAGATCACCTTTTTTATCAATATTAATTCCGATGCCCATAACGATTGAGAGTTCGTCCAGCTCATTTTGGTCCCAGCACCCTGTTAAAAAAAGAAGACAGATTATTAGAGAAAGACTGCATTTAAGATAATTCATCTTGTTGTCTCCTCTTCTCTTTTTTTCTTTACTTGGTAAGTCTGGGTACGTGTTTGATTTTTCTTTGACAGCTTTTCTGGCCGTTTAAACAGCTTTGTACCTGGAAAGCGAAAGAGGCTGTCTTTAAGGTCCTCTGTTTGTATGGGTGCAAACGGGCTTAAATAAGGATAACCAAAAGATCTTAAGCTTGTTAAATGAGCGATAATAACGATTAAAGCAAGTGTAAGTCCATAAAAACCAAATACAGATGAAATAATCATTAATGGAAATCGCAATAACCTGGCAGAAGTTGCAACTGCAAAGGAAGGAATGGCAAAACTGGCCACTGCAGTAATTCCTACTACAATTACCATTGCAGGGGACACAAGCCCTGCCTGCACGGCTGCTTGTCCTAAAACGAGAGCTCCTACAATTGATACAGCTACACCAACAGCACGCGGCATCCTAATTCCAGCCTCACGCAATATTTCAAACGTGATTTCCATGACTAATGCCTCTGCGATCGCTGGAAACGGTACACCTTCACGCTGAGCAGCAATACCAAAAAGAAGGGTGGACGGAATCATCGCTTGATGGAATGTTGTCAGCGCAATGTAGATAGATGGTGCGATCAGCGAAATGATGAATACCAAAAATCTTAATAAACGCAGAAAGGTACTGATGTCATATCTCATGTAATAGTCTTCGGATGACTGAAAGAATTGAATGAATTGAGTGGGTGCTATTAATGAAAATGGTGTCCCATTCACCATGATTCCTACACGGCCTTCAAGTAGATTACCGATGACCACATCAGGTCTTTCCGTATTCATAAACTGAGGAAAGACGGTCACGGTCTCGTCTTGTATGAATTCTTCCAGCTGGCCAGATTCTAGCAATCCATCTGTTTTTACCTCTTTAATTCTTTCTTTTATCTCTTTAATTAACTTTGGGTTCACGATGTTATCCAAATAAACTATCGCTACATCCGTATGTGTCACATCACCGATTCTGTATTTATCCACCCTTAAATCTGGGGATCGGACTCTTCTTCTGATTAAAGAAATGTTTGTTTTTAGAGATTCCGTAAACGAATCTTTGGGCCCGCGAATCACAACCTCTGATGTAGGCTCTTCAATCCCTCTTACCTGGCCGCCGTTCGTGCCCATCTTGAGACCTTTTGTATTTCCTTCTACTAAAAGAACACTTAAACCAGAAAGAAGTGCGTCCAATATTTCCTCTTCTGTCTCTACATCCAAAACTCTTCCTAGTGCAACCGCATTTTGTTTGATATAGTGCAGTGCATGACCAACGGGTACTGGAGAGGATTGCTTTTCAGAAGTTAAGGACATTAAAGGAGCTAGTATAAATTCGTTTAAGAGCTGAGAGTCATTCATCTCTTCTAAGAACAAGAGAGTAGCTGTAATTTTTCGTTCGAGTTCAAACTCAAACTCTCTTACGATTAAATCCATCGGGTTACCCAGACGCCTTTTTACGCTGTCAACCGTAACGTGTAAGATCGGACTCAGCTTTCCTTCTTTTAATTCTTGTTTTTGGTCCTGGGGCTGAATTCCTTCTGAACTAGTTTTTGATTGGAGAGAAGATGCTTCGCCAAGCTTTTTTTCAGCAATCATATCTGATAATTTCTTATATGTTTTAATCATTGGGCGTTTTCTTCTGTTCCGCATAACCAACCGCCTTTTTACCATTCTTTTCATAGCATTTACGGAACTCCCAATGGTTATGTAATAAACATAAGGAAACTTGGCTGACGTCTAGTCCTTTCGCGTAAGTAATAGTTGTGCTTGGATGAATGGCTCGAACTGGCTGCAACGTCGAAAATCCACGTGCTTATACTTTCTAAAAAAATGCAAAAAAGCCCCAAAATCGTTTTCATCGATCAAAACGATTTGGAGCTCTAACAAATAACAGTTTAATTGCCAGGGTTCTGTATCCCTGGCTGGAAAAAGGTTATATTTATTATAGCATCTTATTTTCAAAATGCGAATCTTAACATCTGTAATTTTTTAAAAATAAATCTTTATACTCACATCGGATCCCAAGGCTTTTTGACACCAAACTCTTTTGCTAATTTTTTGCTTTCTTCACGCCTTTTTTTTCTTGCAACTGCACGTTCAGGAGCATGTTCGTTAAGCCATTTTTCTTCTGGTGTTTCCGGGATTGCTTTTGGCACGGGTGATGGCTTTCCTTCCTCATCTAATGCAACAAATGTTAAGAAGGATACCGCACATACTTTGCGTTCACCAGACAATAAATTTTCTGCAATTACCTTAACGAACACTTCCATTGAGGTGGTTTTTGTCCACGTCACAAACGACTCCAAACAAACGGAATGCCCCTCTTTAATCGGCTGTAAAAAGTCAACAGAATCAGTTGATGCGGTCACGACATTTTTCCGAGCATGACGAATAGCTGAAATGGCTGCGACATCATCAATGTATGCCATCAGTTTCCCGCCAAACAGCGTTCCATGATTATTTGTATCCGGTGGAAGCACGACAGACGATTTTACGGTTCGAGATTCTCGAACATACTTTTGTTCCATAATGATAGCTCCTATCCGTATCTCTTTTTTCTAGTATATGTTGGAACACAATAAAATAATGAAAGACCTCCGCTTAGGAATGCAAGCAAAGAGGTCTTAATGAGCCAGCTATTATTTTTTCACTACTGCGTGTCCGCCAAATTCGTTACGAAGTGCCGCAACTACTTTTCCGTGGAACGTATCGTCTTCTAAAGAACGGAAACGCATGAATTGGGATAGTGCGATAACTGGTGCTGACGCTTGGTAATCAAGTGCTGCTTCAACGGTCCAGATTCCTTCTCCTGAAGAGTTCATTACACCGCGGATATCTTCAAGTTTAGGCTGTTTGCTGAATGCATTTTCCATAAGTTCAATCAGCCAGCTACGGATAACGGATCCGTTGTTCCATACTCTTGAAACAGCCTCATAGTCATAATCGAAATCACTTTTATCAAGAATCTCGAATCCTTCACCGATCGCTTGCATCATACCGTACTCAATTCCGTTATGAACCATCTTCAAGAAGTGACCAGATCCAGCACGGCCTGTGATTAGGAATCCTTTTTCCACACAAATCTTTTCGTATAGAGGAGCAAGGTAATTTACTGCATCATCATCTCCACCCATCATCGCACAAAGACCGTAGCGAGCACCGTCTGTACCGCCGCTCGTACCTACATCTACAAAGTGAATGCCTGAAGCTTTAAGCTCTTCGTAGCGGCGAAGTGTATGCTTGTACATAGAGTTACCAGCATCTACGATAATATCGCCTTCTGTTAGATGCGGTTTCAGTTCATTGATAACTCCATCAACAATTTCACCAGCTGGTACTAAAAGAATTACTGCTTTTCTTCCTGAGAATGAATTTGCTAGCTCTTCTACTGATTGTACGCCTTTAACGCCTTGTTCAGAGATCTCTTTAACTGTGTCTTTGTTAACATCTGTAGCGAAAACTGTATATCCTTTGTCATTCATGTTTAGCGCCATATTAAAGCCCATTTTACCAAGGCCTATTAAACCGATTTCCATTGCTCATATCACTCCATTTTATGTATTTATATCTGTTTTGTATTATTCCACAAAATAAAGGCTCTTAACCTCTACTTGTTACACTGACTATTACCTTATCTAAAAATGAACAAAAAAACAATTATTTCAGTTCAGTTTTTAACTTAATAGCACATAAAAATTCTTAAACCGTAAACATCTGATGAGTGGATTGGTGGAAAATGCATGATTAGGCAAAAGTGTATGGAAGCAGAAGAGCTTGAAAGCAGCAAAAATGTCCATTTGAAATGGACATTTTTGCTGCTTTTGTATTTGTGTGGGGTCAGACCCCTATTCTTCAAACCAAAGAATGCCTAGCGTTCCTGCTCCTACATGCACACCGACTGCCGGGCTCAGCTGTCCTAAGTTGAATGTGATGTTTGGATATTTTTCTTTTAATAGATGAAGCCAGTCTTCTGCCTTCTCAGAAGATCCGCTGTATACCACACTTACTCCATAAGCACCTTTTTGTTCAGCAGCTTCTTCAAACAGAGCGAGTACACGTGACTCTGCTCTCTTAAGTGTCCTGATCTTTTCAAAAGGAACGAGTGAACCATCGTCAAATGTAAGGATTGGTTTGATCTGAAGAAGATTTCCCACTAGGAAACTTGTTCCTGATAACCTTCCTCCCTTTCTTAACTGTTCAAGACTTCCAATACATACATAGCCTTTGACGTGATTGGCTGTTTCTCGAAGCACTGAAGCTATTTCTTCTGGTTCCAAACCTTCTTCCTCAAGCTTCATCCCTTTTAATAGAAGCTGTTTCATTGATTCCGATATTATTTTAGAGTCCACAATGTGTACTGGAAAATCGGCCATTTCCGCACCAAGTCTAGAGCCGTTGATTGTTCCGCTAAATTTCTCGGAAACGTGTATGGCTATTGCGCAATCATAATCTTGTTTAAGAACTTCGTAAAAATCGGAGAACTCCCCCACCGTAGGCTGGCTTGTTTTAGGCAATTCTGTGACGGTTTCTAATTTTGAATAAAACTCATCCGGTGTGATATCTACACCATCTTTGTAAATTTTGTTCTCCATAATAATTGAAACCGGGATAATATGAATACCTAACTTCTTAGCTTCTTCTTGGGTAATACAGCTTGTACTATCTGTAACCCATGCAATACGTGCCATCTTGCATCCCCCTTTATCTCTCTATTTTTTATTAGATAGAAAGAAAAGAAATTCCTCTTTTCTCTAGAAAAAATATTTTTATTTCTAAATTAAATCTATATTTCAATAGTTTAAATACTAGCACAGGGGTACACATTAAAAACTAGATACTTTATACTACATTTAATGGAACTTATCGGAAATTTATATTAAAATAGGAGTAATGTAAGCTAAGGAGGCAGTACTGTGAAAGTGGTAGCAGATAGTAGAAATGTATTAATGGATGTAGAGCGCATCGAGAAAGCATTTGTAGAAATCATGGATGTGTTAAAACCTGAGATTTGGGAAGAAGAAGAGATTACCTCCACTCAATTCCAAATACTAAAGACACTTTCCGCCCGCGAGAAATGGACGGTTTCTGAGATTGCTGATGCTATGAAAGTACGCGCAAGTGCTACTACCGTTATCATTGACCGTCTGGTAAAACGGGGATTAGTGGATCGTTATCGCTCAGATCTGGATCGAAGAATTGTATATGTGCAGCTAAATGAAATCGGTTTAGTAGCATTTACTGCGATTCAGGAAAAAAGAAACGGAGTACTATTGAAGTACATGTCACAGCTGACTCAAAAGCAGCTTGATGATATGGTTCATTGTATTGAACACCTTTCTTCAATCGTTAAGAACTAAATTAAAAATCCCTCTAAAACAATATACGCAGCTTAGTTTTACTACCTTTCATACTTAAGAATTAACACGTATTCTATTTAGAATAACGTGTTTTTTTATTTGATTACATTGAAATAAGCTATTTAATAGAGTTCATTCCTGCTACATGACTCGTTTTCCGCAGGAGGTGCGGTGTCCTTATTCACCGCTTGCGTTATAAGAGAAATGGATGTGAAAAGCGCCCATGGCCTTCTTGAATCATTTTAGTTTATGAACGATAGGACTAATTCCTTGATAACCCACCTTTTACTGCCGCTCTGCGCACACCCCGGAGGAATGTAAGCATCCTGAAGGGAGAAATCAACTGATCCCCTCTTCTTTTTTTAAATAAGAGTAACCTTTCAAGAAAAGCAATATTTTTTTTGACTTTATTTGGATAAACCTTAACATTTCAGTAAAAATGTACGATATAACAGACAAGACTAGTACTAAAGTTTGAATACAAAAAATAGGGGTCAAACATGTCAAAGATAAAAAGGTTGGAAAGACTTTTACTTTCCATAAACTCAAAGAAGCATTTCACATTAAAAGAATTAGCTGAAGAGTTCCAAGTATCCACGAGAACCATACAGCGTGATCTATTAAACCTTATTGAAATGGGATTGCCCATCGTTTCAGAATTTGGACCGCATGGCGGTTATCGGATTGAAAACGATCGGATCCTTCCACCAATTGGATTTACTGAATTGGAGGCATCAGCCATCCTCTACAGCTTACAAGCATACAAACAGACAGCATTTCCGTTTCAGCTGCAAAGTAAATCCATTGAAAATAAATTAAATCACTATTTGCCCGACGATGCAAAGGAAAACTGGGAGCAGATTCATAAGCGACTTTCCATTCAACTTCCATTGCCTCCTCAAAATTCACTTGCACCCATTTTATTAGAAGCAGCTGTTAAACAAAAAATCGTTACGATACTCTATAAGATGAACGACCAAAAGATGTATTGCAACATTCAGCTGATTGGTATTTATAGCGAAAATGGTGAATGGTATTGTCCTGCTTATTGTTACTCACTAATGGATTTTCATATTTTCAAACTTATAGACATTCAAAACGCTGTAATTAACTATGAGCCTATGGAAGTAAAAGACTTCTCAAATGTGACGATTCACAACTGGGCTTCCGCAATTTCACCAAGAAGCTATTTAAAACTAGAAGCTGAAATTGCTCCAGGTGGGTTACCTTACTGCAAGTCTCACACTATTTTGAATCAATTTTTAAATAAGATTAATGAAAACACTGAAGGTCTTACCGGGAATATTTTAGTCACATACATAGAAAAAATTGCTGAATATTTGTGGCCTTTAAAAACGAATATCATCATTCACTCCCCTAAGGAAATTAAAGAACTTCATGCACAGTGGGCGAAAGAAATTCATGCTCAAAATAAAGCTATTTTAAATATGTAATCAAAATGATACATATTTTTCCTCTTTTAGGCGTATACTATAAGTAGAACAGAAAAGGGGGATATCTATGGCTTTTTTTCAAAACAACCTGCAGAGCCGATTCCAGACGTAGAAACAAAGGTATGGGCATGTACGAGTGACGGTTGCTCATGCTGGATGCGCGCTGACTATTCTTTGCAAAAAGAACCGCAATGCCCCATTTGTCAATCAGCAATGAATGAGGAAATTCGTATGCTTCCTGAACTCAAAAGCTAATGAAATAAATAGAAATCAGCCGGGTGTAATTTGCCCGGCTTTTTCTATGTTTATACTTGCAAATGCTATACCTGCTAACAATAAAGGGTTTAGTTCTTCTTCCATCCGGGTACGATTTGTATACAGACTAAAAGGAGGATTTGATACTATGCGTAACGATACAACGACAACAACGACTACAGCGGAGCCCGTTTTCACACACTCGGATTTCCAAACACGTGACAATTACGATACAAACGTTAGCAAGAAAGGGAATTCTTCTGGATTTACTACAGGACTTGTAGTTGGGAGTCTAGTTGGAGCGGCTGCAGCACTTTTATATGCTCCTAAAAAAGGAAATGAATTTAGAAACGACCTGCGTGATTCATCTATTAAGCTAAAGGAACGCACTCAGCAATTAAGAGATGAAACAAAGCTTAAAGCACAACTTGGAAAGATGGACGCAAAAGACACGGTTGCATCCATTAAAGAAAAATCCGGAAACCTCTCTTTTTCTGCACGTCAAAAATTGCAAGAAGCGAAGAGTACGGTAAGCGAAGCGAAAAGTGAAACAAAATCTGCAATTGATGAGGCAAAAAGAGAAGCGGAAAAAGACAGTTTCCAAACTAATTCACAAACACAAACAAAAGCTGTCGTAACTCCAAGCACGATGAATTCAACCGATACTCAGCAAAAAACAGGAACGGATTCGACTTACGAAAAGAAACAAAGTGATGTTAACCGAAACTCATTTTAAATAAATTAACAAGCAAAAAAAAGCCGCGACATGATGTCCGGCTTTTTTTTATCCCTTTAATAACCTCAAGCCATTTAAAATGACTAAAATTGTACTTCCTTCATGTCCGATCACTCCAAACGGCAGGGTAAGAAATTCTAGATAGTTGGCACAAAGCAGTACGAAAATGACACCGATCGAAAATGCAATATTTTGCTTAATAATTTTAGATAGTCGTTCTGATAGTTTCATTGCATAAAGAAGTTTGCTAAGATCGTTTTTCATTAACACCACATCTGCCGTTTCAATGGCTGCATCACTTCCCATGCCCATCGCTACACCAACATCAGCGACAGCAAGTGCTGGAGCATCATTTACCCCATCACCGATCATCGCTACAATGTTTTGGCGTTCTTTCCAATTTTTCACGGTATTAACTTTATCTTCAGGCATACAAGAATAACCGACTTGATCTACCTTTGCCAGTCTGCCAATTGCTTCTGCCCCCCGTTTTGAATCTCCTGTCAGCATAAGGGTTAAAATCTGTTTCTCCTGAAGAGCTTGTATGGCTTCCACTGTTTCTTCCCTTATTGTGTCTCCAATTAAAAAATAGGCTGCAAGCTCATCGTCTGCAGTAACATATACAACTGTATGACCCGCTTCCCCTTCCTCCTCTACTACTTCAGACAAAAGTTTGCATTCTTGTTTTTCAGAGATCCCGGTCCAGCTCCGACTGCCAATTCTCCAAGTGACTCTCTCAATTACAGCACTTACACCATTCCCGGGAAAATCTTCGAAAAGAGACAATTCCTGTGGAGACCTTTTTGTCTCTGATTGAAGATTTTCCATAATTGCCTTTGCAAGCGGATGCGTACTATTTTTCTCGATGGCATATATGATAGAAATCAAGTCTTCTCTTTCATATGCATCGTGCACATATTCAGCTAGTTTTACAGAAGGACAGCCTTTTGTTAATGTCCCGGTCTTGTCAAAGGCGACCACGTTAACAAGGCTTAACTTTTCTAGAAAAACGCCACTTTTAAAAAGAATTCCGTGCTTAGCCGCATTTGATAAAGAGGCAAGAAGTGCAGGCATGGTGGACGCGACTAGTGCACAAGGAGACGCAACAACTAAAAGAACACACGCTCGGTATAACGATTCCGAATAACTCCATATCCCAGTTGATCCAGGCACTAAAACGGTTAGCGCAGCAGCTAACAGTACAAAAAGAACATATTTCGTTTCAAATTCTTCTATTTTTCTTTGAACAGGAGGCGCTTCACTTTGCGCCTTATTCACAAGATCTATCATTCTTTGAAATATAGAATCTTTCATGTGCTTTGTAACCTGGACCTCCAGAAGACCCGATTGATTAAGAGTTCCCGCAAGAACTGCTGATGATATTCCAACCTCTTTTGGTATCGGTTCTCCTGTCAGAGCTGATTCATTAACAAATGAGCTGCCTTTTAAAACAATGCCATCTGCAGCTATGCGTTCACCAGGCTTAACCTTTATCATATTGCCTGGTTCTAAGGATGAAGCATTCACCCTAAATTCTTTATCACCAGAAATGAGCCAAGCTTCTTCAGGCTGTAGGGAAATAAGTGCTCTAATCTCTCTGTCACTTTTTTGCAAAGTGTACATCTCTAACGCTCCAGAATAGGCAAAAATAAGAATAAGGACAGCTCCTTCACCCCAATAACCAATTGCAGCCGAACCGATCGCAGCAAACATCATCAAAAGCTCTACATTTAACTGCTTTTTCTTGAGACTTGCCTGTATTCCCTCCACCGCTTTTGCGTACCCGCCAACAACAAAAGCTAACAGATAAAAAAGAACATAAAAAGGGGAGTCTGTATACTTTTCCATCATCCAGGCCGAAAGTATGAATACCCCAGCTGTCGTTGCCATAATAAGTTGAGTCCGTGCAGAGAGTTCCACTGAACATCCCTCCCGTGTATTTGATAATAACTATCATCCTCAAGTACCCTTAAAAAGCAGAAATGCTGCCGTCTTTTACGACAGCAGCCTGAAAACTATCCAATATTCGGTTCCTAGCTCTAACAGTGTATGTTTAACTTTTTTTAATGTGACAGGATTTAATTACTTTATTATACACGGAACCTCACGAATTTAGAATCACTTACAACGGCAGATTTCTTCGCTTGAATAAAATGATGCTTATTGCAAACAAAAGAAGCGTTGTTACGGTAAGGATGGAACCCGTCAGTAAAGCATCTGTTTCGTTGTTAATCATTTTAATGGGATCATACAACTTAAAGATTGAAAAGTTTAACAGCCATTCTGTTTTCTCACTTAACTTGCCCGCCATGTTAAACATGTAGAAAACAAGTGTGATACCTGCTGATATTCCGAGCGCCCTCTTTTCATCGTTACATACAGATGAAATAAGGAAGCAATAAGCTGCAATGCAGGAAAAAATGAGGAAGGTTAACACATTTAGTTTAATGAATGACGCAACGTCCAGTTCATAACCGCTGATCAGCCACTCGCTGGCTGCAATGCCGCTTAAAGTAGTAAAAGCCACGATTAAGCCAAGTCCCGTAATCATGACAGCCGCTTGTGTTACAGCAATCTTAAGCCTTGAATTTGGCGTTGCGAGTAAATACGCCATAGATCCTTGATCTACAAGGCGTGCCATTAATCGGGTGGAAGTTAAAATCACATATACCATCAAAATGATCAAGAACAACATGCCGTAAAATTCACCCGCTATATAGTCAGACAACGAGTTAATGCCATTCTCCATTCCGATCAGCTTTCGCATTCCCTCTGGCAATGCGGCAATCATGTCGTTAAATCCCTTCATATCTGCGATGGATGGATAGATCCATATAATTAGTACGATATAAGCTACGGCACCATATATAAAACCACCAAGCATCTTCAGATGGCTCTTCATCATAGAAAGGTATAGAGGCCAGCTCATCTTGCCACTTCCCTTCTGTCATAATAATGCATAAAGATATCTTCTAAATCCTGTGGCCTTGTATCCAAATGTTGCACTTCACATTGACTTAACAATTGGATAAATTCCTGGTCATTTCCCTGTACGGTGATGTGGACGGTTCTGTTCCCTCTTACTTCCGTTAAAAGTGAGGATTGAACCATTTTTTCTATATCCTCATCGGTTTTAACTTTCACTTCAAACACTCTCCGTTGAACGGTTCTTAGCGAATGCATGTCTTCTAACGCAACTAATTTGCCATCCTTTATAATTCCTGCCGAATCACATGTACGTTCAATTTCCTGAAAACTATGTGATGACATGAGAATGGTTTTGTCTTTCTTTTTTTCTTCCAAAATCAAATCAATGAATACACGCTGCATTAGAGGGTCAAGTCCTGAAGTAGGTTCATCAAGTATGAGCACTTCAGGCTCATGCATGAATGCAGCGATAATTCCTACCTTTTGCTTCATCCCTTTAGACATCTTACGGATAGGAGTTTTTACATCCAACTGAAACCGTTCAATCAGTTCATCTCTTCTTTTTGTTTCTTTCGACTTTCTCATTTGTTGAATAAGAGTCAGAAAGCCCAAACCTGTCATTCCTTCTAAGAACACAATCTCTCCGGGAAGGTAGCCTGTTTGCTCCTGTATACGGGCAGAGTCCTTCCAGCAGTCCATCCCATGGATTGAAGCATGACCGCTATCTGGTTTCATAAACCCCATCAAGTGACGAATTGTTGTTGATTTCCCAGCACCGTTCGGTCCAATATATCCAAAAACTTCACCTTTTTTTACTTCAAAATGCAGATCAAACAATCCTTTTTCTGGTGTGAATGCCTTTGTAAGTCCCTCTACTTTAATCATTGTCCCACCCTCTTTTTGAAATATTTTTACGATTATATTTCAAAATCATCATATCTCTTTTCTCTTTTCATAGCAATACTTTTTGAAATATCTTATTTGTTATTTTTCAAAATATGTTTTATTCTAATAAAGAGGTGAAGGAAATTGAACGGATATGAACGTCGCAAAGAACAAAAGAAAGCAGATATCAAACAAGCTGCTTTTTCCCTCTTCCAGCAACTAGGCTTTAAAGATATAAAAATCGAAGACATCGCTAAGCAAGCCGGTGTATCACAGGTGACCATCTATAATCACTTCGGAAGCAAGGAAACGTTGTTTCGGGAAGTTGTTAAAGACTTTACTGAACAGCAATATGAGTTCCATAAGAATCTATTTAATAAAGACCTTTCCTTTCAAGAAAAAATGAAAGCAAGCATTCTTCATAAAACAAACGAGGTGCTGAACATCCATCCTGAAGTAATTCAAGAGATGATGTTAAACGATGAAGAGTTAAGAACTTACCTGTCTGAATTTCAAGCCAAATATGCCATTCCGTTAATTATAGGGTTAATAAAAGAAGCGCAGCAGAACGGAGAGATCAATCCGAAATTGTCTGAGCAGTCGATTATGCTTTATATTCAGCTTTTCAATAACGATATGCTGATTTCAATGATCACGGGCGAAAACGGTAAAAAGCTGGCCACTGATATTTTTCAAATGTTTTTCTATGGATTGTCTATGCCAAAATGATTAAAGAAACAACCATATAAACAAGCATGTTAAGGAGATGAATCATGTTTATTGTTAATGTAGAAGCCGCAGTTTACAAAGAGGATAAATGGTTAATCATTCAACGCAGTTTAAAAGAAGAACATGCCGCTGGTGCACTTTCTCTAGTAGGCGGTCAAGTCGAGGATGAAGGAAACTCTTCTGATATCCTAGAGCGAACAGCCATTCGAGAAGTATATGAAGAAGTAGGTGTCACAATATATAAACCTCTTCACTACGTCCATAGTACTTCCTTTATCTCGGATTCAGGTAAGAAAGTTGTAGATATCGTCATGCTGGCTAAATACGAATCAGGTGAAGCTCACCCCAAAAGTAAAGATGAGGTCGAGAATATACTTTGGCTGACAACTGAAGAAATTCTTACTCACCCATCTACCGGACCGATCGTAAGGGAAAGCATTACACGAGCACAAATGGTTAAAGACCGCTTAATTACGTCAACTGCATATTGAGGACTTAAGAACGGGTCATTAATTTCCGTTCTTTTTTCCTGGCTGGATAGATTCTGGATTGTTGAACGAATGAGGAAGCAGTTTAAAGCCACCTTTTCAATAGGAATATCCAAACAAAATTAGCAATACCCCTTTTGTAAATTGTTTGTAAATTTTTGATTACAAAACCTACAAATTCGACAAAAACTATCAATTTTTTTCGACTTTATATATAATGTTTTGGATGGGTAAAAAGCTTACATAGAGAAAAGCTGCCATTATAAAAAAGAGAAACAAAGAAAAAGGATTAAAGACATTTCTTTTGGAGGGTACTATGTTTACAAAGAAAAAGGATAAGTTCATGGTCATGCTAACGGATATTGCCAGCAACTTAAAAGAATCTGCTGGTTACTTCCACGACTTCAAAATCAAGAACAGTGATGACTTGCGTGAGTTTGCAGATCATCTGAAACAACTTGAATCAAAAGGTGACTCTTACGTTCATACGGTAATCATGGAACTGAACAAAGTATTTATTACACCTATTGAGAGAGAAGATATCTTGTCACTTGCAATGAGCATGGATGATATTTTAGATGGAATTGAGCAATCATCTGCTTTGTTTGACATTTATGCGATCACAAACCCTGATCAATACATGGTTAAGTTTGTTGAGTACATCCAGCTAAGCGCTGATGAAATTCTACTGACAGTTAACCTTTTATCCGAGAAAAAACTTCTTGAAATGCGTGAACATGCTATTAAAATTAAAGATTACGAATCAAAATGTGACGATTTATATCGTGAAGCACAGCGTGAATTGTTTGCAACTCAAACAGATCCAATTAAAGTGATTAAGTACAAAGAAATGTATGAAGTGCTTGAAGGCATTGCCGACAGCTGCCAGAACGTTGCGAATACAATCGAATCTATCATTATGAAAAACGCGTAACGGGTGGCTGGTATGGATACAGTATTACTCATTACCATTCTTGTTGTAATCGGTGCGCTTACCTTTGATTTTATCAATGGGTTTCATGATACAGCGAATGCGATTGCAACATCCGTTTCAACAAAAGCTTTAACACCTAGAAGAGCCATTATACTGGCTGCTGTCATGAACTTTGTCGGAGCCATGACGTTTACTGGTGTTGCCAAAACAATCACAAAAGATATCGTGGATCCCTTTACACTTCAAAACGGGTCAGTGGTTATACTAGCAGCTCTTATTGCAGCAATTGCCTGGAACTTAATTACGTGGTACTACGGTATTCCAAGTTCCTCATCACATGCCATTATTGGATCCATCGCAGGTGCTGCGATCGCAGCTGCAGGATTTGGGGCTTTGCATTATTCTGGATTTCTTAAAATTATTTACGGTTTACTACTTTCACCGATTTTAGCATTTGCAGTTGGATTTATCTTTTATAATATTATTAAGATGTTGTTTAAAAATAGTAACTTAACGAAAACAAACAATGGTTTCCGTAAAGTTCAAGTTGTTACAGCTGCATTCCAAGCCTATTCACATGGAACAAACGATGCGCAAAAAGCGATGGGAATCATCACGATGGCTTTAATCGCAAACGGCTACACAGACAGTACGGACATTCAATTATGGGTACAAGTTTCCTGTGCGCTTGCAATGGGGCTTGGAACATCCGTAGGTGGATGGAAGATTATTAAAACAGTTGGCGGGAAGATAATGAAGATTCGTCCTGTTAACGGTGTTTCTGCGGATTTAACAGGTGCTTCTGTCATACTTGGAGCGTCTGTTTTAGGAATCCCTGTTAGTACAACACACGTAATTACATCTTCTATTTTAGGTGTAGGTGCATCTCACCGCTTAAAAGGTGTTAAATGGGGTACTGCAAAAACAATGTTGATCACGTGGTGTATTACATTGCCAATCTCTGCTTTATTAGCCGCTTTATCTTATTTTGTTTTAAATTTATTCCTTTAATGTACAAAGCCTGGGCTTATCCCGGGCTTTTTTTATGTTATACGTAAAACTTCTAAATATGTTTCAACATATTTATGTAACGAGTATCATTGATCAAAAAAACTCCCTAACTATAGTGTAAGTTAGAGAGTCTTCCATTTTTATGCACCTTTTTGCTGAGTTAATGGAGCTGTCTTTTTTAGGAGCCAGTTCTTCCCTTCAACTAAACGTGCTGTCATCATACTTGCTACATTATCCCCTGTTGCGTTCAGCAATGTGGCCGGCGGGTCAATGATAGCTGAGATCGCAGCAATGATTGGAAGAGCTTCTGGAGGAAAACCAAACAGGGACAAAATCAGCATTTCTGCGATTAAACCACCTTGAGGAATTGCTCCCATAACCATCCCTACTAAAAGAGCAACACCACCAACAAGCAGATACGTGTTGAGGCCTGAGAAATCCATACCGAAAATCCCAAAAAGGAACGTGATTTTTAGAACTCCACCGATAACCGAACCATCTTTGTGAAGTGTTGCACCAAGCGGGATTGTCGTTTCGCTGATATCATCTGGCACTCCCATTTTCTTTGTTGCTTCTAAGTTAACAGGGATGCTTGCAGCTGAACTGCATGTTGCAAGACTTGTAACAGATGGCGAAAGCATGTTTTTCCAGAATGTACGAATCCCAAGCTTTCCATGAGCCATAAACGCATAAAGCGTAAAGAAACCAAAGAAATACAGAATAGAGAAAGGATAGTAGAACAATACCGCTTTAAAATAAGAACCAAGCAGTGTTGGACCAAACTCTCCAACTAATGCTGCGAAATAAGCACCTAACCCTATTGGTGCATAGTACATGACGTACTTCACCATCTGCAGAGTAACTTCGCTTCCCGCAGATAAAAAGTTTGCGAGTGGTTTTGCTTTCTCTCCGACTTTTGACGTTGCCAGTCCTAGTAAAACGGAAAAAAGAATAAGTGCTAACATATTTGCACGGCTTAAAAGGTCGACGAAGTCTGGTACCGTTACCGTACTTACAAGTTGATCACCGATTGATACTTGTTCGCTTGATGAATCAGGTTTTACAAGGTCGATTTTAACTCCTTCTGAAGGCGGAAAAATCTTAATTCCAGCCATACTGATGATTGCTGCAACCGTACCTGTAAACAAAAAGACGATCAGCATAGAGCTAATGATTTTACCAAATCGTTTTGCTCCAGCCATGTTCGCCACACTCGATGAAATGGAAAAGAAAACGAGTGGAACAACAATCATGAACATAACGTTTAGAAATAAATCCCCAAACGGCTTTAGAACCGCTGCATCCTTGCCCATTGTTGAACCGACAATGCTTCCGACAATAATAGCCAAAAGTAAAATAATAGGCGAGCGGTACGCTTTCCACGTATTTTTCATATTACATTCTCTCCTTAAATAGATTCATAGCCACTTTATCTATTTTATACGGAAAAAATATTTTTCATAGAGTTTAATCAAAAAAAGATTGGGGACAGACCCCGGGTCTGTCCCCAAACAATTTAATAAGCTTTAGCCCAATAAACGAGGTGCTTACCTTCTTGTTCACAACATACACACTTTTCTGAGACCTTCTCTTGTTCAAATGGCATACATCTCGATGTTGCGCCTGTTTCATCTTTAATATAGTTTTCACACGCTTCATCTCCGCACCACATGGCTTTAATGAATCCGCCTTTATGGGCAAGACTATCTTTAAAATCATCAAATGATGTCACTGTAGTTGTTTGATTTTCTCTATGTGTTTTTGCTTTTTCAAACAAACTATTTTGAATATCGTTAAGAATCTGCTGAACTTGAGTTTCTAGATCTTGCAGCAAAACGGTCTGTTTTTCTCCCGTATCACGGCGAACTAAAATAACCTGCTGCTGTTCAATGTCCCGTGGTCCAACTTCTAAACGAAGAGGAATCCCTTTCATTTCATATTCGTTAAATTTCCAGCCAGGTTTCTTATCGCTGACATCGATTCCTGTTCGGAAGTTTTTTGAAAGCTTATCTTTTAGGTCGTAAGCAAAATCGAGGACGCCTTCTTTATGCTGAGCAATTGGTACAATCATAAGTTGAGTTGGAGCAATTTTCGGAGGAACGACCAGTCCTCTGTCATCACCATGAACCATGATCATTGCCCCGATAATTCTAGTCGTAAAGCCCCAAGATGTCTGCTGCACAGTTTGGAGTTTGCCTTCTCTGTTCGTAAATTCAATGCCAAAAGCTTTTGCAAACCCGTCTCCCAAATGATGTGAAGTTCCAGACTGTAAGGCTTTTCCGTCATGCATGAGACTTTCAATCGTGTAGGTATATTTTGCTCCAGCAAACTTTTCTTTTTCTGTCTTCTGACCTTTAATGACCGGAATGGCGAGATATTCTTCACATAGTTCAGCGTATACGTTAAGCATGCGTACCGTTTCTTCATGTGCCTCTTCATCTGTTTCGTGGCACGTATGACCTTCTTGCCAGAGAAATTCGAGTGTTCGAAGGAAAGGTCTTGTTGTCTTTTCCCACCTCACAACGTTTGACCACTGGTTGTATAGCTTTGGAAGATCACGATACGAATGGATAATGTTTTTAAAATGCTCCGCAAAAAGGACTTCTGATGTCGGGCGGACACATAAGCGTTCTGTCAGCTTTTCTTCCCCGCCATGCGTTACCCAAGCAACTTCAGGTGCAAACCCTTCTATATGATCTTTTTCCTTTTGAAGCAGGCTTTCTGGTATAAATAGCGGCATGTATACATTCTCATGGCCTGTTTGTTTGATTTGACTGTCGAGCTCCTTTTGGATGTTTTCCCAGATCGCATAGCCGTAAGGTCTGAGAATCATGGATCCGCGAACACTTGAGTAATCAATAAGTTCAGCTTTTGTTACAACATCGGTATACCACTGTGCAAAATCGTCTTTCATGCTGGTTACGTCTTTTACAAAATCCTTTGTCATTGTTTATGCTCCTTCCTATTTTAGGAAACAAAAAAGCCATACTTATCGTTAGGGACCAAAGATTTGGCGGTACCACCCTAATTCAAAGCATAGCTTTACACTCTTTCATGATAACGGTTTCAAACCGCTGCTATCTTAATCGCGTTTAAGATCCAGAACTCTGAGGCAGGTTCGATTGGATGTCAGTAGGAACTTTTCACCATTCAGTTCCCTCTCTTTAAAAGACAAAATCAATGTACTAATCCTCTTCCATGTTTCACTGTTGATATGTTTTTTTGAAATTATATGTGATATTGGCATGAACTGTCAAATATTATTTTTTAGGTTATTAATATGGGGGATCGTTGGTGCTTTTTCACTGTATAACGTTGATGTAGAATGGGGGTCAGACCCGGGTCTGACCCCCATTCTATTTTTCATATTTCACTTTAAGATTAAATACATTAGTTACAGAGCATAAGGAGGCGAATTTTATGGATATTCATGTGGTTCAACGAGGTGATTCTCTTTGGAAGATTTCTCAGCGCTATGGCGTTTCAATAACAACAATAGTAAGAACAAATGCTATTGAAAATCAAAATGTGCTTGTCATTGGCCAGGCACTCGTAATTCCTAACGAATTTCCTACTTATAGAATTCAATCAGGTGATACTCTCTTTGATATAGCTAGTCGCTACGGAACATCTGTTGAAAGTTTAATAGGTTGGAACAACATCCCTCTTGCTTCTGTTATTTATGTAGGTCAAGTGATAGATATTCCGATCCATGTTGTCAAACAAGGCGAGTCACTATATATGATTGCTAATCGATACGGAACATCTGTTGCTGATCTGCAAAAAGAAAATCGCATTGCAAACCCGAACCTCGTCTACGTGGGTACAAGACTTTCCATACCTTACATTCGGCCTGTAAAAGAAGTAAATTCCTATGTGACTAACATGGGAGAGGCAAATCAGACAGAAGTTAGAAATGTAGGTTCATATTTAACCTACATCACACCGTTCAGCTATTCTGTTACACGAACGGGCGGATTAACATCTCTGCAGGATGAAGGAATTATCTCTGCAGCCAGAGTCAACAGAGTTGCCCCTCTTATGGGGGTTTCTAATATAGAAGGAGATATGTTTAACTCCGATTTAATTAAAACCATTTTAGACAGTGATTCACTTCAGGAAACCGTACTTAACAACATATTGAATACGATGCGAGCAAAAGGTTATCGAGGAGTTAACTTTGATTTCGAATATGTTTATCCTGAAAATAAAGAAGACTATAATAACTTTTTACGCCGTGCGGTAGCAAAATACAAACCACTAGGCTATTCCGTGTCTTCTGCTTTGGCACCCAAATACAAAGAAGATCAGCCTGGTTTATTGTATGAAGCTCATGACTATAAAGCACATGGTGAGATTGTTGATTTTGTGGTTGTCATGACGTATGAGTGGGGATGGTCAGGCGGCCGTGCGATGGCGATCGCACCACTTGATGAAGTGAAAAAAGTATTGGATTATACGGTTACGGTAATCCCTCGCGAAAAAATCATGATGGGTGTACCAACGTACGGACGTGACTGGACCCTTCCTTTTGTTCAAGGAACACAAGCCAAAACATTAAGTCCTGTTGCAGCTGTTAATCTAGCAGCGAAAATGAATGCCTCCATTGAGTTCGATGAAGGTGATGCTTCCCCTTGGTTTAAATACCGTGACGATCAAGGCAAAGAACATGAAGTATGGTTTGAAGACGCAAGAAGTATGCAGGCGAAGTATCAAACAGCGATTGATTATAACCTGCGGGGAGTAAGCTTTTGGGTGCTCGGTATTCCCTTCCCTCAAAACTGGCCGGTAATACGAGATAGCATGCGGGTAAGAAAGATTTAGCTTTCGTTTTTAACAAAAAAGCCAGAAATCTGCTAATCAGATTTCTGGTTTTCTTTAATCAAAGGGGTGTGCACCCCACAAATACAAATCAAGGTGAATTGTATTTGTTTGGGGTCAGACCCCTACTTTTGTACTACACCCACCACATTTCGGCAGGCTGTTCCGCGATTAGAATCGACTGCAGGTTCTTCACCGCACGCGCGAAACCTTCTTCGATCGACATGATCGGATCTTCATGCTCGATACTAACAACGTAGTCGTAGCCATACGTACGAAGGGCGCTCATCATGTCAGACCAGTCTTGAACGGAGTGTCCGCATCCAACAGAACGGAAGCTCCATGCACGGTTTTGAACAGCGCCGTATGGCTGCATGTCTGTTAAGCCGTGCATGTTGATGTTATCTTGATCTAAATACGTGTCTTTTGCGTGGAAGTGGTGGATTGCTCCAGCTTTCCCTAAGATTTTGATTGCAGCTACAGGATCGATTCCTTGCCACCATAAGTGAGAAGGATCAAGGTTGGCACCGATCGCATCACATGTTTCTTCACGCAGTTTTAACAACGTGTATGGAGTGTGAACCAAGAAACCGCCGTGAAGTTCTAAACCAATCTTCACGCCATGCTCTTTTGCAAATTGCCCCCACGTGCGCCAATATGGAATCAGCTTCTCTTCCCATTGCCACTTCAGGACATCGCTGTATTCGTTCGGCCAAGGCGAAACTGGCCAGTTCGGATACTTAGCATTTTCGGAATCTCCTGGAACACCTGAAAAACAGTTCACAACAGGTACATTCATTAATCCAGCAAGTTCTACTGTTTTTACAAACGTTTCATGTGATTCTTTAGCAAAAGCTTCATCAGGAGATAATGGATTCCCATGACAGCTGAACGCTGAGATCGTTAATCCGCGCTTCTCCACTTCATGAAGATACGCTGCACGCTTTTCTTCACTCTCAAGCAGTTCGTCAAGTGGACAGTGCGCGTTTCCAGGATAGTTTCCTGTGCCGATCTCGACTGCTTGAACACCAGCTTCTTTTACATAGTCGAGCATTTCTGTAAATGATTTTTGTGAAAAGAGAACGGTAAATACTCCTAGTTTCATGCTACTTCACTCCTTTTTCATTCTGCAGCTGAACACCTTTACCCATTAAGCTGCTTGCATAGATCGCTTCAATTACACGAGATGTGTTCATCGCTTCTTCAGCCTTCACAAGAGGCTCTGCTTTTCCTAAACAACTATCCACAAAATTCTGAGCTTGTGGCAGACCTGGGTCATCTTCCCCTTGAATCCAGTCAGCTTTTGTTGTTGTCATCATTCCGTTAACTGCTTTATTCACCGCAAACGGGAAAACATCAAGGCCCCCTTTGTCGCCTGAGATACGAAGCAATTCTGCATCATCAGGAATGTTTGCAGCCCAAGATGTTTCAAACAGAATGGTTCCGCCGTTTGCTAAGCGAATGTAAGCCGTCACATGATCATCAACCTCAAACGTTTCGGCATCAAATGAACCCCATTGGTTCACTTGTTCTGCTTCACGGCTAACCGTGTTATACGTTTGACCTGTTACTTCACTTACAGCAGGGTTATCCAACAGCCAAAGTGTCAAATCTAGCAAATGACAGCCATAGTCTATTAAACTCCCGCCGCCTTGCAGCTCTTTGTTTGTGAACACACCCCAGCCGGGCACTTTGCGTCTTCTCAATGCTTGGACACGAACGACAAGCGATTTACCCACTTCGCCCGCTTCCATCACACGCTTTGCTGCTTGAGCTTCCTTCATGTAGCGGTAATGATAAGCAATTGAGAGCACTTTACCAGAACGCTTTTGGGCTTCTACCATCTCATCGCATTCTTCAACCGTCATTGCCATCGGTTTTTCACAAAGAACGTGCTTGCCTGCATCTAGTGCTGCAACTGTTATCTCTTTATGAAACTTGTTTGGCGTACAAATGACAACTGCATCTACATGCGGCCACATCTCTGTATAGCTTGTAAAATGGTTCGGTACGTGAAATTTTTCCGCAGCCATTTTTGCGACATCTACGTTAACATCGCTAATGGCTGTTACTTCTGCTGTATCACCTAATTTTTGAAAAGCGGGGATATGACGGCCTTGTGCAATACCGCCAGCCCCGATGATCCCAACTCTTAGTTTCATGCGTGAACTCCTGTTTTAACTTTTTCGATCGTTTTCTTATCGTTAGACTCTAGTGCAGCTAGAATGACAGCTAATGAGCGCTTGCCTTCTTCTCCTGTAATAAGCGGTGCTTTACCAGATTCAACTGCTTCAATAAAGTGGTCAACCACATGTGAATTGGACTGATTCTCGTTTGTTTGAATCGCACCAAGTTCAAAGCGAACGATCGAGCCATTCGTATATTGTGCGACAAGTGAATATTGTGGATCATCTTCTAAACGAAGAATTCCTTTTTCACCATAAATGATCGTAGAGTTGTCTTCTTTTGCCGTATATGACCAGCTTGCTGCTAGTGTTCCAATGATGCCGCTCTCTGTTTTCAGCACACAAACCGCTGTATCATCAACAGATGCAAACTCCTTTGCGCTCGTTTCTACAAAAGCACCAACTTCTGCAATCTCTTCACCTAAAATGTATCGGATCAAGTCTGTTTTATGAACGCCGAGGTCACCCATCGCGCCGATAAACGCTTCATCTTTTTTGAAGAACCAGCTGCTCGCACCGTCAACACTCCAGCCTTCAGGTCCTGGATGTCCAAATGCTGTACGGAAGCTGTATACTTTTCCTAGCTCACCCGCAGCAATGATCTCACGCGCTTTTTGGTGAGCTGGAACGAAACGCTGATTATGACCGATCATTAGTGTTTTGCCGCTTTTCTCCGCTGCTGCAATCATCTCTTCTGCTTCTTGTAGAGATGTTGCCATTGGTTTTTCACATAAAACGTGTTTCCCTGCATTCAGAGCAGCGATTGAAATCGGTGCGTGCAGGTAGTTTGGAGTACATACACTCACAGCTTCTACTTCTTCAAGTGCAAGCAGTTCATTGTAATCCGTAAAAATCTTTCCTCCATACACCGCTTGTGCGGCCTCAGCACGTTCTTGAACAACGTCACAAACGGCTACAATTTCAACATCCTGATTTGAAGCATATTCTGGCAAGTGGCGGTGCTGTGCAATACTTCCGCATCCAATAATTCCAACTTTAACTGTCATGTTTAGTTCCTCCTCGGAATGAATCATTTTTTATTTTGGCTCTCTACTAATAGGCTGCTATTGTTGCTACTAAAGAATTACTAATAATGCACCTTGGCTTGTTGATTGTAGCGCAAGGTGCGTGCCTACCACCTGAGAAACTTCTCGCAAGGCATGCGACGAGGAAGCTTACTACGGTAGCAAAAACATGTAGACGCAGGAGCAAGATTACTTCCTTGAAGCGGTCAGGTGAGACCCTTAATGGCGCATAGCGGCAAGGGGCTCACCGCCTGCCCCGCGGAAAGCGAGCACCTGGAGCGTAAATCAACCTCTCTCAAGGACATCATGGTTCAGTTAATATTATTTAGCCCCAATCGCTTCAAGAGGCTTTGCGTTCCCATACTTTGGCGCTTCGCTGCCAGATGGCGCTAAGAATGAAACAGCATTCGTGATCACTTTTTGTACGCCTTCGTTGTAATACGTTGGATACGTTTCATGTCCTGGACGGAAATAGAAGACCTTCCCTTTTCCACGGTTGTAAGCTGCTCCAGATCGGAACACTTCCCCGCCTTCAAACCAGCTCACAAACACTAAATCGTCTGGAGCTGGGATATCAAAGTGCTCGCCATACATTTCTTCTTTTTCAAGTTCGATGTATTCACCAAGTCCGTTTGCTACTGGGTGGCTCGGATTTACGATCCAGATGCGTTCTTTTTCATCGGCTTCACGCCATTTCAGGTCACATGAAGTACCCATCAGCTTTTTAAAGATTTTAGAGAAGTGGCCAGAGTGCAATACAAGCAATCCCATTCCGTCAAGTACACGCTGATACACTTTATTAACGATTTCATCTTCCACTTCGTCGTGTGCTAAGTGGCCCCACCAAACAAGAACATCCGTGTTGTTTAATACTTCTTCTGTTAAGCCGTGTTCTGCCTCATCTAACGTCGCTGTATTTACATCATGACCTGCGTTTTCCAAGAACTCTTGGATCGCACCATGAATTCCCTTTGGATAAATTTCTTTAACGACTGGATTTTTTTGCTCGTGACGATTCTCATTCCAAACTGTAACTTTAACCATTTATGATTTCCTCCTATATATGTGTAAGCGTTTTACGTAAACGTTTACGTATTTCTTAAATAAAAATGAAGCTTTCGGATAACCCGTTTTTTACTTGTCATTTAAATCACTGACGGATTGCCTTTCGATTATTGAAAAAGGCATGTAACGGCTTTCTGCTTCTTTTTGTTCACCTTTAATCAAATTGACTAATATTTCTCCTGCTGTCTGCCCCATGTCTTTTAGCGGCTGAGATACCGTTGTTAATGCAGGATAACACATCTCACCGATCTTCAAATTATCGTATCCGATGATCGATAATTCTTCAGGCACCTTAATTCCCAGCTCATGAGCAGCTGACATAGCGCCAATCGCCATCTCATCACTCGCTGCAAACAACGCGGTCATTTTGGGAAGTTTTTTTAGCAGAAACGGTAATGATTCTTTTCCGTTCTGAAAACGATATCCTTCATTCGTTGTCACATGATTCTCTGAAAAAGGAAGACCATGCTTTTGAAGGGCTTCTTTAAATCCTTGCATTCTCGGAACTCCCGCGATCGGGTCGTGATGACTACCGCCGATCATTCCAATCTCCGTATGCCCTTTTTGAATTAAATACTCTGTGGCTTCATAAGCACCTTCATAATCGTTAACTCGAACGAAAGGCAGCTTATAATGAGTTGATGCCGTTGAAACAAGTACGACGGGCACCTGCATCTCTTGAAAGATTTTATAATACTCTTCCTTCACATCTTCTGAAGCGAATATGATGCCATCTACCCTTTTTTCCTGAAGAAGCCTGAGGTATTTCACGGTTCGCTTTCCGCTTGAAGTCGTATTGCACACGATGACGCTGAATCCTCCGTCATGCGCGGCGTTCTCGACACCTTCAAGAACTTCTGAGGAAAGCATTCCAGACACCTCGGGAAACAACACGCCGATCGTTTGTGTGCGCTTGTTTATAAGTCCGCGTGCTATCGCGTTAGGCTGATAGCCAAGTACCTCAATAGATTGCTGCACTTTCTTCTTCGTTTCCTCCGAATAGCCTGGCAGCCCGTTTACAATCCGAGAAACAGTTGCAATTGAAACGTTGGCATGTTTGGCCACATCTTTAATTGTCGGATTCAAAACATCTACCTGCTTTCTTGTTACGTAAACGTTTACATTTACACTTACAATCTATCAGCGCTCCGCAAAAAAGTCAATTATTTATTCATAAAAAAAGATTACAGTTTTTTAAAAAGGGAAAAGACTACTATTAAGAAATGGAGGTCACTTTTTTATGTGGTATCAGCACTCATTCTTCAAGTACGCCGCAGGATCCGTACTATTGCTTACTATTCTTTTTTTGCTAGGAAAAATCGATTACCTGCTTGACTTCCTTTATCTCGTCATTTCAAGTGTCTTCTTTCCAGTATTTATTGCGAGTCTGCTTTATTATTTGTTAAGACCCCTGATCCGATATTTAATTAAGAAAAAGGTTCCAAAGTTTGTTGCTATCTTAGCTGTTCTTCTTGGATTGATTTTATCGATTTCGGGTATTGCAACGGTTGCTGTTCCTATTATTGCCGATCAGCTAACGAACATAACGGACGATTTCCCTAAAAAAATCGGAGAAGCTACTGAAAAAACAGGAACGATGATCACAGGGTCCAAGAAATCTTTTATCGACAGTACGCAAGTCGCAAAGTTAGCCACACAGCGCCTTGAAAAGTTCACAAGTTCTGTTTCAAAAGATGTTATTGCACTCGTCACGACGCTGACAAATATTGCCTTGGTGCTTTTAGTAGTGCCTTTTATCCTATTTTACCTATTGCTTGATGATAAAAAGTTCTTTAACTACTTCTTGAGACTTGTGCCGCATCATATGGAACATGATGTGGCAGCAATATTAAGAGATATCGACTCTACGCTGTCATCATACATTAAGGGACAAGTACTCGTGGCTTTTTTTGTAGGTATTTTCATGTATGCCGGTTACTTGTTGATCGGACTTAAGTTCGCGCTTGTTCTTGCTCTGTTTGCCGTACTAACAAATGTTATACCGTTTTTAGGACCATTTATCGGCGTGTTCCCTGCGCTTCTGGTCGGGTTGATTCAGGACCCTTTCATGGCCATAAAAGTCGCGCTTGTTACCCTTGTTGTTCAACAAGTGGAGGGTAACATTTTATCACCGCAGATTATGGGAAAACAGCTTCGCATCCATCCGCTTACAATCATCTTAGTCGTGCTCATGGCTGGTGCAGCGTTCGGTTTTATCGGCTTGCTTTTAGCAATCCCGGCTTATGCCGTTACAAAAACAATTATCAGCAATCTATACCGCATTTATCTGTTATACAATCCACCAGAGTCGAGAAGCAATCTGCTCTGAAAGGAGAAGCGTGTTCACCGTGAAACAGCCATTTGTTAAGGAAATTACGTTAAAAGATAAGATATGGAATCGTTTTGAATCATGCCGGCCATGGGTGCACCGTTTTGCTCGTGTCGGTTATCTTTCCAAAGGAATCGTTTATGTCATCATCGGTATTCTTGCTTTGATTATGTCCACTGGAAAACATCCGAATGAAGCAAGTTCAAATGGAGCTCTTTATACAATCGCTCAGCAGCCTTTCGGACCCGTATTATTAATTGTGCTCTCTATCGGCTTAAGTGCGTATGCGTTTTGGCAGCTCGTTAAAGCTGTTTTTGATCCAGAGTGTGTCAATCACAGCTGGAAGAGATGGTTTAGCCGCTTAAGTTATTTAATTATTGCTGGTGTATATATCGCGATGTGCATCAGTTCACTACGAATCTTATTTCGTGCCAGAGCTGAGTCTTCAGATAAAACATACCAAACTCTCTCTGCAGAGATGCTTTCGCAGCCATTCGGACAGTTATTAATCGCTATTGGAGGGCTCGTATTCGGGATCATTGGAGTTGTATTTTTACACCGTGCCTTTTCCCACCGTTTCAAGCGTGATTTGAAAAAAAATGAGATGAACAAAAAAGAATGGAAATGGAGCGGATATATAGGGACGTTTGGAATGGCCGCACGAGGGATTGTATTTATGATTATTGCGTTCTTTCTTATCCGAACCGCTGTACTGGCAGACCCTGAAGAGACACGCGGTTTGGACGGAGCGCTGCTTGAACTTTCAGCCCAGCCGTTCGGTCCTGTACTGCTCGCTATAGTCTCTCTTGGCTTTGTTTCATACGGAGTTTTTATGTTTGCAAGTGCCAGGTATAGGCGATTAAATAGTGGTTAAATGGCGGTTAAGCAGTGGTATAGAAAAATCCTTGTCTCTGAATAGAGACAAGGATTTTTTGTGTTTCTGACAAATACAAATTTAATGAATTTGTATTTGTATGGGGTCAGACCCCTTTTTTATTCTTTCGACCACTTCTCAAGCGTCTTATCTGTTGGCAGCATGACCGTTAACAGCCCTAACAACGGCAAGAAGCTGATTAAGAGCATCGTGTTAGAGATACTAGTAAGGTCCGCGATTTTACCGAGTACAACAGAACCGAGTGCACCCATACCAAAAGCTAGTCCTACAATTAACCCTGACACCATCCCGATTCTTCCTGGCACGAGTTCTTGAGCATAAACGACGGTAACCGAAAAGCTCGTATTTAAGATAAAGCCGATGACGAAGAACAAAGGTATGACAGCCCATAAACCTACGTGCGGCAAAAGAAGTGCCAGTGGTGCTGTTCCGACCATCGACCAGAAGATCATGTTTCGTTTTCCTAATCGGTCAGCAATCGGTCCGCCAAAGAATGTTCCAAGCACGCCTGACGCCATAAAAACGAATAAATAAACTTGAGCTTGCCGTATTGATAAGCCGTAATCCTGAATCAAGTAAAACTGATAATAGTTGCCGATTCCCGAAAAATACCACGACCTTGCAAACACTAAAAAGACGAGGAGTGCCATCGCTCCGATCACTTGATTCTTTCTTTTCTTATCAATCGCCTTTTTCTCTCCCGTCTGTTTCTTTACACGGGGAAAATGAACAAGCTGCTTCGCGTACCAGCCTGAAACATAAAACAACACGAAAATGGCGATCGCCGCTAATGAGGTAAACCACACAGCCCCAAACTGACCGAGCGGAACAAAAACAAGTGCAGTCATAACAGGTGCGAGTGAACTCCCTGTATTTCCTCCTACTTGATAAATCGATTGTGCTAATCCTCGGCGGTTGCCTGCTGCCATATATGCCACACGCGACCCTTCTGGATGGAAAACAGCACTTCCCAGTCCAATACCGATCACGGAGATAATAATAAGGTAAAACGAATCCGCAAGTGCAATGCCAAGCATACCTATCAAGCTAGCCATCATTCCAAATGGCAGCAAATAAGGTGATGTCGTACGATCAGTATACCAGCCGATAACAGGCTGCATGATAGACGAGGTGATGTTTAGTGTAAATGCAATCCAGCCTAGCTGAGTAAATGTTAAGTTCATGGATTTCTCTAAAATAGGAAAAATGGCTGGAATTACTGCCTGCATTGAATCATTTAACAGATGGACAAAACTGATGGCAAAGAGGATTGAATAAATGGTTTTCTGCTGTGAAGACGCTAAGCTTGGCGTCTTTTCTTCTGATGGTACTGCCATGCTGCATTCCTTCTTTCTATATGCTTACTGGTTAAGTAACTACAAATCTATGTAACTTACAATAGATTACCATAATCAACGCGCACAATACTAAAATACAGGATTTCGACACGTATAATGGAGCAAACACCCTAGCACAAATCCATAAAATCGCGTGGGAAATAAATTGTTTGGGGACTGCCCCCCCAAACCTAAACAAGAAGCCAGCCCTGAAAATAATGGGCTGGCTTCTATCCTTGCATTATACATTTATCCCTCGGTTTAGACCTTCTCGATCACCTTGTCAATGATTCCATATTTTAATGCTTCTTCTGCTGACATGAAATAATCGCGGTCCGTGTCCTTTTCTACTTTTTCGATCGGCTGACCAGAGCGATCGGAGATAATTTTATTTAACAACTCGCGCGTCTGCAGGATGCGCTTCGCGTGGATCGCCATATCAGACGCCTGGCCTTGCGTTCCGCCTAGTGGCTGGTGGATCATTACTTCTGCGTTCGGAAGTGCATAACGTTTTCCCTTAGCGCCAGCTACCATTAAGACTGCTCCCATTGAAGCTGCCATACCGATACAGATGGTTGACACATCAGGCTTTATAAACTGCATCGTGTCATAGATTGCTAGACCCGCAGTAACGGATCCACCGGGAGAGTTGATGTAGATGGAAATATCTTTATCAGGATCTTCTGCTGCTAAGAATAAAAGCTGCGCAACGATAGAATTTGCCACGTTATCATCAATTGCACTTCCCAGCATGATGATGCGATCTTTCAAAAGTCTCGAATATATATCGTAAGACCGCTCTCCGCGGTTAGTCGATTCAACAACCATAGGTATTAAGTTCATTATTATTTCCTCCTTGTTATGCCGCGACTGCCATCGGGCTTGTGTTTGATGTATGTGGTACATGTATTTTTCCAAATCCTGATGTGATAAAGATGATTTTAGCCGGCTCTTGCTGATTTTCTGCCCCTTCCACCTGTACTTCCGTTTTCACAGGCAATACATTCGACTCATCACTAGCTGTTTCATCTCGTTTAATCGGTGTAACCGTCTTTTTGTTGTCCTTCTTCACGTTGTCCCGCCTCCTTCAGGTTTTGGATACATGGCCATTGAAACATGATACGTTTTAGCATTTTCTTGAATAGGTCTGTGATGCTTTTGAATCAGAGCAGTCAGCATGTCTGTATAGTCTTGCAGAAAAGCATTCCGATTTTTAACACCTGAAAGTGAGAGCTCCATCTCCATTACAGCACTTGGGATTTCTTCTTCGTCCACCTGCTCCATAAGAGAAACTGCATCCCTTTTTATTTTTTCTGTAAGTGATAATACGTGAGCGAGAGCGGTTTGGTCTTGAAGCTTCTTGATTGTTTCTGAAGAAAGTCCTAATGAATCTGATAATAAAAATGACCTTCCGGCACTTACATATAGAACTTCTACAAGATTTCTTACATTCCTTGTACCCGCACGAACAACAAGCCCTACTTTTTCCAAAGCCTTAAGATGATAGTTCACTTTTTGAGCGGAATCGTTCATTTTCTTTGATAGCTCTGTCGCAGATTGCGGATTCTTCAACAAGCTTATGATTTCTGATCGGACTGGATGCAGAAGGGCAGCCGCTTGTTCGGGCTCTGTGACGATAAAAGTTTCAGGCATGCTTTGATTCCTCTTCACTTTCATCACCTCACTTTAACCATATTATTCTTACATAAAAATTATTCTTTACGTAAAATCATTTTATTACGTCACCCTTCATTATGTCAAAGAATTTAGCAAAATATACGTTTGCCTATTAAGGACATAAAAAAACAGACTGTCCTGTAACTTCCAGCCTGCTTTTCTTCGCTATAAAAGCGGTATTGCACCTAGTATCAAGAAGATTACCGCCATTCCTGCATTTAACCAAAATTCAGTTTTTTGATTAAATATCTTTCGTTCTACCGCACGAAATAAAAAGATAACCGTTAAGATCGAAAACAATACGGTGGGGCTCTCCCACGTTTTTCCGTTATAGATGGCGAGCAGCAGTCCAAGGAACATGAGCACCATCTCCGTATACACCCAGTGTTTTGGTCGTTTTTTCATCAAACAAAAGGCCCCCTTTCACCGGTTGATAATACACAGTGTACGGTGCAGAGGCCTATTCGGTGCTTATCTTTATACAGGTTTTCCTTGTTTTTCCTTTACCCAGTTCCCTGATGGTGTATTTTTATGAAGGACACGCAGTATGATCCATCCTAGCAGTCCGCCAATTACAGAACTCAAAAGGAAAGGTGCTACAAAAAAGAACGCTCCTGTTTTGGAACCTAATAAGTATGTAGCAACAGGCACTGCCACTAGAGCTCCAATTATGCCCGTCCCTATCCATTCTCCGATTGCAGCAAAAAAATATCTTCTTCCCTTCATATAAAAATACCCCGCTGCTAACGCTCCGATCATGCCCCCTGGAAAGGCAAGCAATGAACCGACACCAAACAAATTGCGCAGTAAACCTATGCTAAACGCGACCACCATAGCTGGAAACGATCCGAGTGTTACACCAGCAATAACATTAATCGCATGCTGAACTGGAAAAGCTTTTGCAACACCAGCAGGAATCCAAAAAACATGAGAAGACAATGTACCGATCGCTACCAGCATCGCCATAAGAGTAAGTTTCTGAACAGATATCTTCACTTACTCACCTCTCTTCGCTGACTGAATAACATCAATCATTTTCCTTGATGCTTCTTCAGGGTTATCCATACCGCTTATTGCCGAAATAACTGCGGCACCATCAGCACCAGCCTGAATCACCTCATTTGCATTGTCAATCGTGATGCCACCAATTCCAACAAGAGGCAGGTTGATATTATTCATGAGAAGTTCCTTGATTAGTTCTACACCTACAGGTTCTTCAGCATCCTCTTTTGAAGCAGTTTGATAGATTGGACCAACCCCAAGATAATCTGCACCATGTGAAACGGCATCTTCCGCTTCTGCCAGTGTATGAGCAGAAACACCAAGAATTTTACCTTTTGTTTCATGCCGTATTGTCTTTAAGTCTCCGTCTTTCTGTCCCACATGAAGTCCATCAGCATCGACGGTTTTCATTAACTCCAAATCGTCATTTACGATAAAAAGCACTCCGTGTTCTCTGCAAACCTTTTTTGCACGAATAGCTATTTCAAAACGCTTTTCACCACTTAAACAGTTCGCTCCTTTTTCCCTAAACTGAAATGCAGTAATACCACCTCGAATCGCTTGTAAAAGAATGCGTTCAAAAGCTGCCGGCGAATTACAGTTCATCGTTCCAGCCACAAAATAAAGGGAAAGCTGCTGTTTTACCTCTGCATTTAAAGAAGTCCTCATATTCTTGCTTCCTCCGTTAAAGTGTGATCTCTCCAGTTGATTGAACCTTGCCAGATTTCGGGCGTGCTCTCTAATACAAACAGCTGATCAATAAGGTTCTGCTGAAAGCTCCCCGGTCCCTTTGCTGTCTTTACTGCTTCCTCAGCTGCTTTTGTGAGCATGAGAATCGCTAAAGCTGTCCGATCCAGAATGGAAAGTGTCTGGGTCCGTGCCTCTTTTCGATTCGCCTGATATAAAGCCACAATGGAGGTTGCAAAGCAGCCTGTACCTGTAACAAAAGCTAGCATGGGATCACCATGAGAAAGTATTATTGATTTCTCACCATCAGAAATGACATCCTTCTCTCCGGTCATCGCGATGAGACACCCCGTTTGTTTTGCAGCCGCCGAAGCAAGTTTAATCAAGTCTTCTTCAGAGCTTCCTAGTCCACCGATTTCGCCATCAACGCCCTTGCCTGTCCAGTCTCCTTTAGCAAGAAATTGTATCTCTGCAGCGTTTCCGCAAATTGTCAGAATTGTTTGGGGCCAGACCCCCTTCAATTGTGAATATTCTGATAATATCTCATTAACCACTTCTTGGCGGAAAGCGGACAGTCCAATTCCTACTGGATCGAGTACGACTGGTACACCCCTCTGCATCGCTTTTCTACAAGCTAGAATCATAGACTTGGCAGTTGGTTCATCGAGCGTCCCGATGTTCAACACTAATGCGTCTGCAACCCCTACAGCTTCTTCTACTTCACGTGCGTCATGAACCATCATTGGGCTTCCTCCAGCAGCAAGTACACCATTTGCAAGGAAATTCATTGTAACGTTATTGGTAATGTGATGTACAAGCGGCTTTTCTTTTCTAACGTCAGCTACAAACGCCTTCCATTCTTGAACTCTAGTATTGTTCATGTGCAATCCTCCTATAAGCAAAATGATTAACTGGTCCATGACCTGAACCGACTTCTATCCCATGTGCTATTGCGTTTTGAATAAACTTCTTCGCATGCTCAATTGCACTCTCAGCTTTCTTCCCGTAAGCCAGCTCTGCTGTAATGGCTGCAGAGAAGGTACATCCTGTTCCGTGTGTATTTTTCGTGTTAACACGCTTTTCTACAAGTTCAACCCTCTCAACACCGTTATACAGAAGATCAGAAACATACTCCCCGCTGTCGAAGTGACCGCCTTTTATTACGACATAATCAGCACCACCATCAAACAGCACTTTTGCCGCTTCTGCTCTTGCTTCCTCACAATCTATCTTGATCCCTGTTAAGGCTTCTGCTTCAGGAATGTTAGGGGTGATGACTTTTGCAATCGGCAGCATATACGTTTTCATCGCATGAATTGCTTCCTCTCCTAAGAGAGTGGCACCGCCTTTTGCGATCATGACCGGATCGACAACCACGTTGTTCCATCCAAATTTTTCAATATAATAAACTGTTCTTTCGATGTACTCTCCGGAAAACAACATGCCTGTCTTTACAGCATGAGGTTTCAAATCACTTCCAATCGAACGCAGCTGAGCCTCCAGTCCCTCTAACGAAACAGGAAACACCCCTTGAACGCCAACCGTGTTCTGAGCCGTTACTGCTGTAATAACAGACATTCCATAAACTCCAAACTCTTGGAACGTTTTCAGATCTGCTTGAATACCTGCTCCTCCACCGCTGTCTGATCCTGCAATGGTCAGTGCTTTACTTACTTTTATCAGCTGTGCCACAATATCGCCTCCTTATTACATACAAAAAGCCACCCGCAAGATTATTAGCGGGTGGCCATTACAGATTCATTAGCATTTGCATGAAAGAGAAGCTTGTAATCATCCACACCGCTTCCCTACGCCAGTATGATCTGGATCAGGTTCAAAGGGTCGAAGGCTACAACCTTCTCTCAGCTTTTTATAAAAGCACCCCTAGCGGAAATGACTATATTGAATTAATTCCATCCTACCCACACAGAGTTCTAAATGTCAACGTTTTTTTCACTTAAGTGTTTCAAGTGTGTTTAAGCACCTTCAATTACGGGGAAATAGTAATTAACACACAATAACAACATAAAAAACACAGAACAAAAACATTTGTAACAAAATGGAGAATTAACAGAAATAAACATGACAAACCATTAACAAATTTACCAAAAGGTGGTGAAAAAGCGGTACATTGGAATGATTCTTAAAATTTTTTCAGAATTTTCAAATAAAATGGTTGTCATCGAGCACCTTGCTCAGTATACTAGTAGAAACCTAGAAACATAAAAGGTTAATTGGATAGGGAGATAATATAAGGAGGGAAACAGGATGAAAGACAAAAACACTTCTTTTAACAAAAACCAAAATGAGATGGTGCAGTACAAGCAACAAAAAAGAGACCCATTTGCCTTCAGCCTTATTGCTCAAATGGTATTGGATGAGGCCCTTCACAATTATTACAAAGAGTATTATGAAAGAGAAATCGACAATGCCTTAGATACAAAAGATAAAGAACGCTTTATGAAACTAACCTCAGAATACAAAGCGTTTCTCGGTTAAGGCTTCTTAAACGGTACACCTTTTATCAAAAGGTGCCGTGAAAGCCAAAACACCCTTTCAGCTAACGGATCGATATCCGCGCTGCAGAGGGTGTTTCTGACGTGCCCGTTAACTGACACTTATTAAAAACTCAATCAATCAATTCAACGTTGTCGGGGATTCCGGCTTTTTCTTTTGTGCTTTTTTCCTTTTCCACCATACCCAGTATAGGACCGCGATTACAATTAGCCATATAGGAGCTAGACCAACCAACGCAACGACTACAAAGGAGACCGCTGAAACCAAAAAATTCACAGTTTCCATAAACAGCATCTTCGTTTTTGCCCACGTATTCAATTCTTCTGTCTGAAGCTTTTCTGCTTTTAAATTTTTCACTTCAAACTGTATCGTTACTGTAGAGTAATCACTTTGATTTTTCAAGAAGTTTAATCGTCCTTCAATCTGTTCGATCTCTTCCTGAACGGAAGCAAGGTCAGCTGATATTTTTAATAAGTCTTCTGTTCTCTGTGCATCCTTCATGAATGATTCCAATCGGTCTCTGACTTGCTGTTTTGCTTTTAAGCGGGAAGAAAGATCTACATACTCTTCTGTAACATCTTCTCCCCTTACATTTTCGTGTGGTGTTCCTTTACTTAATTTTCGAACCTCACCTAAAAACGTTCGAAAACCATCCATTGGAACCCGGACAACCATCGTGCCAGATTCATACCCCTTCTCACCTGCACTTGTATTCGATTCCACGATATAGCCGCCCTTATTCTCAACCATATTGCGAACCATTTCCATCGTATTCTGCAATTTATCAACTGAAATCTGCATGTCTGCGTTATAGATGACTTTTCTTTGATCTTTAATCTGTTGCTTTTTATCTCCACTAGTATCCGAATCAGCTTTCGACTTTCCTTCTTCTGAAGCATTTTCCATCTTTGCATCTGAACTGCCACCGGCAAAATCTTGATCGCTAGCCATCTTGCTTTCAGACTTATCATTGCTGCTGCACGCGCTCAAGAGGAGCACGACGATAAATACCCACACTTTCCATTTTTTCCACATATCGTATTTCCCCCTTTTCACCTTAGACGCTTTAAAAGAAAAAAAGGTTTCAACCCCCATAAAACCTACCTATTTAATGTTTTTTTCTCATCTCGTTTTATGATAAAATGTTGTCTGATGATATGGAAGTATGAAAAAAAGCCGATTTATGCTAGTATGTACAGGATAAGTAAGTGGTTTACTGGAGGAATAGCATGTCAATGATAGGAAGAAACGATCCGTGCTATTGTGGCAGCGGAAAAAAATATAAAAAATGTTGCTTACATAAAGAAGAGCAAACACGCGAAGTATCCTTCCACCAAGAAGGACTCATTAAATTCGCGCTTGAGAACTTTCAACAGGACTTAGCAGCACGCACATCACAATATGTTAAAAAGTATCCTGTTGCCAAAGACCAAGAACAAACATACGCAAATATCGCGGTATGCTGGGAAATATTCTGCTCAAAAATTCAGGATGGAAAGACGCCTGTTGAACTTTATGTCGAACAAGTAAAGAGCACGGTTAAACCGGAAGTTGCAGAAATTCTGGCTGGTTGGATAACAGCAGCACCTTCTCTTTATAAAGTTTTGGAGCAAAAAACAGGGTTCATCTTTACGGTTCAGGATATTTGGTCAGAGAAAGTATTCGATGTAACCATCAATGCTGCTGAAAAACCAAAACAAGAGAGTGCACTACTCGGAACACTCGTTTCAAACGGCATCAACCACGAATTCTATGTCGGTTATGTAGAAATGCCAATGTCCGAACTGCCGCCTTTAAAAGCAGCCGTGGAAAAACTTCAGCCTCTAGCTGATGCTAAAGAAATTTTCCAAAAAGAGTTCCCAGCTGTTCTTCAGCTCTCTTTAATTGATATTTCTGAAGGTGTTCCTCAACCTAAAGAGGATAAGCCTGCTGATGAAGAGAAAAAATCGGCTGTTAACGAGAACGAAAAAACAGTTGAAGTTTCCGATCAACAGGAAGAAAAATACACAGCTGTAACGGACCTTGTCAAAGCGAATGCTGAAACAGAAGTAATTGAAGAAGCTGAAAAACTTTGGAGTGAATATATCACAGAGTCCAAGCCAGCGATACGAAAAGAAGAGATCTATGCAGCAGCACTAGATTATCTTGTATCAAAAGATATTAGGGGAATCGCTTCTACTCAAGCTGAAACAGCTAAAAAGTACGGCGTTTCACCTGCCAGCCTTTCATCACGTTATCGCGAAATGAAAGAACTATTAAGCGTATAAGCCATCATACTTTTTATTACCCGTCAGTAATTCCTGGCGGGTTTTTTTATTTTAATGGATTATTGATATTTCCTATTTTTGTAATAGAATGAATATACAGGACTATTTTACCAATAAAGATGGGAGACTTAATAATGATCAGAACATTAACTGAAAAAGAAATCGAAATCTCTGGAGAAAAGAAGATTTACGGTACTCTTGCACGGCCTGCTTCAGCATATACGGATGAAAAATTCCCTGCAGTATTAATGATCTCTGGTTCTGGTCCTCTCGATCGAAATGGTAATGGACCTAAGGGGAAGTATCAACTAAACGTATATAAAGAGCTGGCTGAATACATAACGAAATTAGGCTTTATCACTTTTCGCTATGACAAAAGGGGAACCGGAAAAAGTGAAGGAGATTGGATATCAACTGGGATGTGGGATTTAGTAGATGACGCAGAACTTGCATTTAAATTCCTGCAAAACCATCCACAAGTTGACCGAGATAAAATTATCGTTGCAGGACACAGTGAAGGAACGATCATAGGAACAGCATTATCTGAAAGACAGGAGCTGAATGGATTGATGCTGCTTTCAGGTGGTGTCGGAAATTTACATGAATTTACTACCTATCAAAGAATGTTAACGTATCAAGAATTAAAGAATTCAAAAGGTATAAAAGGACTTCTCATGAGGTTGCTTATAAATGAAGAAAAAGCTGAAACGAAAACTCAAAAACAAACAAAAAAGATAATAGAATCTAACAAAGATGTTTACAAAATTTTATTCTTTTTCAAACAGCCTGCAAAATGGATTCGAGAGCATTTTGCCTATAATCCAAGAGTAGGCTTAAAAAAGGTAACATATCCGGTAATAGCGATTCATGGTGATAAAGATGGACTTGTTGATCCCTCTCTTTTAGAAGAACTTTCATCACTCGTCAAAGGACCATCAGAGACACATATCATCAAAGATATGGAACATGGTTTCAGGTTTCAGTACGAACAAAAATCCATGGTTAACGTAAAAAAGATGCTTAAAGTCCTCCCTTCCCGTCCATTAAATCCTGACAGTTTAGGTGTAATCGAGAGTTGGCTCACAAAGTATTTTAAAGCTGATGTTTCTAGTGATATCAAAGAGAACGCGTAAAAAAAGACCCCTATTTTTTTAGGGTCTTTTTCCATTTTCATTTTCATTTTTTAGATTGAATCCTGATTATTTCGCTGCAGCCAATAATACACCGGTAAACCTGCAACTGTAATGAAGATCGCCGTTAAGCTGTCGAACGGATCGTTCAAAATCGTTGCTCCAACAATGTATACAGAGCCTAAAATCGCAAAAATCGGGACAATAGGGAATAACGGCACACTGTACACTCTTTTTTGGTCTTTATGGCGTTTACGCAGTTTGAACACCGCATAAAACGCGAAGATGTAAAAGATATAAACAGCGAAGATCGCCATCTCTGAAAGATAATCAGGATCTGTGAGCAGCATCATTATGATTGCAATAACCACTTGTAAATAAGTAGCAGCAATCGGAGTACCGTACTTATCGCTTACTTTGCTGAAAACATGCGACAGTGGAAGCTGATTACGCTCAGCCATCGCAAACGGCACTCGCGGAATCGTTAAAATTTTTCCGTTTAAGCATCCGAAGATGGATACGGCAATACCAACAGCGATTAATTTTCCACCTAATGGACCGAAAAGAATGGTTGCTGCTGATGCTGCTGAGTTCTCGCCAAGCCTCACTATCTCTGAAGCTGGCAAAATGTGAAGCAATGCAATGTTAACGAGCAAGTATGCTGCCATTACGATTAATATGCCGCCGATGATTGCTTTCGGCAACGTTTTACCAGGATCCTTCATCTCTCCTGCAACAAAACCTACCATCAGCCACCCATCATACGCAAAAAGAGTAGCTAAAATGGCAGCACCCATAGAGATTTCTACTACTGCTCCGCTTGATGCATCTAAAATTTGTTCATTTCCTTGCCAAATACCGAAGACAATTATTAAAGCAATCGGGACTAGTTTTCCTAACGTAAACAGATTTTGGACAAAACCTCCGTACTTTGTACCAAAGTTATTTACGATCGTAAGAAAAAGAACCGTTCCAATACCGATCCACGGTCCAAGCGACTTTTCCCATGAAAATAAATTAACCATCAATGAACCGAAGTATAACCCAAGAGCACCAATGACTGCAGGTCCATAAATAACCGTCTGCACCCAGCCGCTAAGATAGCCCCAAAGCTTGCCGTATACTTCTTCCATATACACATAAAGTCCGCCCGTCTTAGGAATTTGTGTTGCCACTTCAGCAATCGTTAATCCGCCTGCTAATGTGATCAATCCCCCTAGTGCCCAAGCTAAAAGAGCAAGGTTTGAGTTACCTGTGTACTCAAGAACACTTCCTGGCTTCATGAAAATACCCGAACCAATTACCGTTCCTATAACGATGGACATGGCTACTGAAAGCCCAATGTCTTTTTTCAATGCTGCTTCTTGATTCATGCTGTGTCCACTCCTTAAAGAAAACCTGGCTGAGGCTTAGTATGGCGTAGCCTTCATTGCCCTAAACTTGCTGATGCGATGAAAATTATAGTTAACTTTCAGATGCGATAAGAAACGTTTGTCCATCTGAAAAAGACTATTGTCACTTTAACATAAACAAGCTGAAAATGTCACTACCTACCAAAATAGACAGCCAATTCAGTTTTTTGCAAAGGTTTTCTTTAAGGAGCTTAAAGGTTTAAAGCTCTTTCCGCCTCAGCAGCTGCTTTTTTATAAAAGCTTTTTCAATCATGCTGTTAAGCTGCCTTTCGAAATCTTTTCTTGCTAGCGAGTCTGATTCATTTCTGATTTTGTTTTTCAGTTCACGAATCATAAGTTTTTCTTCTGATGTAAAATGAGAAGAATGAAGTATTATAATCACCTCATTTCCTTATTCACTTGCGAAAATGCCTTTTTACAAATAATAATGAAAACAAACGGGTTCAGCATGATGTTTGTGAGTAAATCTGACACTCTTTTTGATGAGGACAAGAAAAAGACCTCTTGGGTTGAGGTCTTTGTTTAGAAGAGTATGAAATTTTTATTCTGCTTCTGATTGTCTTTCTTGATCTGAACTGGCAATAATGATCTTAACCCCTTGCTGTTCGATAGCAGAAAGGTGATCTCTTGGTGCTTCATCATCCGTAATGATCAAATCGAGGTTAGACGCAGGTCCAACATTCGCAAAAGCATTAACACCAATCTTGTAATGCGGAAAAACACCGATTCGCTTGCGTGACACTTTCCCAACCGCGCTCATAAAAGCAGCAACTTCTGGGTTTGCCGTGCTGATTCCGCGATCCGAAATACCTCCGCCTGTAGCGAACGACAAATCAAATGAATATTGACTGATAAGGCTGGTAACTAAAGCGTCAGTCATGTTTCCTGATTTCTTCACTTTTCCTCCAACTACGTAAAGATCAATATTCTCTTTTTCCCGGAGTACATCGGCTGTTACGAGTGAGTTTGTCACAATCGTTAGTCGGCAGTCTGGCAAACTCTTTAAAATCTCATGGTGCATCCCGCCGCCACTGAGAAAAATCGTGTCATTTTCATGAATGTATTTTACCGCTTCTCTAGCTATTGCTCTCTCATACTTTGATCCTTCACCAAAGCGAACCTCGTTGGACGCAGGTCCTCTTTTTACTTCAGTTACAGGAATCGCGCCGCCATGGGTTCTTTTTAAAAGTCCATTGTCTTCCAATGATGACAGGTCACGGCGGATGGAATCGATTGAGACTTGGAGGGCATCTGATAACTCTTTTGCAAGCACACGGCCTTCATTTTTAAGTAATTCTAAGATCTTTTCTCTTCTTTCTTCAGAAAACATAATAAATTTCCTCCATTACCTCTTATTTCCACGTGGTACATTCATCATATGCGGTATTATGCTTGTTTGCCAAATATGTTTTGCATGTTTTTTCCTGTTTTGTATATAAACAAGCAGAAACAAGCATGTTGATCACGCTTGTTTTTGCTTGTTTAAAAGATTCATAAAGGTTGAAATGAACAATCACATAATTTTCAACAATAATCACATAAAAAATGAACATAATCACATAAAAAAATGAAGCAATCACATAAAAACAACTTACCTTCACATATTTTTTCAAAATACTGCATTATGTCTTTCTGACAAATACAAATTTATCAATTTGTATTTGTCTGGGGTCAGACCCCCCGCATTAGTCCTCCACCTTAATCAAGAACAAACGCTCGTGGAAGCGGCCTTGCTTTCTTGCTTTTTCCTGCCGAATCTCATCTAGTTCGCGTAATGTGAGGTCATGCACTTTCGTTAGCGCAATCAAGATCTCAAACAGCTCTGCCAGCTCTTCAGCTGCATCCACTTCATTACCAGCCTCACGATACTCCTTCACGCCTTCTGCAAGCTTTTTCTTCAATTCACTCTCAAACTCTTGATTTCCCAGAATTCGAAAGGTGCCTTTCTTCCCCGCCTGTTCGAGCAGTTCAGGTATTTTATCACGAACTAATTTATTGTAATACACCATTGGCTCTTTTCCCTTCCAACAATTTCACAGCAAACGGTAGAACATACATCCTATAGAAAACTATATTCAGTCCTTTAGTTTTTTAGCCGAAATTACTACTAAAAATAAAAGAGCGATCATTCCAAACACAGGATATAAATAATGAAGAAGCTCTGAATAGCCTACTTGACTCAAAAGATAGCTGCCAGCCATTAAAACAAGGATGATGACTTGATTGGATAACCTTACATTTTTACGCAGAGTTCCAGCCAGTCCGAATATGTTTCCTATTAAAGTGGAGAAAATCTCACCATAGATCACAAAAACAAAAATGTAATGTACTGCTATTCCAAGACCGCCAACGATTTCGGCGATCGGTATTTCATAACTTAAAACACGTGGAACTGAATACAGCACGTATTGGCTGTTTAATAGAATGAACGTTAAGCCTAAACCGCCTAAGAAACCTCCCCACTTGATTACCGATTCGTCTTTCGCCTCTCGGGATAACGGGACAAGAACAGCTTGGGCCAACGTTAAATTAAAGGCAGCATAAGCAAAGGGACTAACAACCCACTTCCAATGATCAACAAAATCACTTGCAACGAAAAGCTGTCTCCCACCTGAAAAATCAATCATCGAAACAGAAAGAACTACGGAAAACAAGATCATTACGGGCACGATCAATGAATTTGTCCAAAGAATACCCTCTATTCCCCGCTTCATCACCAAATACGTTATACATAAAGTCATTATAATTCCTGCTTGAAATGGCAAGTGCAGCTGTTCCCAAAACAGCGCTCCAGCACCTGATAACATGACACCTGTTACACCAAAAAGCATAATGAGCATCAATACATTTACGACTTTAGATACAGTTGGTCCGAATAGATAGAGATTCATCTCATCAAAAGACGATGCGCCGAGACGTTTCGCCATGATCATTAACTTTGTACCGATGAAAATAAATAGGAAACCGCTTATTAGAATACCTGCAAACCCTGCTGAGCCATGTATCGTAAAAAATTCTACGATCTCTCTGCCCGTAGCAAATCCAGCACCTACCACCGTGCCGATGTAAGTGGCGGCAATCTGTAATATTTGTTTCATCCGTCCACTCATACCCTCACCTCCATGGCCATATCTTTACAAACATATGCATGGACAAGGATTTTAGAAGAAAAGAAAAAACAGCAAGGACCATCCCCTGCTGCTCTACATTTTTATTAAATTTGCATCGCTCCGTTGCATTCCTGTATGATAACCCGATTCTTCCCCTGTCTTTTCGCTACGTACAGACTGTTATCTGCTCCTTCAAAGAAAGCCTGTTTGTGCATACCCGCTCTGTAAGTTTGCAGTCCTACACTGATCGTCACATGTTTTTCTTCGATTTCAGGATGCGCAAGGTTCTGTACAACTTGCCTTACTTTTTCTAACAACGCGAACGCTTCCTCTTCATGGATATCATTTAATATGACAACAAACTCTTCACCGCCGTAACGTGCGGTAAAATCGTCGGTTGTAACATTATCTTTAATTGCCGCGGCAATCCGCTTTAGTACGATATCACCGATGCCGTGTCCATACGTATCATTGATCTTTTTAAAATTATCTATATCCATCACGGCTAAGTGCACAGGATAATGGTAGGTTTCAGCCTGAAGCAACAAGACATCCATATATTCATAAAATGCCATGTGATTGTAGAGACCAGTCAGCGCATCCGTTTTTACTTGCTTTTCCATAATGGTTGATTTCACCATAAGATCTTGATGATCGGCTTGTGCTTTGTTCAAATATTTTGCAATTTCGTAGCCTCTGCTCATAATACCGATGCAAATCGCAGTAGACGTAATCAAAATGCATATCATAGAAAGCTGATCCATTAGATCATTCAATTCCTTTGAAACAGGGTGAAATGTTGAAATGACAAGATAGATCATCGAGCTGAACACGAAAGACAGCCATACTTTTTTCTTTTCAAAATAAATCGTTGAAATCAGCATTGGAAAGAACAAACTCGTGTACATCACATACATTTCAGAATGAACACTGATTAATATGGCAGAAAACATACTTGCTGCACCGATGATGATGTAATCTACATATTTAGTCTGTTTTCTGAAACTCCATTCCGCAATTAAAGTTGTAAGTATTAAAAGCACGGTCGGCAGAACAATATAGGATATTAAAAATTCCCTAATCGGTCTTAATGTTAAAAAACTATTGATAACCTCTACACACACAGACACAAAGATAACAACCCAAAATACATTTAATATTTTCCGGTTCCACGCGATGTGATTTAAGTGTGCAGGCAGGTGTGGTTTACCCAATTCATTCACCCCATCTACACGTTTACAACTTTTATTATAACATTATTTTCCTGACCCAAGAGTTTTTATTACTTTGACTTATATTTAAAAACAATGGCTCTTTCCCCTCCAAATTATCGATATATACATTGAAAACGCACAGCAGGAATGAACCAGCTGTGCGATTATTATCAATTTTTATTATTTTATTTTTACACGTTTTTTCTTTGGTAACTTATCCAAGAGCCAGCCTCTGCCTACTTCACAAAAACGAATTGGCATTTCAAGGGTTGCCAGTATCTTATCCTTTCCGTGGATGGTGAGTAGTCCTGTTTCTTCGTTAACATGGTCGACTACCGCATTCTCCGTTCCAGAGAGCGGGAACGCCCATTTGTTGTTACCAGAGTCTTTGATTTTGATCATTCTTCCGTCACAAGATACTTTGTGGCAATGTGGAGGCAAGCCTAACGTAATTTTGTTCATTGCATTTCTTTCCTCCCTTTCCGGATTTGTTTCATTGTAACAGATATAGTGCGTGTCTGACTGCTTATTTTTTAAATTTTTTGACTATTTAACACATTTGAAATAAACCTTCAAATAATTAGGAGGACAAGCTAGGGCATTTGCCATTTCGGGCTTTATTGTACAAGCATATACTACATTAATGAAGAGTAAGGGGGGATTTTTCAGTGGTTAAATGGACTTTGTTTTATCACTCGAGCGCCATTTCAATTGGAGCTATTTTCAGTTATTTATTCGGAACGCCGAATATGCTGTTTAAAACACTTGTTCTTTTTGTAGTATTAGACTATTTAACAGGTATAGCTGCATCTGCATATGAAGGAAAGCTGAATAGCAAAGTTGGCTTTAAAGGTATTCTTAAAAAAATTATGATCTTCGCGATTGTCGCAATCGCCCATTCGCTCGACCAATTACTAGGCGGTTACTTTATTCAGTCCGCTACCATCTTTTTTTATTTATCCAATGAATTGTTGTCTATGATTGAAAATGCAGGCAGGTTGAATGTTCCAATACCGCCGTTCATAAAAAATGCCGTTTCTCTGTTAAAACAGAAAAGCGGCACTAATAACAAAAAATAATTAAAATTAATTGGAATAAAACTGTGAGATCTTTTTAGCAATCTCTTGTGCATTGATCTGGTACTCCCCAGCGTCAATGCGCTTTTTTATATCTAAAAGTTTCTTTTCTCTTATGTTTAACTGAGCATTTTCATGCAGCACTTTAGCTTCATTAGATATGTATAGTTCGTCTTTAGCAAATGATGGTGGCTTAACAGAAGGCTGCTGATAAGGCTTATTCACATCATATTTTCGTTGAACGGGTTGCTGTCCATCAATTCTCATGATTTCACCTCTTCTGCAAAATTAATCGTACCGAGCCATTTCCATTGATCATCATAATCCAGGTTGTCCAACAATCTGCAAAACAATTCCTGGCCAGATGTATCCCATTTTACTTCGAACTCATTTCCGTTTTCTTTATCCTTACAAAAAGAATGAATCCACTGTGAAGTAAACAAGTAAGGCGTAAACTGTTCAAAGTCTAATAGATGTTTCTCTAACCATTGAATGACATCATCATTTGTAAGTTTCTGCATCAATAGAATCGTCCTTTGTTTGTGGTCGTCTTTACCTGTGCCTATATATTTCGGACCTTCCCTATTCTTTATGGGTATAGTCGAAAAATATTTCACAGAAAATTCTTACCTCTTAATATTTTATGAATTACATAGGTGCTGTTTAGTCAATCTATGTAGCTCTTGAAAGGGTTGATTTACGTTTCAGATGCTCGCTTTCCGCGGGGCAGGCGGTGAGCCACATTCTTAACGTTTCACTCTTAAGTGTCTCACCTGCCCGCCTGTCCCGCAGGAGTCTCGCATCTTACACTCCAACCAACTTGTCAGTGAAGGGGATAAAAAAAATTATATAAAACAATACATGTAAAAAGAGAAAAAGAACTTTCAAAACACAGGTGTTGTTTCACTAGTGGCTCACTGGAGTTGCACTTCAATCCACTCACCAAAAAAGTGTTTTATAGTAATAAAGAAGCCGATATAGAAATCTTCCCTATCAACTCTCCCTTTTAAACATCTTTCCTTCCTTAGAATCTTGTATAATGTCTATAATAGAATATAAGAAATTCTTAACAGTAGGTGTTTTCATGAAAATAACGTTTTCCTCGCTTCAGTGGATGGTGTTTATACTTGCAGGTAGTTTAGTTGCCCCGATTGCCATTGGAGATGCTTTTGGAATGACACAGGCAGAAACTGCGGATTTGCTGCAGCGCTCTTTTTTAATTATTGGTGTGTCTGCTATTCTACAAGTCTTGTTTGGCCACAAATTACCAATTAACGAAGGACCAGCAGGGTTATGGTGGGGAGTATTTACTGTTTATGCAGGTATTGTGGCATCCGGAGCATTAACTGCTTCAGACGGTTTACAGCAGTTGACTGCCGGCATGCTGATCAGCGGCATTCTGTTCTTTTTACTCGGTGCGTTTCGCATCATTAACTCAATTAGAGCTCTTTTCACTCCTTTAGTTACTGGAACTTACTTAATATTGCTTGTCTCTCAGCTCAGTGGTTCTTTTATTAAAGGGATGCTAGGAATCGGCTATCTTCAGGAAAACGCGGATGCCAAAGTGGCCATTGCCTCTTTATTTATCTTAGTATTGTCTATCGTTCTAGGAAAATCACGTGTGAAATGGCTTAGAAGTTATTCTATTCTTATTTCATTAATACTTGGATGGGGACTTTTCAAACTATTAAACTTAACAAAGGAAACCATGCATTCTAACGAAATTTTTGCATTACCTGAATTATTAGCATGGGGAATGCCTCAGTTATCAGCAGGAACGGTTCTGACTTCACTTTTCGTAGGAATGCTCTTACTTACGAACATGGTGGCAAGTATTAATGTTGTTGAGAAGGCGTATGAATCAGAAAATCAAGATTACAAACACATCAATTACAACCGTTCATCTATCATGATGGGTCTTAACACATGGATAGCAGGCTTGTTTTCAGCTGTAGCAAGTGTACCGATCTCGGGTGCATCCGGATTTATATTAACGACTAAAATGTTCAGCCGATTGGCATTTATTATGGGAAATGCACTCATTATTTTAATCAGCTTTTTTCCCCCGCTCACTTTTTTCTTTGCTGGTATTCCGGCTCCAGTGGGATACGCAACGATATTTCTACCCTTTTCCAGCATGATCGGGTTAGCGTTTAAAGAATACAAGAACGCATTAAAGTCAGAAACAAATTTATTTATTATCAGTACTTCACTGATGGTTGGAATCGGAAGTCTTTTCATTCCAGCTGCTGCCTTAAAAGAATGGCCTAATATAGTCGTCACTCTTTTAAGCAATGGTCTGATCATGGGTATGCTTACATGTATGGCACTCGAACAATTTTTCAAAAGAAAAAAATTACGTCCAAATCAATAAAAGAAATAAGGGCCCCTTATCTAATTAAAGGGCCCTTATCTATTACCTGCTGCTTTTCTGTGAAACCGGAAGTTCAGCGTAAAATTTTCGGATGGCTAGTGCTAATTCTTTTCCATGATCATACATCATTAAATGAGTCGTATTAGGAATCAGAACCGTTTTGCTGTAAGGCAATCCTTTAGACGCTTTCTCAATAAAACGCATCGACTTTTCTAGATGATTTTCTTTTTCAGCCGGTAAAAATAAGACTGGGCATTCTGTTTTTTCGTACCAAGTTAAGAAATCAACATAGTAAATTTCAGAAATGATATTCTTGATCGTTTTCTCTGTTGTAATCCCACCAACTGTACCGTTTTCTTTTACACGCGGTTCAAAATGGTTTACATAATTAGCCCTTTCCTCATTCCAAGGCTCCCAGTTGTCACGGTAATATTGCTTAAAAGCATCTACCGATTCATAATCAGGATCAAACTGACCTTCAAATTTAGCGAGATGTTCTTCCAGTGACTCTTCGTAAAGTCCATCTTCACCTGTATCATTAATCATGGCGCCATCTATATTTACCAGTGATATCACTCGTACTCTGCGCATAGCTGCATAATACAAACCAACCATACAGCCATACGAACTTCCAACAAGATGAACTTTATCCAATCTATAATGATTGATAACACTTTCTAAATCGTTTGCTGTGTCTTCAAATGTGTAGCCTTTATCTGGTTGGCCAGATTGCCCATGCCCCCTCAAATCATACGTCAGCACCCTATATTTATCTGTAAAGTACTTGATAACAGGTTCCCACGCCTGTGCGATACCTCCTAAATAATGAACAAATACGATTGTTTCACCACTTCCACCGTGATCATAAGCTGTAATTTTTGTTCCGTCTTGTGAGGTTAACACGTGTTTTTCAGCCTTAAACACCTACCTTACCTCCTCTTTCATGCGCCTCTGCAAATTTGGTTTATCACGTTTGTCGATTTCCGCCAATTTGTTTCTTATATCTTTCTCCATGTCTCGTTCAAAAAAAGTAGCAAATTTACTCAAATAAGCAATGCTATCTGCAATCTCTTTTCCAATATCTTCTGCAATCTCATGTTTAGCTCTTACAAATGCTTCTTCTTTCTCCACGCCGTCCTCTACCAATGAATAAACGGTGTTCAACATTTTTCTAAGTTCTTCAGCAATTTCAGCGATTTCGGTCGTTAAGAGCATATGATTCAGCAAAAGAGATTCTCTGCTTTTGTCTGCACATTCCTGACTGATCTCCCAGCCCTTTCTCAATTGAAACTTCTCTAACTCTTTCTGGATGTTTATCATAAATTAGTTTCCTCCGTTTTACAGCATCACTTCTACAAAATTCTACTCTATTTTCTGATATCCTTTCTATTTGCATAAGAAACTGGTATACTTTTTACAAAATCTGGAGGTGCGTATGGAACACAAAACAGCTGACCGACCGAACTGGAAAAGAGTCACAGATCGTCATTTCGAAGTTACACATAAAGAGAATTCTTGTTTCAAAGGAAAAGTAACAGTCATTCATCTTAAACAAGTTTCTGAACCGCTCGTTGTTCATTACAAAGATCATGATGTTTGTATTGCCGATAATGGATACACTTGGCTTCAACATTTTCCTGAAGGTGAAAAATATACAATCACAACCGTCCTGGATTCCTACGGTAAAGTTGTACAATTTTACATTGACATGTGCATGGATCATGGAGTGAATGAAGATGGAATACCGTGGTTTGATGATCTTTACCTGGATATTGTGATCCTTCCTGACAAAGAGCTCTTTTTACTTGATGACAATGAATTGATGGAAGCTTTCGACAAAGGCGATATCAATAACAAGGACATGAAACTAGCGCATGAAACAGCACAAAAAATCATCTCAAAGTATAAAAATGGAGAGTTCGAACACCTCGAAACATGCATAGAGCACGCTGAGGAATGGTATCGCGAGAAGAGGTTTGTTTAGTATGTAGGGTTGTTAGAAGTTGATGGTGTGTAAGGAAGTTTTCTATACAAGCTAAATACATCCCAGCCTTAAGCAGACTGACTATACACTTCCAAGAGCTATAAAGCTTAAGAAAAATCTTATAAAAAGTTTGTTGATTTGCTCATCATTAACAAGTTGATTGGAACGGGAGGATGCGAGACTCCGGCGAGACAGGCCGTCAGGTGAGACTCAGTATCCTCTAGTTTTTTAATATTTGTTGCTCTTGAAAGTGGTTGATTTCCGCTCCAGGATTCTCGCTTTCCACGGGGCAGTTGGAGAGTCCTTTGCCGCTATGCGCCTATAAGAATTTTAGTTTGCATTCCAATCGACGGCATTCTTAATTAATTCATCTACAAACTTCTCTTTAATTTCTTGATATTTATGCGTATCATCAGGAAACTGTTTTGCCAATACTTTTTTTAGATCTCCGTATTTTTTTGCATCCTCTGGATTATTGTTTAAATAATCTTTAAATGATAGATGTGCATCAATGTTTTTATTTCCAATTTGAAAGATATGAATGTGATGAGACCTTTTAAGTTTACCTTTTGTAAAATATCTTCTTCCTGTTATTCCGTGTTCATTCCTTGGTTCATATCCTAAACACAACATTTCATCATTGAACAAATTTACTTTTTCAATATCATTTACAACGATTAAGATATCTATTATTGGTTTTGCATAGCCTACTGAAGGTATTGATGTACTACCTATATGATAAATCTCAATCAGTTCATCTTTAAAAATTGCTTTGAGTTTATTTTCTTCTTCCAAATACATTTTTCCCCATTTTTCTGTCCATGGAAGTATTTCTGTCTTTCTCATCAGCACTTACTCCTCCCGCAAGTATTTTTATCTCTTTAAAACAAGTAATCTATTCAACAATCTTGCTTCGTTTGTTGAATAAGGGTAGCACATTTTATACCTTTTTATTTATTCGTTTAACCGTCCTTTAATCCTTTTTCAACAAAATGGGTAAGTCTTTTAAAAAGTGAATCCGCATGCGTGACAATAACTATTGTCATCTTGCAAAACCTATGCGAATTGGGGTGCTACAACGGACTGAAAATCCAATAAACTTGATGAAAGAACAAAAATAAGCAAGCTAATTCATATGCGAATTAGCTTGCTATTTACATTGCTTTTTTCTGTTTTGTACTCCAAAGAGAATTCGTTAGATACTCCCTCTAGTTTTATTATTTACTTAACAGGTTGATTCTTTTCTAAGAAACGCAGTGCATCTTCAACTTCGTCTAGAACTTGCGACCCTATAATTCCTTCTTCCTCATCTAAATAAGTAACCTGGAAATATCCACTTTCACCTTGTGGTACATATCTCATTCTAACCATTTCACGCTGCTGATCTTCTTCTCTCCAAAACTCTAATTCTTGTTCAGGATTGTTCATCAATTTTTCTATCTGATCATTATTCATCTGTAAGACACCTCTAGCTTACGCTGTTTAATTTTGTATATTCATTTTTACCCTAAAATAAAACCTATAAACCATTTGCAGTTTCCGACATTTCCTGGGGAATATTGTCTATGAATGTTATTGCATATATTGAGAGGTACTGACCCATTTTGTCAAAACGTCTTCTGTACTCAATATTTCTGCAAATTCATTATGAAGATGTGAAATGGCAGATTCATGGACGTCTTGAGCCGAAAATTTACGCCCATTATAAGAAACGGTCGAAAAAGCAGCTGTTGCGTCATGTATAAAAGAAACACCAAATCCATAGTTCGCTGCCATTCTTGCCGTAGTAGAAACACAATGATTGGTTGTCAAACCTACAATAATCACTTGTTCAATTTCTTTTTTCTTTAATTCTTCTTTTAAATCTGTTCCAATAAAAGCGCTGTTCACACTTTTTATAAAAAGTGGTTCGTTCTCTTTTGGCTCAAAACCTGTTTTCAGCTGATAACCTAATTTTGTTGGATGAAGTGGAGAAGTCTCGTTTTGCGATTGGTGCTGCACATGAATGACAGGTAGTTTCGCATTCCTGAATGCATCTAGTAAAATTAGCATATTTCCTTCTGCAGTAAGATTATTGCGCTCTCCCCAAAAATCAGCATCATCAAATCCCTTTTGAACATCAATGATAAGCAAGCACGCTTTTTTCACGGTACAGACTCCTTTAATCAATATAGGCTTTCTTACTAAATTACTTTTTCGATGAAGTTTTTATTTTTCCTTCCGTAATATTGAAGAATTGGTTTTCATATTTTGGAAGTAGTATAGACGAGCCATCCGAATGGAGGGGGCCTTTTGAGTGATTTTATGTTGTCAATTATACATTTCATCGTACTTGGCATCAGTCTGGCAGTGCCTATCGGACCCATAAAACTCGAGATGATCAGACGGGGATTATATGGGGGCTTCTGGCCGTCATGGCTTGTTGGGCTAGGAGCAGTTAGTGCTGATTTTATATTCATGTTAGTAGTCTTTTTGGGCCTTTCTCCATTTCTGCAATATAAAGCGGTTCAGCTGACTATGCTTTCTATAGGCATTGTTATGCTTAGTTATCTCGGCACCACTACCATGAAAAACGCTTTTTCAGCAAAAGTCTTGCCTCATATCAATAACAATATTAGTAACAAAAATCCTTTTTGGACAGGGTTCATAATCGCTCTTATGAATCCTTATAATTTTATGTTTTGGTTTGGTGTGTATGGTGGCGCACTTCAAAGCATCCCTTCTTCATCAGGAAAATTGGTAAAGATAGGACTAAGTTTCTGTATATTAGCAGGCATCATCCTATGGAACCTAAACGTTGCTTTTACCGTGCACTTCTTCCGCTCCCTTGTCAATGAAAACACAATAAAATGGGTTACATGTGTTGCTGGCGCAGGTTTAATCGGGTTTTCAGGTTTCCTCATATATAAATTACTTTCTTAGACATAACAAAAGGCGCTAACATCCTAGAGTCAGCGCCTTTTAAAGAAATCGTCTTATTTATCGTATTTGTCTTTGTCTAACTGTCTTTCTTCTTCACGGTCCAACTCTTCTTCATATTCTTCGTGATTTCGGTTGTGGATGACACTTCTTTCATTTCCAGTAATGTCTGTAGCCACAAAGCTTTCATACTCTTCTACATAACCGTCATCATCATCTGAGTCTTCATACATTTCGTTGTAATCCCTTTTATCAGGATCTGTAAAATCTGATGGTGTTTCACTTGTTCCATACTTGGCAACAGCTTGCCATGTATCTTCTGCATCAAAGAAAGTAGCGTCTTTACCGTCATTGCTTCTTCTTTTATAATCAGGTCCAGAAACAGCTTCTTCTACAGGTCGATCATCTGATGAGTTTTGACCAGGACTGTGCTCTTTACAATAAAGTGTGGAAGGAACGGCTTCTAAACGTTCTTTAATAATGTCTTGTCCACAAGTTTTACAAACTCCGTAATCCCCTTCATCGATGCTCTTTAACGCCGCATCGATGTCTTCCAATTCTTTTTCATGCAGATCATTTAAAGCGATATCTTTTTCTTTTTCAAATAACTCAGTTCCTAAATCTCCTGGGTGGTTATCGTAATTAGACAGTTCACCAGTCGATTCTTTCGGAAATTCTGTATCGTTTCCAAAAGAGTCGTTTCTTTCTCGCATTTCTTTTATTTCATCTTTTCGTGATAATAAAATTTGTTTAAAATGGTCCATTTCTTGTGTAGTTAATGACATGTTTTAAGCTCCCTTCCTACATCCGTATACCATTTCATACCCGTTTTTCTTAATAATTATCCATCCCGTGTATTTTGCACCATTCCTACTCATGCTATACTGAGAAACAGACATAAACTCTCCCGTTTAAAACCCTCATTCATAAACCTCATAAAGTCTTTTTCTTTTCTAAAATGATATGGAATAACTTTTAAAAAGCCACCTCTTGATCCTTTCTACCTAGTTTTCAGCAAAAAATGTAAAAAAGTGTTGAAAAATTGCTTTTTTTCCAAGTTTTTGTAAGGTATGCTATTAGTATGTTTTTAAAAGTAATAGTAAGAAAGGCGGGTGAACATGAAAATTTGTGATCATTTTGAAAGACGTTTATTAAAGAACTACATAGTCGGATCAACCGCTGCCGTTCTAGGTGTTGGAGGCGTCTTTCTATTTACTACTCTCCGTTTTTCAACGTATGAATTTTTTATCTTATGCGGAATACTTGTTTCTTCAAGCATCGTTATGTTCTCGTTGGAATATGTATTTTTCCGAAGACACATTGCCGTTTTCCGAAATTATTTTTCTAAAAAACATCCGGGGTTGCAACTTGCTGAGAAAGCATATTTTCATGCTCATCATTTTCCTATAAGAACGGTTAAACGCATACTTGGACCGCACTTATTCGGATTATCTGTTCCTGCTATCTGCCTAACAGCTTTAGCCATTTATTTTGATTACTTATCGCTTCCCTACTATTACATATATCTCGCTTCACTCGGAGCCATTTTAATAGCAGGCATGCACGCTATTATTGAATTCTTTTTAACAACAAAAGCTGTTCAGCCTGTTTTGCGGAACATTCAAGAGCGAACACTGAAAGATCATGGAAAGATCCTTTCTTTAGCAACTTCCAGACACATATCTATTCAGCGCAAGATTCAATGGAGTACGCTGTTTATTGGAACATTCCCGCTTCTATTGTTTGCACTTGCCAATCAGGTTCGTTTGTATAATCAAACTGCTCCTATAAATGAATCGTATTGGACTTGGGCTTTCTTTGTTTTATTAATTGGTATTTCCTTTGCGATCTATGGGGCTTATCTCTTATTTAAAGATATTCAGCAGCCTATGAACGAACTTCAAGCTGGAATGTATGAAGTCCGAACAGGAAATTCAAATGCAAAAGTTGCCGACCTGTATTCGGATGAATTTTCAAGGCTTATCAAAGGATTCAACCATATGGCACAAGCGATTCAATCACGTGAATACGAAAATAAACAGCTATTAGAAAGCTTTTTTGCTACAATGGCAGCAACCCTCGACGCCCGCGATCCTTATACAGCAGGTCATAGCCTTCGTGTTGCTGATTATGCGATGAAAATCGGCCAGATGGCTGGACTGCCATTTCAGCAGTTAATACAGCTGCGAAAAGCAGCACTGCTTCACGATATCGGAAAGATTGGCATCCCAGACGTAGTATTGTTAAAAGAGGAAACATTAACACCAGAAGAATTCGAACACATTAAAAAACACCCTGTAATAGGCGCAGATATTCTTGCTCAAGTTCAGCCATATGAGGCGATGCAGCCATTATTACCAGGGGTGCGGTACCATCATGAACGCTATGATGGCAAAGGCTATCCTGAACAATTAAGCGGAGAAGACATTCCAATCTTCGGACGGATTATTGCGGTTGCAGATGCTTATGATGCAATGACTTCTGATAGACCTTACCGCAAAGGAATGACTCATGAAAAAGCGTTAGCCATTTTGGAAGATGGAAAAGGAACGCAATGGGATCCTTATTTAACACATCTCTTTGTAGAAGACATGAAGCTAAAATCTATTTCTTAGCCAGGAGGTTTTATCTTGAATTCATACGATCATTTCCCCCTCATTGAAACAGAAAGACTTCGGCTCAGACCTGTTCTTGAGTCTGATGCGAAGGAAATCTTTGAAACGTTCTCCGATGGGGATGCCCTTCAATACTATGGTATGGAACCATTAAAGACTGAAGATGAAGCACTTGAGCTGATTGCAGCATTTGAAAAGGGATTTACAACGGGCAGCGCGATTCGTTGGGGTATTGTAAGGAAAGAAGAAGACAAACTGATTGGCACATGCGGTTTTCATAATTGGAGCAAGTCTGACCGCCGAACAGAACTAGGATATGAACTGGGCCGCAAGTATTGGCACAATGGCTTTATGAATGAAGCGTTAAAGGCCATTCTGCATTACGGCTTTAATGGGATGGAATTTAACAGAATTGCAGCTGTTATCAGACCAGAAAATTCATCTTCCCGCGCACTTGTAAAAAAGCTCGGATTCCATGAAGAAGCGCTTTTAAAAGAGCACCAAAGAGCGGGCGATCAATTTTATGATATGTACATCTATTCATTGTTAAAGAAGAACGCTCAACTATCTAACTGAACATTTTAACGAGAACTGGATCCTTTAAGATTCAGTACTTGTTTGTATGTTGAAACATATTAAAATTTTCTGTTGTGCCACATTGCTATAGAACGCTTTAGGCAAACCATACTCCCCCCGGCAAGCGAGCATCCTTAAACGGAAAATTCCACTTTCGCATGCGTATATAGAGTGATTTTCTTTAGAAAGGCTCCCATGCTAGATGATAGGAGTGCAAGGTGCGAGACTCCTGGGGGATCAGCGGGACAGGTGAGACACCTAACAGCGCAGAGCGCTAGGTGGCTCACCGCACGCCCCCCGGAAAGCGAGCATCCTGAAACGGAGATCACCACTTTCACATACAAAGTAATCTTCATGTTTCAAAATACTTTTCTAGAGGAATGAAAAGGAAAAAGGAGGTATTTCACATGGAACAAAAAGAAACGTTCTTTGTAACAGCAAAAGGCGACATTCAGCCCCTGCCTACTGATGATCACGTTCACTATTTTGAAATACAAGCAACCTATGACGAAAAGCAGCAGCTGGAGCATTTGTTTACACAGATGCATGCAAACAATAAACAGGAAGGCTTGGATATCTTCTCACCAAAACGGCATTTTTCCGAGTCCCATGCTGAATACCATCGTGGAAAGGACAGCAAACTTGTATATGAATTATTCAGATACATCTACTTGTTAGGTACAGAAAAAACGAAGCGAGATGTTGAAGAGATGAATGTTTTACCTGAATTATATGAAGCAAGTCACTCAACAATTGAAAAAGTAAAATAGCACCGGATTTCTTCTCCGGTGCTTTTCCTATTTTAACTTATTCCCACTCTATCGATCCATCCACCTTCACCCAAAACCGTACAATACCTAAATCGTCTAACGCGTGCTTAATTTTTTCTGCTTTTTCACGGTATAACGGCGTATCTGGGTTTGCGAGCACCAATGTTTTGGCGGGATTTTTCTCGTGACTGCTCAGCAGGTTTATAAACTGAGAACAAAAATCATCTCTATTTTCACTTTTCGAAACTTCTTCTAACTCTGATAAGTTGCCTTGTGCTGCAATTAACAGTGTATGATATTCATTTGCTGCCGCTAAATCTACGCCTGGTATGTCCCCCATTCTTCCTGTTTCATATCCCTCACGTTTTAAATAAGCTTTTACTGCCGTTATCACTTCTGATTTATTCATAACAAATGCCTCTGCACTTATAAATGGATGGTTTTGCAAAGCCAAAATCATCACTCCTTTTCATCTATACAACTTTCGAATCCATTTAATACCGATAGAGGGGTACTAAATGTCGTTTACCCGTATTTTTTATACAAAAAACCGCTCTACAAGGAAAATTCTGCAAAAGAGAAACTTCTTTCCCCTTTAAACGTATTTCATTTAATATATAGATAAGAAACTTTACTTGGGGGATTCACACATGGCTCAAAAAGCAGAAAAACAAAATCAATCCCGAATATGGACCATTTTAGCGGGTGTTGGGTTGTTTTTAATGAGTAAATTAAAATGGGTGTTCGGTCTACTAAAGTTAGGCAAGTTCGCAACACTCATTTCTATGTTTATATCACTAGGTGCCTATGCGGCTTTTTATGGCTGGAAATTTGCAGTTGCCATCGTTTATTTAATTTTTGTTCATGAGATGGGCCATTTAGTCGCCGCTAAGCAAAAAGGGATAAAAACATCACCTGCGATATTTATACCGTTTATGGGTGCGGCAATCGGCATGAAAGAAATGCCTAAAAATGCTAAAGATGAAGCCTATATCGCTTATGCCGGACCATTATTCGGACTTCTATCGTTCTTGCCAGCGGTATTTCTTTATGAAACCACAGAACAGCCGTTCTGGGGACTTGTTATCTTTTTAGGGGCGTTAATCAATTTATTTAACTTATTCCCTGTTTCACCACTAGATGGAGGGCGAATTGTCGGTGTGTTATCAACGAAGATATGGTTTATTGGTCTTCTAATCGTTATACCGTATTTATTCATCTCACCTGATCCGATTATTTTCTTAATTTTCTTGTTCGGCATTTTGACATGGTGGAAACGGGTTCGTGAAGACTTCGAGCAAAGTAAGACAAAAGACATGCTCGTATTATTTGAAGCTGAACAAAGAAAGCTTGCGGACATTCAAAAAGAGATGGATGAATATCGTGAAATGCCTAACTTCGGGTATATTATCGGTACTTACCTGGAAGATGTACGCGTGGCAAAAGACAGATTAAAACGAAATATCCCATCCGGATATGCGTTCCCTGTTTTACAAGATAAGAAAAAGATTAAAAAGCACAGTACATTAGTAGAGATTGAAATGTTGAACAATCGTGAGCGTTTCTTACAAACGTTGCAAGAGGAATATGAAAGCAATCGCCGCCAGAGAGATCATGTGTTAGAAACATATCGTGAAGCAGACCCTGAAGGTGTTGCCAGCATTCCTGAACTTCCATTGTTCAGCCACACTGCTTATTTTGAAGCTTATGAAAAAAGCTTGCTAGAGGAAAAAGCAAAAACAGAAAAGCTCTTTGATCAAAGAAAAAATTATTATGTATCTACTACAAAAACGAAGATCGTCGTGCTGATCATGTATTTATTATTGGCTGGTGTGTTATCCGCATTTGTTGTCTACGGAAACCACCTTATGGATGCCAACAGATTTTTAATAAGCTAACACCTTAACACCTCGCACTTGAGGTGTTTTTCTTATGCCCTCCTTTTGACCTGTGCTCTGTTCTTTTTTAGTTCATTGGATAGAGAGCCGCCTTTTTCATGAGTGATATTTGGCTTATCTTTAAGACGTTTAACAGGAAACTGTAAAAAATGCACGAATTGTGAAGAAAAATAGAAAATAAGGAGCGACTAAAGAAATGGGAAATGTATTAAAAATCCTCTTTTCACTTGCGATGTTACTTGGAATGTTCACAAACACCGCTGCTGCTGAAGAAGGAACGAACGCTAATGTTGTTGGACAAGATTTGTATGTGGATGTTGCTGCTGCAACACTCTGGGTAGGGCCAAATGCTGCAAGACCTTTAGATGAGCCATCCCTATCAAACCCTGTAGATCTAAGAAGCTGGACGACGGGAATGTCTTATGAGGAAAAACTATGGTTAGTCGGTGAGCTGGAAACACAAGCACTTTACGGACAAAAAGTACGTGTATTAGAACAGCAAGACGATTGGGTAAAAGTAGCGGTCTATGGCCAGCCAACACCGCGAAACACACTTGGTTATCCAGGTTGGATGCCCCTTGCACAATTAACAGTTTCTGATCGATTCGAACATGCAGAAGGAAAACCTTTTGCCCTAATCACAAGTCCTACAGCTTGGCTTTCAAAAGCACCTTTCGGACATAAGAATGACCTTGAGATAAGCTATAATACGAGACTTCCTGTTTTAAAAGAACTTTCCAACACGATAGCTGTTTTAACACCTCAAGGAAAAGTTCGCTGGCTTGATGCGAAAGACGCAAAAGTGTATACAAGTGATAGTGATATTCCTGTTCCGACTGGTGAAGCACTTGTAGAAGAAGCGAAAAAGTTCCTCGGCCTTCCGTATCTTTGGGCGGGCGCAGCTGGATTTGGTTTTGATTGCTCCGGATTTACGCATACCGTTCATAAAGCGAACGGCATCACGATTCCGAGAGACTCAGGTCCACAGTCGAGAGATGGATTGATTGTGGATAAAGATAAGCTTCAGCCAGGGGATTTAATGTTCTTTGCGTATAACGAAGGAAAAGGCAGCGTTCACCATGTAGCGATGTATGCTGGAAACGGAATGATGATTCATTCGCCAAACACTGCCTCAACCGTACGTTTGGATCCTATTTCTACACCTGCTTATGCAGTTGAGTTCTCAGGCGCAAGACGTTACGTGCCACAGAAATAGTTAAAAGCAAAAAGCAGAGCACAAGAATTTGTGCCCTGCTTTTTTGCTCTCTTAAAGGCTTTCATACCTTATTTTTATTTTCTTCTGTGTCAGTTGATTGGAGTGCAAGGTGCGAGACTCCTGCGGGACAGGCGGGCAGGTGAGACACTTAAGAGTGAAACGTATAAATGTGGCTCACCGCCTGCCCCGCGGAAAGCGAGCGCCTGGAACGGAAATCAACCACTTCCAATTACAACAATGTATACGAAAACAGCATTGTTTACTGCAATCCTTCAATTGTCATTTCTGTTACTTGAAGGAATGCTTCACCTGTATTTTGGTAGGTTACGCTCACTTTATCCTCTTCTTTTAAATAGATTGCAAGTGGATTGCTTTCAGACGAAACGATATAGCTATGGCGATTATCCAATAGAAACGATACTGTTGTGTAATCTCCTAACTTTTCTTTATACACTCGAAGTACTGTGCCGGTAACTTTCTTTTCTTCAGCTTCAGAAGTTCCATCCACTGAACCGCCACCTCTTTGCAATGCAGTTTTGTACTGTTTTAAAGCAGCATTAGGTGTATTTCCGTAGACTGATATTTCAGGATTTGCAGCTGATACAATAAAATAGTTTTGTAGAAATCCGTTTGAATCCAGCACTGGAGTTAACCAGCTTGCTTCACCATAAAAGTTGTAGAGAATCGGCATTTCACCGTTCCATTTCTTTTCAATAAACTTTTTCTCAATGATTTCTAGCGCACCTTCTGAATCCATGTATGATTCTTCAAGATTACCAGTGTAATATGTCGCTTTCCCGCTTCTTGCATTGGTCAATGAGTAACCAAGCATAGAATCTACTCCCTCTTTCGGGCTTGTAAAATCAGTAAAGTAATACATATCACCATTTTCATCAAAAATTGGACTTACGTTCGCTTCTGTTCCTTCATCAGAAGGCAGTTTCACATCTTTTTTGCCAAAAATACTGTTTAGAAACCCGTGTACGTAATTACCAAAGTAACTGTTCTTCAGACTTACGGTTTCAGGTGATACGGCTCCATCAATAAATGCAGGAATGTCTTTTAAACGATAGTCTTGAGTCTTTCCGTTTTGCGGGTCTGTTACAACGATTCCTTCAACTTTAAACCCGTTACGAGCAGAAATAAATTCTCCGTATGAACGAATGTAAAAAGGTTTTCCTTCATCATCGATCTCAAGCTGTGGATCTCCATAGAAAATGTATTTCGGGAAGCTTGAGCGCATGTGACGTTCAATGTTTTTATTGAAGTACGAAGAAGGTGTATAGGCCATTTCTGATTTTATGAACTTCGGATTTGCTGTTGAATCGGTGGCACTTAAAGTGAAATAGCCAGGCGTCACATCACCGTTCCACCATTTAAAAAGTCCTGAGAACTCAACTGGTGCAATATACACATATTCCCCGTTTACTTTCTGAATTTGAAGGTTACCTAGTTCATAGAAGCTTGTGTTTGGTACTTGGCCAAACGACTTCCTCATTTTGTTTCGTGCAAACTTAGGCGGTACGCTTGCAGGCGTCTCTTTTTCATCAAAAGATTCAATCTCTGTCTTTTGTGCCATTGTTGACGACTGATATTTTTCTTCAGCATTAAACAAACCAGCTGATAAAAAATAAATACCAATCATTAAACTTAATACAAAGAGCCCCGCTTTAATCAACTGCTCTTTACCCTTGGCAATGAAAGCACCCAGCGCAGTGATGATAATTGCCAAAATCCAAATCGAAGAAAAATTTCGGTCTAGATTCGTAATATAATAGAAAACAAATACAGCGGGAACTGTACAGATGATGATCCCAATCATCGCCGCAGACATATTGTTTTTCTTTTCTTTTTTAGATGGCTTCGCGGTATTTGAAATCGGAAGGATCACCAGTGCAGCCGCAAGTCCCACTATGATGGAAAACAACAAGATGTTCATAATCTATCCCCTTTTTTATCGTTTACTTCCCTACCCTATTAAGCAATACGATTGAATATGTAAAAAGTTCCTAGGCTTTTTTGTTGAGCATGAGTCTCGCTTGCGATCTGGAAATGCCGAAAACCTTTTGAAAATTTGCTAACGTGAATGTATTGAAAATAACGTGAAATTATTCAAATTATCGTGAATATAAATGATAAGCGGCTATGAGTATCCACCTAACTCACACATTTTCTTCTTTTGTATTTCTCCAACACACATACAGTGCGATGATAGAATTTCTCCATCAATTCAGTCTCCACATTCTTCTCTTTGTTATATAATGGAATAAAGTTACCACAAAGGGACGTGAAATGATTGATTCAAAGATGGACCGGCTACACATTGCTCGTTATTGTACTCTTTCCTTTTTTACTTCCTGCACTTGTTCGCAGCTACCTCCCCGAACAAACTCATTTCGTGATCCTCTTTAGCTTAAACATCCTTACACTATCAATCGTGATCTATCTTTTTAAATATGCTTATAAAAGAAAAAATGCTGCAATCGTAACGATGTGCCTATTTTTACTTCTTCAACTATTCGTAGTGACGATTAATCTAATAATAGGGAGTTAATTCACATGAAATATCCATCGAAAAAAGATGTATGGCTCGGCATAATTCTTTGGGGTTCAATCGGTTATGGGGTATACATTAGCACTATGGCACTATTTGCGGAGAATGCAAGTGTAAGTGGAATGATCATTACGGTGGTTATCAATCTGCTATTAATTCTTTTCATCGGCTGGGTTTGGTTTACGACTTATTACATACTGGCTGAAAAGGAGTTAGTCATTCGTTGCGGGCCAATCAACAAAAGAATCCCTTACCATGAAATATCCTCTGCTCATAAGACGTGCAATCCGTTATCAAGTCCAGCGTTATCCTTAAAGCGAATCAACATTACGTATCAGTTCGGCATGGCTCTTATCTCACCCAAAAATAGAGATCAGTTTTTAAGAGAGCTTAGTGAGCGTTGTCCGAATGCAAATATAAAATATGACTAATTCAAAATAAAACTCCCCTGATGATCAGGGGAGTTTATCCATTTAATGAATGCCTCTCTTTTTGAACCTTCCGCCTTTAACTTCCGCAATATCAGCAATTGCCAGAAATGCACTTGAATCAAATTCATCTACAATATCTTTGAGTTTTGCTTCTTCTAACCGCGTGATTACACAGAACACAACGCCTTTTTCGTCACCCGTATAAGCGCCTTCTCCTTTTAAATAAGTAACACCTCGACCGAGTCTATGAAGGATTGCATCTCCTATATCTTTATGGTTTTCACTGATAATCCAGGCTGATTTGGATTCTTCAAGTCCTGTAATGGTAAGGTCGATTGTTTTGTACGCAATAAAATAGGCGATTAAAGAGTACATCGCTCTGTCCCATGTAAATACAAAACCTGCCGCTCCAAGAATAAAAATGTTAAAGAACATAATAATTTCACCAACAGAGAACGGGAGCTTGCTGTTTGAAAGAATCGCCAAAATCTCTGTACCATCAAGAGACCCACCGCTTCTAATCACCATACCGATTCCGACACCGATAAAGATTCCGCCAAATACGGTAGCTAAAAGTAGATCATCTGTAAACGGTGGTACGGGATGTAATAATGTGGTTGCGATAGAAAGAATAATAATTCCGTATAACGTGGAAAAGGCAAATGTCTTTCCGATCTGCTTATACCCAATAAAAATAAATGGTAAGTTTAATGCGAATAGAAAGATCCCCAGTTTAAAGCCTGTTATGTGGGATAGCATGATCGAAATCCCTGCAATTCCCCCATCAATAACACGGTTCGGTACTAGGAAAATCTCCAGTCCAACAGCCATTAGAATGGCTCCGAATGTAATAAGGATAGCGCGGGCAGCGAGCTTTCCTTTTGTAAGTTTACGATGCTGCTTTTTTAATTGCTCAGCGATTTGAGTGTCCGTCAATGCTTCTTCTGTCATAAAATGTCCTCCCATAATACTGCTTCCTTATAGTCTTACATCAATCTCTGTTCTAATGGGGTCATCTTTAGAAATCCCAAGATATTTTAGTGTTTCAGAAGGACTTGAGTGGTTGAAGTGTCTTTGTAAAAGAGATATGGCAACTCCACGTTTGTATGCATGAAATCCAAAAGTTTTGCGCATGGAATTTGTACCGATCTTTCCGGTTATACCAACAGTCTCAGCAGCTTGATGAATGACTCGATAAGCCTGCTGACGCGTGATCGGCAGCTTTGTTTTTTTGGATAAAAACAAGTAATCCGTACTCTGAAGATTCGTGCAGTGTATATATTGAAACAAAACCTTCTTTACAGAATCATTCAAAAAAACTTCCTTAAATCCTTCTTTTGCGGGCAGTGAATAATAATCGTTCACCACTACACGATCAGATATAAGATCGCCTACTTTTATAGAAAGCAATTCTGTCACTTTCAACCCTGTGTTAATACCTAATACAAAAAGAACGTAATCACGTTCAGAGTTTTTCTTTAGGTATCGCTTAATCGCGTTAATCTCTTTAATATCTCTTAAAGCTTCAACATATTCCATCTGAAAGTCCACCTTATATGATGTTACTTAATACTATTGTATCAGACGATTATGTAACATTAAAAAGAATATGCTCGTAAATAGACCTTTATTAATATGTACACATTTTCAAAAATAAAAAAACCTCCCATTGGAAGGAGGAATCACGAAAATATTATTTAAAGGATTGTTTGAGTAATCTTTGTTGTCTTGAAAGTGGTTGATTTCCGTTACAGGATGCTCGCTTTCCGCGGGGCAGGCGGTGAGCCACATTCTTACGTTTCACGTATAAGTGTCTCACCTGCCCGCTAAGAAGAAGTATTCTTGCTCCTGCGTCTACAAGTAAATGCTAGAACAGTGAGCTTCCTCGTCGCATGCCTTGCGAGAAGCTTCTCAGGTGGTAGGCACGCACCTTTCACTTCAATCAACTGTCAAAGAAGACAACAACAGAAATAAAAACAGCAACATTCTTTTAGAAAACCGCTTTTAGAAAGCATTTAAAAAGATTCAATATGATCTTCTTTTATCATGATTAAATCTACTTCTGGATATGCTTCTTGTACCTTCTTAGCCAGGTTTTCCACACCAAATATTTCAGTATATGTATGACTTCCTACGTATAAATGAATGCCTGCAAATTTTGCATATTGAACAGAGTAAAGTGTTCGTTCCCCTGTAATAAACGCGTCACAGCCTTGTTCATTAGCGTATCGAATCAGCGCGGAGTTGTTGCCCGCTCCAGTCAGAATTGCTACTTTTTTTACAGGATGGTCGTGATTTTCCCATGCTTTAACAGGTTCATCCAGAATAACTTCAAGTCGCTTATGAAGTTCAGTAAATGAAAGACCTGAGTGAAAGATACCGATACCCGGGTATTCTATATCATTCTTAAATGTTGAAAGATTTGTAATCTCATCAATTTTAAGCTTTTCAAATAATGCCGTACTCGTACCAAACTCTACAAAATCAAGGGGTGAGTGGGTGAAATAGTGTGAGATCTGATGTTGCTTTAATTTCGCCACGCACACTTCTCTCATACCAAACACAAAATCCCAGGCATCATGATGCGTAATTAATAGATCCGCACTACTTTTAGCAGCTTTTTCAACGGTTTCAGGCGTTAGATTGGTCGCATATGCAACCTTCTCAATTTCTTTTTCTGCTATATATGTAAAACCATATTCCCCATCATCTTCAAATTCCTTTTGCCATTCCCCAAATAGTTCCGGCATCAGTTTCTCAAAATCACTCGTCTTCATACTGTTTCTCCTATCTCTGTATTTCAACCATTATTACACATTTTTCCATAACTGACCATAAGAAAAGGTCCGGTGTTTATCACCAGACCATCAATAAAAATCTATTTCACTTCATTCTGCAATGAATTTTCAAGGTGCTTCATTAAGTCATAATAATCATCGGGTCTTTGAAACTGATCAACCGACCAATGCTCTTTAATCCACTGAGCTACTTCACTCGCACTGTTGAACACTTCACCTGTTGTGTCGCTATCCCTGACTGTAAAGACCATGTTGTCATAATCGACAGTAACGTCACATGGAAACTTTCCGTCTTTCTTATACAGCGAATATTCCACCTCGCCCGCCTCCTTAAAATACTTTCTTACAGAAGTAATACCCTCTTCTCTTCCTTTTTATGACACTTCGAGCGAGAACTTTTTATAAAAGGTATAAAACGCTTGTCCTACGTTCATTCTGATAAATGAATGAATTTCTTAAGGAGTGATTTTGGATGAGTAAAGATAAACAACGTGAAAAGAAAACTGCATCTGCTCTAGAGAACAAGGTGCGCGGAGAATCAGTGGATAAACATCAAACACTTGAAAACGCTAATCTCTACTTAAACGAAGGCGAAATCAGCCAGCAGAACAATAATCTATAAGGAGTGAGTAAATATGCAAAGTTTGATGATCAAAATATTAGGTATACCTTTAGCTCTTATTCTAGCTAATTTTCTTTTTAAAAGCGTTGATTTTCAATTCGTTCAGCCCTTTATTTGGATTACAGCCATATTGGCACCTATAGGTGTGTTGCTGGAATATATCATGGTCCCGCGAATTTCTTATAATAAACAACTAGCCGTTGATTTTGCATCAACTTTTGTTCTTGTATACCTCTTAGGTCTAATCTTGCCTGGAGTTAGTATTTCTTTATGGGGCGCATTGCTGGTTGCTATTATAATCACTCTAATGGAAGCGATGGTTCATAAACATTTAATCTCGGACCACCTTGACCATTCTTACCGCTAAAAAACGTGATTATCTCGAATCTCGAGATAATCACGTTTTTCTTATCTTATTTTTCGCAAATATACACAAAAGCTGGCGGGAAATTTTTTGGCACAAATGAAATGTCTACCGTTTTAAAATAGTGCTGAAAAGTCTTTTTCATTTGAGTCGTATACTGAAATGCTATTAACACTCCCCCAGGTCTGAGAGATCGATACACTTCATCAACAATCTCAAGGCGCATATTGCTAGTAAAATTAGCGAAAGGCAGACCTGAGAAAACAGCGTCAAGTGTTCCTTCGCTCTTATTGATACTTCTTAGAATGTCACGAGCGTCTTCGTATACGGAGATTTCAGGAAGATGGCTGTGGAGCTTTCTTCTCATCTCTTCGTCTTTTTCGAATACGTGAAGTTTTGTTCCAGGTTGCATAGATCGAATGATTTCCTTAGTGATCACTCCTGTACCAGCACCGAGTTCAGCCGCTTCATTTATATTTTCCCAGCTTAAAGAGTCAGTCATTTTTTTTGCTAAGGCAACAGAGCTTGGAAAAAGGCTTCCGATCTGCATGGGAGACTGTATAAATTTTTGTATAAAAAGGGACGTTCCGCCTTCCATTCTCAACACCTACTTTAATTCCGATTATTTCAATCGACTTTATCTATAATATTCAAAAAATGAATTGTGGTGAGTTGGTTTTTGGCGAACAGACCGCCTATTTATGGTAAAAATTTCGTTTATATGGCACTTCAAATGGGAATATTCATAATTGGAATTAAAAGTAATATATGAGACCTTGGAGTTTACCACCTGCACAGTACATTTTTTTGGTAAAAAATTTTAATTGAAAACCATGTAAGGTTTTGTTACATTTAAAAACGGTGTACAGCTGAGATAGACATTAGATTAAATGAGGTGTATGAAATGGATTGGATTAGCAATCTTATAGGAAATGTGAATAATTACTTATGGTCGTATATTCTGATTGTTATGCTAATAGGATTAGGACTTTATTTTACGGTTCGAACAAAATTCGTTCAATTCCGTATGTTTGGCGAAATGATACGCCTGTTGGGAGAAGGTGCAAAAGCGGATAAAAAGGGTGTTTCTTCGTTCCAGGCTTTTTGTATCAGTACTGCTTCTCGTGTTGGGACAGGAAACTTAGCAGGTGTGGCTCTAGCTATCACTGCAGGAGGGCCTGGAGCTGTGTTCTGGATGTGGCTGATTGCTTTAATTGGTTCTGCATCAGCGTTTGTAGAAAGTACGCTAGCTCAAATCTACAAAGTGCGAGATGGAGTTGCCTTCCGAGGCGGTCCTGCGTACTACATGGAAAAAGCATTAAACGCACGCTGGATGGGTGTTATTTTCGCAGTCTTAATCTCTATTACGTTCGGGCTTGCATTTAACTCTGTTCAATCCAATACGATTGCCAGTGCATTTGGACAGTCTTTTGATATTAAGCCTTTATACGTGAGTCTTTTCTTAGCGATTGTAACAGCAATCATTATTTTCGGCGGCATCAAGCGAATCGCTAAAGTTTCTGAAGTTATCGTACCGATCATGGCTGGACTTTATATTTTAATCGCATTGTTTGTTGTGATCACAAATATTACTGAACTGCCAGCTGTAATCAGCATGATTTTCAAAAGTGCATTTGGAGTAGAAGAAGTAGCAGGTGGTGCTTTAGGTGCTGCTATGATGAACGGAATTAAACGCGGACTCTTCTCGAATGAAGCCGGTATGGGTAGTGCGCCGAACGCTGCAGCAACAGCAGATGTCAGCCACCCTGTTAAACAAGGACTGATTCAATCACTTGGTGTTTTTGTTGATACACTTTTGATCTGTTCTTCTACAGCTTTTATCATCCTATTATCAGGTATGTATGATTCTAAAGAAGCGGACGGAATCATTCTAACTCAAGAAGCCTTAAACACGGTGTTAGGTTCATGGGCTGGTCCGTTTCTTGCGATTATCGTATTGCTGTTTGCCTTTAGTTCTGTAGTTGGGAACTATTATTATGGTGAGTCCAACATTGAGTTTATCAGCACGAATAAGGTATGGTTACAACTTTATCGCGTAGCAGTTGTGTTAATGGTTGGTTATGGTGCCATCGCCTCTCTGGACTTCGTTTGGAGTTTAGCCGATTTGTTTATGGGTCTGATGGCCATCATTAACTTAATTGCCATTTCACTACTCGGAAAAATTGCTTTTGACGCACTTGGTGATTACCTGAAGCAAAAGAAAGAAGGAAAAGATCCTATCTTCCGCCCGTCCAGCATCGGACTAACTAATACGGAAGTATGGGGAGAAAATACAGGCGAAAACAAATAAGCATGAAAAAGAAGACTCAACTCTGGAGTCTTCTTTTTTTGAAACTTTTTTTAATATTTGCCGTATAGGTTTACTAGGGATACATTTAACGCACAAGCTTTCCTGTTTCCATAGTCGCTTTTTTTAGTGCTGTTTGTGTAATTATGGTACTTGTTCTTTTATTTGTTACACGTTTGCGCAGCACCCTTTCATTTACGCTCAGTCGAATGAAGTTTACGCGCAGATGAGCTTTAGTTCCACGCATAAACGAATGATTCGCGCGCACATCCTGCCAATTTCCACGCACCACTAAACAATAAAGGCAGTTTTCGGGATCAAAAAGGCTTCTACACATGTCAGTAGGGATATACCTGTTTTAAATTCCATAGATTTTAAGTTTTAGTCCGAAATTTCAGCACAAAATGATGTGAACATCCGAATAACTTCGATTTTCATCTCTTTATAAAATACTAAACAAAAAAACCGGCTTTTTCAGCCAGTTTGTGTTGGATTACATACATAAATTAAGTTGCTTCTTCTTGTGCAGGCGGAGAAAGTAAATCCTTGAATTGTTGTTCAAGATCCTGCAAAGAAAGCTCGTATAGATGACGTCCATCTGCTGTCTTATATATGTTATGTAGCAATAGATCAGCTATTAAATTTTCTCTTTTTTGATGGTCCGCTGACACGTTCAATCCCTCCTGTAAATCTCTTCAACATTCTACTTACCCGTAAATGATGGAGAAAAAACTTTTCAATAATAGTTTATGTTCTAAAGTGTGTAAGGTGATGTAAATAACTAACTTTTATCTCACGTCAACATTACCCGCTTTTGGTTAAAATGTCAATTGTTTCAAGACATAATTTGTCGTCGATACTGTAGTGGAAATTGACAGTAAAAGATGACCGGATTCATTACAAAGTAAAGGAGAGCTGATATGTTCGAAGGTGGTCTTAACGTAGATTATTTCATTTTATTACTCGCGATCCTTCTGATTTTAGGTGTCATTACCACGAAGTTCTCTTCTCGGTTTGGCCTGCCTGCGCTTGTTTTATTCATTGGTATCGGAATGCTTGTCGGAAGTGATGGTCTTAATTTTATTTATTTTGATGATCCGCACCTTACCCAGCTGGTCGGTGTTATTGCACTTATTATTATTTTGTTTGAAGGTGGTTTACAGACGAAATGGAGCAATGTTAAACCCATTTTGTACCCTTCCCTTTCTCTTGCCACGTTCGGTGTATTTCTGACTACAGCTGTTGTAGCGGTAGCAGTTAAATTTCTGCTGAATGTGAACTGGCTAGAAGCGTTTCTTTTCGGATCTATCGTAGGTTCAACTGACGCAGCAGCCGTATTCTCTGTTTTAACCGGAAAGAATGTTAAAGAAAAACTCGCTACAACTCTTGAAGCTGAATCTGGCTCCAATGACCCGATGGCCGTATTTTTAACGATTACGTTCATTGAATTACTGACAAAAGATACAACTTCAGTCGCAGGTCTTATCTTCTCTTTCTTTTGGCAGATGGGGATGGGAATTGTTTTTGGTTATCTTTTCGGCAAACTGGCTGTATATGCAATCAATCGGATCCAGCTTGAGTCAAGCGGACTTTACCCGGTATTCGCCTTATCTTTTGCCATCCTTGCATACGGTGTGACAATGCTTGCAGGTGCAAGTGGATTGCTGGCAGTCTATGTAGCTGCAGTTCTAATGGGAAACAACCATTTAACTTATCGGAACTCTATCGTACGATTTAACGAGGGCTTCGCGTGGATGATGCAGATTCTGATGTTTGCCATCCTAGGTCTTCTTGTTTTCCCTAGTGAATTGTTCCATGTCGGCATTATGGTAAAAGGCTTGATCATATCCATCGTTCTAATTGTTATCGCGCGACCGATCGGTGTGTTTTTAAGTATGTATTTCTCTTCTTTTACAACAAAAGAAAAGCTCTTTATCTCTTGGTCAGGACTGCGTGGAGCGGTTCCGATCGTACTTGCAACGTTCCCTTTAATCGCCGGTGTTGAGAACAGTCAATTATTGTTTAATCTTGTGTTTTTCGTGGTTCTTACTTCTGCCCTGATCCAAGGCTCTACCATCCCATGGGTAGCTCAAAAGTTAAAATTAACAGAAAAAGAAAAACCAACTTCACCGCATGTCTTGGAGCTTGTTTCTATAGGTAAAGCCAATGCGGAGATCGTGGAATTCTTCGTTCCAGAAAACGCAAAGATTATTGGACAGACGCTTGAAGAGATTACATTTCCAAAAGAATCTATTATTAGTGCGATGATTAGAGGGGATGAACTTATTACACCAACTGGTAAAACAATGATCCATGCTCACGATATCCTGTATATCATGGCAAACAAAAACAAGGTGAAGAAGCTAACTGATTATTTATCAGAGCAAAACATTGAAAAAAGCTCGATGTGATAGTTATGTGCTTGAAAGAGTTGATTTCCGTTTCAGGTGCTCGCTTTCCGCGGGGCAAGCGGTGAGCCACATTCGAACGTTTCACTCTTAAGTGTCTCACCTGCCCGCCTGTCCCGCAGGACAAGGAAGGCTACGGCAGCGAAACATCGCACGAAGAAAATTTGAAGTTTAATTTTCGAGGAGTCTCACACCTTACACTCCAATCAACAGTCAATGAAGAAGATGAAGAAATGACAGGGATGCAAAACGATTGATTGTAGTTCAGAAGATACCTTAACTTATTACTTAATCTACATAAAAAGCCGGGGACAACAATCCCCGGCTCTTTCTTCATTATGCACCTTTTTCGACTTGTACTTGGTGCGGATATGGAATCTCTATACCGTTTGCATCGAGCGCTTCTTTTAGCGCTTTTCGTAGTTCACGCTCAACCGCCCACTGTTCGCCGTTAATTGTCTTTGAAATAATGCGGATCACAACCTCTGATGAACCGAGCGTTTGAACACCAAGAACATTTGGTCCTTCCATAATGCTTGGGTTCTTTTCTTTTACTTTGTCACAAGCGTCTTGTAGTATGACAATCGCTTTATCAATGTTTTCTTCGTAAGCAATGCCAATATCTACGAGTGCACGCATGTTGCCCCTAGTATGGTTGGCAATCGTACTGATCTCTCGGTTTGGCATGTAATTCAGTGTACCGTCAAACGCACGGATGTGAGTCGTTCTTAAACCTACTTCCTCTACAATTCCGTCCACGCCGCCAATGGTTACATAATCTCCAACTTCCATCTGTTTTTCAAGAAGAATAAAGAATCCTGTTACGACATCACTCACTAGTCCTTGTGCTCCAAAGCCAATCGCTAGGCCAACTACCCCCGCACCTGCGATCAATGTTCCAATCTCTAAACCGAACTGCTTAAACAGGATACCTGCAAAGACAAAGATCAGAACGTAAGAGAATAGGTTTACGACAAGCTTTTGAAGCGTGATAATACGGCCTGTAGACATTTTCCGGTGTGCTGCAGCTTTATCAAACATGCGGTTGATTACACGTCTGCCGATGGATCGAATAACTAAGAACATGACGATAATCAATAAGAACTTCGCAGCCCACAATCCTACTGATAGCATCAGCTCAGCCCAATTTATTTTTTCTAACCATTTTCCCCATTTATCCAAAAAAAACCACTCCCACTATGTACAATAGAATAGTATCTATTGTACAAAGCTTGGAGCGTGTTTTCAATCTTTAACGAAAAATTATGGTGCGATAACAGGTGCGCGGTCGATTTTAAAGCCCATATCTTCCAGCATCTTATGGTCTTGTGTTGATTCTTGACCAGCAGTCGTAAGATAATCTCCTACAAAAATAGAGTTTGCGGCATAAAGGCCAAGCGGCTGCAGACTTCTCAAGTTCACTTCACGTCCTCCTGAAATACGAATCTCTTTAGAAGGATTAATATAACGGAATAATGCCAGAACCTTAAGGCAGTAGCGAGGATCCAGCTCGTCTGTACCCTCGAGAGGCGTTCCATCGATCGCGTGCAAAAAGTTCACCGGAATCGAATCCGCGTCTAGCACCTTAAGACTTCTTGCCATATCAATGACATCTTGCTTAGTCTCTTTCATGCCGACAATTACACCTGAACATGGAGAGATACCGCTTTCTTTTACAACGTTAACGGTGTTCACTCGATCGTCGTATGTATGTGATGTCGTAATATTTTCGTGATTTCGGGCAGAAGTGTTTAAATTATGATTGTAGCGATCAACACCTGCTTCTTTTAAACGAGCTGCCTGCTCTGGCTTCAAGATGCCGAGGCATGCACAAACTTTTAAACCATATGTATCTTTGATTTCTTTGACAGCCTCTACTACTTTATCGACATCGCGGTTTGTTGGTCCGCGCCCGCTTGCTACGATACAATAGGTCCCTACGTTTAGGTTGTAAGCTGTTTCAGCTCCTTTAACCATCTCGTCTTTATCCATCATTTTATACGTCTCGATAGGAGCGGTTGAAACGATAGATTGCGAGCAATATCCACAGTTTTCTGGACATGCACCTGATTTTGTATTGATAATCATATTGAGCTTTACTAGATTTCCGTAATAATGTTTTCGAATTTGATAGGCGCCGTGGAGCAACAAGAGCAAATCTTCATCTGGACATTCTAAAATTGAAAGAGCCTCTTCGTTTGAGAGCTCCTCCCCATTCAATACTTTTTCAGCAAGTACATTCCAAATCATCGCGTGTCCTCCTTATTATGAAGCGTGTTTTGTGTGATGTGACATCGACTTCTTACGCGCAATGTTAATACGTGGAGCAAGCAGGCCAGCACAAACTCCAAGAATGATATCCTTTGGCAGCGGAACCATCATCCACGCCCAAGCCATAGAGTATGTGAAACCCTCTGGTGCATCTGCCCACATTTTATACGCCATGAACATTAAGTTTGTCCCCACTACATAGTTAATGGCAGTTCCTACAAGAGTTGCGACTACATAAGACACCTTGCCGCCATTCTTTTCAATGATTAATCCAGTTACATAGGCTACTAGAATAAAAGATAATAAAAATCCGAATGTCGGGCTTACTATTGTCGCAAACCCACCTTTAAATTGAGCGAATACTGGTGCTCCGACCAAACCAACCACTACGTAGACACTCATCGCGATCGCACCTAGTCTGCTTCCTAAAAGTGCACCAGCAAGGATACAGAAGAAAGTTTGCAAAGTTATCGGTACTCCTCCAACGACCATGAATGGAAAGATGGTCGTGATGTTTGCACCAATTGCCATTAAGGCAACAAACATTCCAATCAGTGTAATGTCAATCGTCTTTAACCCATTTCTTCGTGATGTCATTGTTATGAACCTCCATATGTATGAACTGTACTCGTTTTTAGAATAACGGACGTTCGCAAATGAGTCAACTTAATATATTTTTTGGTTAACATAAAATTTTGATCAAAAATTAAGGCATCTATGGATGTATAAACTGTCGATTTTTAGCGAAAATCGTTTAAATACATTTATACGCGGAATTATTTCGATTTACCGTGGATAAAATGCTGATTACCGCGGATATAAATTGGATTACCGTGGAATAATTCATTTCAGGCGCAAAAAAACTGGCTTTAGGAGTGTGTAACCCCCTCTCAAAAGCCAGTTTTTCACAATATATTTACTTATCTCCTGTGAACTTGATTCCTTTTACAAAATAACGATTAAAGAAAGCGTAAAGGACGAGAATCGGGAGTGTAAAGACCATGGATGCTGCCATGATGTAATTCCAAAACGAGATGAATTGTCCTTTGAACGAGTTCAAACCAAGCGGAAGCGTGAACATGTCTTGATCTGACAAGATGATTAACGGTCTCATGAAATCGTTCCAGAACGCCATGAACACAAAGATGGTTTGAGCAGCAAGCGCAGGTTTTGCAAGCGGCAATACGATGCGGAAAAAAGTTCCGAAACGGCCTAGTCCATCGATGGCAGCGGCTTCTTCCACTTCTTTCGGGAAATTAATAAAGAACTGTCTCATCATAAAGATGAATGTCGCGTTAACCGCACCTGGAATGATCATTCCTTGATAAGAGTTCAACCATCCGAGCTCTTTTAAAATTAAGAAGTTCGGAATGAGCGTTACTTGAAAAGGAATCATCAATACTGCCAAAATCATTAAGAATATACTCTTTTTTCCCGGAAAGCTAAGCCTTGCGAGCGCGTACCCCGCCATGGAGTTAAAAAGTAAATTCAGCAGTGTTCCAATCGTTGCAATGAACAAACTATTAAACAGCCATCTTCCGAATAAAGGTTCTCTCGTAAAGATTTGTTTATAGTTATCAAGCGTAAAGTCTTTCGGTATAAAATTGATCGATCCGCTTACGATTTCACCTAGTGTTTTAAAAGAAGAGGACAGAGCCCATAAAAACGGAATAACGGTGATGATCGCGTATACAATCAATATGGCATATAAAGCTTTTCTTCCAGCCGATCGTTTTTTCATGGTATCCCCTCCTTAATAAAGTGATTCTTCTTTTGAAAATTTGCGCTGTAAAAGTGTAGCGACAAGGATAATAATCGCTAGCATGAATGCGATCGCTGTTGCATAGCCCATCGTACCAAGTGTCTTGAACGCATACTGATAGATTAAGAGAACAACCGTCAGGGTCGAGTTGTTTGGGCCACCCGATCCGCCTGAGAATATATACGATTGGTCGAATAGCTGGAATGTTCCTATCAGTCCCATGATGACAACGAATGATGTTACGGGCCGTAAGTTTGGTACCGTTATATGCAGAAACTTTTGAATCGGACCAGCCCCATCCAGTTCTGCTGCTTCGTAATGACTGTCTGGAATGTCTTGAAGAGCTGCCAGATAAATAACCATAAAAAACGGCGCAGTTGCCCAGATGTTCATAATCATGATGGCAATCAGAGCGACATCAGGGTCACCGATCCAGTTATACGTCGGCAAGTTCAAGAACTTTAACACATAGTTGATCAAACCGTTCTGATTGTACATCCACATAAAGATCAGCGTAAGTACAGCGGATGATGTTAGTGTCGGCAAAAAGTAAACGATACGGAAAAACTTTTGACCCTTTAGCCCAGCGTTCAGGGATGATGCCAGAACTAGCGCCAGGAACGTCTGTGTCGGCACAACGATAGCCACATAAATAGCTGTATTCTTCAGTGCAATAATTGCCCTGTCATCGAATGTTACTTTCATAAAGTTATCTAATCCTCGAAATTCATAGCTCGCCCCGCCGATCAGCTCCACTTTATGAAACGAAAGGAAGACCGCATAAAGGATTGGGGCTATGACGAAGACACCTAACACGAGTAGTGCAGGAAGCAGGAATAGATAGCCTTGCCCCGCTTCTCTTCTCTCTTTTTTGGAAAACATCTTCACGTTGTTCACCTCTTTCCTTTGCTTTATTCTGTAACCTTTATTTCTCTGTTCGCTTGTTTTTCAGCATCTTTTAACGCTTCCTTTAAGGGGCGGTCACCCAAGTATGCACTTAGAAACTGATTGTTAAAGTTGTTCATAACGATCGGAAGCGTCGGTCCATCCTGCCAAACGGTTGCATATTCTGCGCCGCTGACGAGTGGTCCGCGAAGTTCGTCCTGATCATATCCTAACTCTGCCGCAACTGACTTTCTCGTTGGAAGAGCAAAACCCTTACTTGTCCATTTTTTCATGCCTTCTTTTCCAGTCAGATATTGTATCAGTTCCCAAGACTCTTTTTTGTGTTCAGACTCTGCATTCATCGCGTAGCCTACCGTAAAGGACATCGTGCCTTTTTCTCCATTTACAGTCGGCAGTTCAGCTGTTCCATAGTCTAAATCAGGGAATGTATCTTCTAGGAAAGGAATGTTCCAGTTTCCTTCCATGACCATTGCAGCATTTCCTCGGCCGAACATCTCACCAGCGGATTGTCCAGCACCAACTTCTGATGGTGAAGCTGCCGTCTTGTCCTTCACGTGCATATCCACAACGGGCTGAATAGCGTCGACCACTTTATCGTCTGCAAACGTTGCACGTCCATCTGTGATCACTTCGCCACCACGTGACTCAGCCATATAATACATTCGCTCGATCTGCGGAAGCATACCAAGTCCGTACACTTGTTTTTCATGGTCTGTCAGCTTTTTTGCGACGTCCTCCATCTCTTCCCACGTTTTTGGAGGCTCTGTGATTCCTGCTTCCTTAAACATTTTTTTATTATAAAAAAGGGCTAAAGTCGAATAATCCTTTGGCAAACCATAAAGTTCTTCGTCATCTTTAAACGCATCAAGCATCGGTTTTTCAAAATCATCAAGATCAAAATCTTCTGTCACATATTTATTAAGTGGTTCAACAGCCCCCGTTTCGATTAAGGCAGGAGCTTCAAATGCATCCAGATAAAATACATCAGCTGCCGTGCCTCCAATCAACCGAGTCTTTAAAACATCCATGTATTGATCACTGATCGTATTTAACTTTACGTCGATATGGGGATGCTCTTTTTCAAAATCAGCTAGCACTTCATTCAATAGCTTTTGCTCTGTCGGATTTCCTCCCCATCCACTTAGAACGATTTCGGTTTTACCTGAATTACTTTTCTCTTCATTTCCACAACCGGAAAGAATCGTTGTTAAAAGCAGTGAAGATATTCCAAATGCAGACAGCCACTTTTTACATCTCATTTTTTTAGCTCCCTTCTTCAACGAATGTGAATGAGGCTCTCCATTATTGAACAACTTCATATCCCGTAGTATTTTCCAAAATGGTCACCACTGTTTTTAATCCATCTTTTTGAACATCCACTGAAAGATAACCTTCACCGATTTTGATACGCTCAACTTTAAGGACATTCATGTTTTCCAGCAGCTGAGGAGAAAGTTTAATCACTTTGTTTAAACTATCAGGAAACAATCCGAGAATCGTTTGAACAAATACGAGCGGAGTTCCTGCAGCCCAAGCTTGTGGTGAACACGCTACAGGATATTTTACAGCTCGTCCGATCGTAGAATCGTATCCGCAGAAAAGCTCTGGCAGTCTGTCATATTCGAAATGACTTGCCGCTTCAATCAACCCGTTAATTACTGTGTTAGCTTCTTGCTGGTGATCTAGCTTACTCATCCCAAGCAGAATCATACTGTTATCATGCGGCCAGATGCTTCCATCGTGATAACTCATCGGATTGTATCCTGCTTCTCCTTCTGCCATCGTACGCATTCCATATCCTGAGAAGAAGACTGGGCCCACAAGCTTTTCTATCACTTTTTCCGCTCTATCTTCTTCAAGCATCTCGGCAAACAGGACGTGTCCAGGGTTAGTCGTTAACGTACCGACTTGTTTTTTATCTTTATCTAACGCAATCGCATGGAACTGTTGATCCTCCATCCAAAATTGCTCGTCATACAGATTCTTCAATTTCTCTGCTTGTTCACGAAGTTTGTTAGCTTCCTCTCTTTTTCCTTGTGCCTCAAAAATCGCTGCAACACCAATTTTTGCCTGATAGACATAGCCTTGAACTTCTGAAAGTGCGATTGGTGTTTCAGCATAATCACCGTTTCGGTGTACGATCGAATCACCTGAGTCCTTCCAGCCTTGGTTGGCGATTCCCTTGCTCGATTCTTGGTGATACTCCACAAATCCATCACCATCACGGTCTCCATACTCGTCGATCCAGTTCAGTGCAGCTTCTATATTTGGCAGCAGCTGTTCTGCAAGCGTTAAGTCACCTGTCCACTTTGTGTATTCAGATAAAAGAACCAAAAATAGCGGTGTTGCATCAATGGTTCCGTAATAAGGAGTAAACGGAATCTGGTTCGTCGCCGCGAGTTCACCGTAACGAATTTCATGCATGATTTTCCCTGGCTGTTCATCACGCCAAGGATCTACTTTTGTACCTTGCTGTGATGCCATCGTTAACAATGTCCCTTTTGCAATCTCAGGATTAAAAGCAAGCATTTGAAGCGCTGCAATCAAACTGTCTCTGCCAAACGGAACGCCAAACCAAGGCAGACCTGCAACAGGGAATGAGCCATGACCGATATCTGTTAAAAGAACACGAAGGTCCATGATTCCACGGTCTATCAAGCGTTGAAGAGGCTTGTAATCCGTCTCCACTTTTGTAGTTTCTGCTTCCCACTTTTCGTATGAAGCATGCAAGTTTTGAAGCGCTTTTTCCGGATTGATTACAACACCTGATTCTCCGTTGATCTCAGGAGAAACAGAGAATGTTACAGACTGTGCTTCCCCATGATCCAGATGGAACTGAAAAGCAATGTTTCCTTCTTTCTTTACCGATTCAGCTTCACGATTCCATTGAATCTTCGTTGCGCGTTCAACATCATCTGATCCTTTATAAAAATAATCTAAAGATGTGTTAGTTACTTTTTCCCCTGTACGCTTTCCAACTTCACCTGTTTGAAAACCTCGTACGATAAACATATCTGTAAAATCAGCGTCAACATGAACACTTACCTCAAAATCTACTGGTTTTGGGTAATAGTTTTTCACTTGAAGGGTTTCATACAATACGCCGTCGTAAATTAAGCGCTTTCTTTCAATCTCGACTGATTCCCTCCATAAAATCAGTTCACCCTCTTCTTCCATATGAGGATTTGTCAGCAAAATCTTCGCCATATAGTTTTCATCCGCAGAAGAAGATAAAAGAATAGGGTCCTGACCATTGATCTTGACATCGAACTTGCTTAAAAAACGAGTGTCTTTCGTATATAAACCCAATCCATAGTCATTTTCTTTTGGGATATTGCCTTTATCGTCTGTTAAGAAAAATAAATCGTTCTCTTTAATCACGCGGTAATTCATCGTTTGTTTCCCCCTGCTCTCTCCATTTTTTCAAGTATAATGATTTTCCAAAACGTTTTCGGTAAAGACTTAATGAAAAACCACTAACTGTGGTTTTCTGTAGTTGATTCTCTTTTTATAAAATCCGTATGAAGCACTTTACTTTTTTTCGCTAGGTTTCCTTCCAGCATATTTGTTAAAAGGATAGTTGCTTCAACACCTAACTGATAACGATCTTGTGCGACTGTTGATAGTGAGGGTGTACAGTAAGCAGATAGGATGATGTTATCAAACCCAACGATGGATAGATCATCGGGAAGGGTTTTCCCCATCTTTTTCGCTGCACGTATAGCTCCCATTGCCATTAAATCACTTGCACAAAATAGCGCTGTGATCTCAGGATGTTCTTGGAGAAGATCGGTTGTTACTTGTTCTGCTGTTTCTTCTAAGAAAGCACCGTCCACTACATAATTTCCGTTGAACACCAAGCCGTTTTTTTCTAGCGCCTGTTGGTATCCCTCTAATCGTTCCTGACTGACAAAAGCCTGGCTATGTCCGTTGACCATCCCTATGTTGCGGTGTCCGAGTTTTGTCAGATGCTCTACTGCGGTTTGAGCCCCCATTTTATTATCAGTTGTCACGTACCCTACCGATTCACTTTCCATCGGAATATCAATTAAGATACATGGGATATCACTTTTTAAAACTTCGTCTAAGTACGGATCATCTGTTTTGATTCCTTGCAGGATAACACCTTCAACTTTTCTTTCTTTGCAAAGCTGGTTGTATGTTTTTTCCTGCTGTTTTTTTGAATCGGTACTGATTAAAACGAGCTCATATCCAAGATCTCCCGCACAATCATTAACACCGCACAGCACTTCAAAGGTAAAGTTATCTTTGCTGCCTTCAATACGAAGCCCAGACACGAGCAGTCCAATAGTTTTTGTCTTTTTCATCACCAGGCTTCGCGCCAATAAGTTGGGACTGTAGCTCAGTTCTCGTGCAATCTGCTTAATACGTTCTCTAGTTTTTTCATTTACATCCGAGTAGCCGTTCAACGCTCTAGAAACCGTTGTAACCGATACACCTGCTTTTTTTGCGACATCTCTAATCGTTGCCATTTTAAATCCTCCAAAACGTTTCGGATTGATTAGTTGTTATCTTAACGTGTTTTGTACACGCTTTCAAGTACAATTTAAATATTTCAGAAAAAGGTTTTCACAATTAGTCAATAAAAGAAAAAAACCTGATGAACACCAGTCAATGGTTTCTTCAGGGTAAATTTACTCTTACCTGGAACAAAATAAGTTTATCATTTTTAGAAATGGAGGCAGTTACTCAATAGGTTGTTCAGCCTAAAGCATTAAGATATTTCTATAAATCTATAAAACTCATGTAGCTCTTTTTAATGTTTTGTTAGTCATTCTCATCAGTTTTTATCCGAATCTGTTGGTTTTGAAGTAATTTTAGTCTTAGATCTAAAACCATTTTGGATGAAAGTATGAATCTTTGTTCTACTACCGTTACTGTAAACGAACAGGTAGCTATATTTCCTGCAGCGTCCGTTGCTGTACAAGTTACAGTTGTTGTTCCGAATGGAAATAAGGAACCAGGAGGCGGAGAACAAACTGCTCCAGCACCAGGACAATTATCAGAAACAAGAGCATTGGGATAATTTACAATGGCTCCACCAAGGTCAGGGTCGCCAATTACTGTGATGTCAGGTGAACAGACAATGATCGGCGGCTCGGTATCATTCACTGTTACATTAAACGTGCAGGAGGCTATATTTCCAGAAGTATCTGTAGCTGTACAAGTAACTGGAGTTGTTCCAACCGGAAAAAAAGATCCAGATAGTGGCGAACATGATGTTGTAACAGCACAGTTATCCGAAACATTAGGTTCTGAATAGTTTACAACTGCTCCACATTGGCCAGGATCATTATCTTGGATGATGTTAGTTGGACAGATAATGGTTGGGGGTTCCAAATCAATGACTGTCACGTTAAACGTACACACAGCTGTATTGCCAGATGCATCGGTCGCTGTACAGGTTACCGTGGTTGTGCCTACTGGGAAGAATGACCCCGATGGAGGTGTACAAGAAATCGTGTAATCAGGGCAATTATCGAAAACGGTTGGATCTCCATAATTTACAACAGCACCACATTCTCCTGGAGTATTAGGCACCGTTATATTAGGAGAACAGATAATGGTTGGGGGTTCGTCATCATTTACTGTTATCGTAAACGAGCAAGAAGCTGAATTTCCAGAGGTATCGATCGCGGTACAATTAACTGTCGTTGTTCCAACAGGAAAGAATCCGGGTCCTGGTGTACAAAAAAATGTAGGATCAGGGCAATTATCAGAAACGGTTGGATCTGGGTAGTTAACAAATGCACCACATTGGCCAGGATCGTTTGATACCACAATGTTATCAGAACAGGTGATAGTCGGCGGTTCTTCATCATTTACGGTTATCGTAAACGAGCACGTAGATAAATTTCCAGAAGCATCGGTCGCTGTACAGGTTACCGGGGTTGTGCCTACTGGGAAGAATGATCCAGATGGAGTTGTACAAGAAATCGTGTAACCAGGGCAATTATCGATAACGTTTGGATTTCCGTAATTTACAACAGCACCGCACTCACCTGGATCATTCGTTACAGTTATGTCATCAGGACACGTAATTGTTGGTGGTTCAGTATCATTCACTGTTACGGTAAACGTGCACTCTGCAACCAAATTACCAGTGGCAGCGGTCGCTGTACAAGTTACAGTTGTCGTTCCCACAGAAAAGAATGTTCCAGACGGGGGACTGCAGGTTACCGTTAAATCTGGACAGCCGACCGTTGGATCTGGATATTCAACTACAGCACCACATTGACCAGGATCATTGGATACTGTGATATCTGGCGGACAGGTAATGGGTTGCTCAGCTGTCTCCAAATTGATTGCGTCAAGACCCATAAAAGAGTCAACTGCAGCACGTCCAACATTAGTTATACGAGCCTCTAATGTATACGTTCCTGAAGTTAAAAATGTATAAGTCCAGTTGCTCCAGCCAGTATCCCCTGTTGAGTTAACAGAAGCAAAGTAAGGGGTAGCCACTAAAGTAGCTCCTGATAAGATTCGTACTTCTGCAAAATCGTTAAACTGAGTCGGCGGCACTTCGGGCGACTGAAAAAAAGCCCATCCTGAAATTTGATCACCAGCACATGCAAAAAATGTTTGCGAAACACTTGTGAAATTACCAGAGCCGTCAGTTTTAAGTACGGCAAAGAAATTACCTTGAACTGGAGAGAAAGTAACAACTGGAGCGAATGGGGTAGTAAATGAAGTAACAACAGTTGCTGACCCTCCTGTAGGCACATTAACATTCCAGCCTGTGAAGTCCCCTGTTTCAAAGCTAGGGTTAATAATAGGCATTGTTACACCTCCTTTGTTTTTTAGCTTAAGGGGTTATTAGACCCTGTTTCATAATATGAAATGTTTGGACGAGCTGCCTGTGCCTTTGGTGCAGGTTATTTGCTTATCTTTTTCAATAAAAAAACGCTCCCTATTTAGGAGCGCTTCTTTACTCATATTTACCTGTCTTCTGCTCGTTCATGAGGAATTTCTTGTGCGGGTTCCACTTTTTCTTCTTCTACAATCTCTCTTTTTTGATCAGCATTCCAAGTTTCTTTTTCATTTTGAATCTGATGAAGCTTTTTTACTTGTCTCTGCAGCTGTATGACCTTTATTAAACCGAAAAGTCCTACAGATAGACCACCAATTACGGCTGAACCAAGAATGACAAGCACTAGAGGCCAGTTAGCCGTTCCAAACAGATAGTTGATTTCAACATCACCAACGTTAATAACCGCGAATGTTGCAATGATCAGTGCAAAAATAAAACCAAATAACAGATACAATTGCATTTTCATTATTATCACCTCATTGTTATCTATTCCCGTAATTACAGGAAATTCACTTGAATGAAAGAATTTTTTTATTGAACGATTTGAGCGATCGCGATTTCGGGTATCCTTCTTTATAAGGTGGTGCTTCATTTGACGATTAAAGCGTATGTTTATGATGCGTATGGAACACTGTTTGATGTGCATTCCGTTACTGAAAAAGCAGAATCTCTTTTCAAAAGTTACGGGAAAGAGATCAGTGAAGAATGGCGTAAAAAACAGGTGGAGTATTTTATGCTGCACCAACTCACTCAGCGTTATTTCCCCTTTTCCGAAATAACGCGCAACGCTCTTTTATTTACTTTAAAAAAATTAACACTTCATTGCAAAGAAGATGCCCTGAATCAGTTAATGGGGGCTTATTTAGAACTTGAAACATACGCTGAAGTTCAAGAAACACTGGAAAAACTTTACCAGAGAGAAGTTAAGCAAATTATATTCTCAAACGGAACGAACGAGATGCTTAAACCATTGGTAAAGAACCGTAAACTAGATAGATTTTTGGATGTATTATCTGTTGATGAGGTTAAACATTATAAACCCGCTCCTGCTGCATACAAGTATGCTCACGAAATGCTCGGTGTAAACCGTGATGAAATTCTATTTATGAGCTCTAACTTTTGGGACATAACTGGTGCAGCATCATATGGTTTTAAAACGGCTTGGATTAATCGCGCAAAACTGCCAATGGATTTACTTGGTATAAAACCTGACTTTGAATTTAGCAATCTATCCGAACTTTTAAAGCATGAAACAAAGCGGCCTTCTAGATGAAGACCGCTCTTATTTATTCTCTGTTTTATTATTAGAGGTAATGAAATAATCTGGTATGATCAGCGTGCCTATAAAGAACAAACCACCTCCAAAAATACGGATATACCTTTCATAATCTGTTTCTATGGTTAATGACCCAATCATAATTAGTGCACCAAGTACAACTAATGTAATGCCAAGGTAACGATTTCTCACGATTAACACTCCCAGAATGTTTTTACTTACTAATTAAAGAGTTTCGTAATAAATGACTTCTTCTCTTCCAACTCTCTTTCTTGTTTCTCTGAGGTTGGAACCTGCTCCCCTTCAATTCCTTGTATCAAAGGTTCTGCCATTGTTTCAGAAAACTGAATGTGAGGGACTACCCATCCGATATCTTCTTTTTTCACCCTTACCCAGACATCTTTTTGGCACTCTGCACAGGTTTTTAAGCCCGTATAGTGTAATTTATAAACATACTCGTTGCGGCTTATCTTCCATTGAAACATATCCATATTTTCAAAAGAGTAGACAGGCTGTTCGTCCTTATTCGTCTCAGATACTACATCAACGTATTTACCCTTTTCTGAGTCTGATAACAAACGATATTTCATAGGTTCATTATTTTGTAATTCTGCCTCTCCCCATTCACTAGCCGTTATTTGGGCTTCTATCTTTGAATCAGATCCCACAAATAGTAAAAAAAGTGAACTTATAATCAATCCTACAAAAATGGCGATTAATAAAAATGAAAAACCTCTATTTTCCTCTTTCATTTCAAGTTTAAACTTCACTTTGTCTTTGCTCATGATAAGCTCCTAATTATGAATTTCTACACTCACAACCGTTTTCCACGTTGCTGGTTTATGGCACATCATTGCAGGTGTTAAATAGATTTCTCTGTAACTTTTATCTAGTTTATAACCCTCTTGTTCTGCAAAATCAAAAATTTCTTTTAACGTTTCGTTAGTGTCACGATAATGGCCAATATGCAGCTTTTGCACACATAGTACCGACTCCGATGTTATGAGTTCCATTCGAGGCAGTTCACTTTTCAAGTTTTTCGCTACATGAAGTTGTGCTTCCTCAAACATCTCTTCTGTAATACAATCCGGTACTTGCATCATCTGTGCTGCAAGTGATCTTTCATCATTTTTTTCATGCCAAAGAATTTCATGTGGCATTAACGTAAATTTATAATCCAAGTTGTTTTTTGTTATGTTTTTTAGCTGGTTCACAACTTTCCAAACCAACCAAGCTTCATCAATAGGCTCAGGCCGACCTGCCCAATCCATACGATAAGCTGTATTCATCTCTTGTGTAATATAACTCATTGCTGGTATTTTACGAACAGAAACAGGACCAGGTTTCATTCTATAAATATCAGAATGAATTTTACGGTGATCATGAGTCATTATTTTTGTTTTCACATAAACACCTCTTCTTCTAAAATTGGAAAATTATGATAATATTAGGTTAACATAAATCATTTAACTTGGGTCACTAGGAGGGATTTTTTTGAAGAAAAAGCTGTTTTATGGATGCGGTTTGTTTGTCCTTTCCTTTCTTGCAACATTTTTAATTCTGCATTCCTATGTGAAGATCACCACTCCGAATGAACATGAAGAATGGATTCAAAAAAAAGGCTGGAATATCGCTTTTTATATACCGAAAAAAGAAAAATTCACAGTACCTGAGTATCCAGAGGCCCTTCGAACCTACAGTCTTGCCAACGTACACTTTAATGGTTATAAAGATAAAAAAATTACACAATACCGTTACCGGTTAAAGGAAAGTTGTAATAAAGAGTATCTAGAGGCTGTCATTCTAACTGTTGAAGAGAAAATGCTTGGAAGTTATATAGATGTGTCTGATAGTAAACCAGGAGTAACTGAAATGGTGGATAAAGACATGTATATGAATGAGGTTTGTTTATATTAAAGAATTCTGTGTCAACAAGGAGTTGCTACCGATGTACCTTTTGAGAACCTTCTTAGAAATTAGGCACCAAGCTTCCATTCCAAGCAACATGGCGGCGATTATCTTCTTAACAAATTCCATCTCGTAGAAAAATAAAAATAAACTATAAAAAGACACTTGATAGCGATCTTCTCAAGTGTCTTAACAGTCCAGAAATCGTTCGTATAACCTTGGAATCGCTCATAAACCTCTGGAACCGCTCATAATCTCCAGAAATTCTTATAATTCTTACTTACTCATTCTTTCAACTTCCTGCAATCCTTCTGTTAATTTCTCCACGTCTAAATCTTCACCGATAAAAACAAGTCTAAGCGGCATCTTCATTAGCTCTTTTTCGTAAGATGGCAATCCGTAGGAATATTGAAAAAGATAGATTTGCTGGTCCTCGTTTTTGATATAGCCTTTTATACGATAAATAGAAGACGGTGCCTCGCGCAGCCAGTTCTCAAAAACGTCTTTCTTAACAGATGCTTGAAAAGAATAAATCCACGTTTTCACCTTTAATTTTTCAGCTGTTACGGGGTGATGCTCTGACCGTTTTTTTACCGTTAGTGAAAAAAACTGTGACAATTCCACTTTGGCATAGTCTGTTAACATGTATGGCGTACCTTCGTTCAATCGTTTTGCATCGCTTTCCAGCTGCCTCTTTTGCGTCTCAGACAAACTAACTGTTTTGTTCCAAATAATAAAATCCGCATGTTTTATTTGTTCGAGCATCAGCATTTTCGCTTGAACATTCATCTTGTCTCGATCTAACCATCTCGGTGCATCCATTATAGAAATAATACCTGATACATGTAAGTCATCTAACAAATACGGTGACAAACAAGCATCTAGAACATCAATCGGATGAGCCGCACCAGTTGCTTCAATGATTAATGTATCTAGCTCGTTTTCTTTACATAGTGACCAAAGCTGTTTTTCCAGCTGATCCGATAAAGAACAACAGATGCATCCATTTAACAATTCTTTTAAAGGCACATCGCCGGGAACCGCATCGGAATCAATCGACACCGTACCTAGTTCATTCATCAATACAGCGGTTTTATGATTGTGCTCTTTTTCATACTCCAGCAGCTGCTTTAGCAACGTTGTTTTTCCACTGCCTAGGAAACCGGCTAGTATAATTACATTTGTTCTCTTTTTCATCGTACACCTCAAGCTCAATAGGAATTATCTGTTTTATTTTATCACAAAGCAAAAAACAGCCCATTACAGGCTGTTTACGTTTAACTTAACTAAAAGTTTCTTTATAATATCCAAACTTACCTCTTCCCAAAGAGCATGGTCAGTCGTAAATAAGCTGGAGATTTTCTCTGCAAAATGCTTAAATGCTTTTTCGTATCGCGGATCATCTTTGGATGGTATTTTTCTCTTTCGTTCTTCAACAATCTGTTGGAGTTTTGGTGCACGCGGTCCCCATTTCACGATCTCTTTTCCATTTTCATCGATAAATATGATGATTGGAATTGATTTCGCTTTGCCTGTTAAGTACCGATCCATTAGTTCTGGATGCTGGTCGCGCAAGATAAAACGAACATCAATAAGGGCTTCATCAGCCATGCGCATAAAAACAGGGAGATTCAGCATCGCATCACCACACCAGTCTTCGGTAATCACAATGGCTCGCAGCCGGCTTTTTTGCATACCTTGCAACGCATCTTTCATGGGATCTGGGAGTACGAATGAGTTGTAGATTGTAAGCAGGTTTTCCTTGTGTGTTTTCATAGAGTTTATATATGCATAGCGAGTCATGCCTTTATCGAACCATGTATTGAGGTCTGTCATCCTGTGTTCCTCCCTGTTTATCATGTATTCTTATTTTAACCAAACAAGGGGGAGTTGTGGCAATGAAAACGTCTTAAATTTATTTTTTTGGTTCTTTTAACCTGCTCTAAGTTTTTTCTGGAGTTGGGAAACAGCGAATAAAAGCAGGTATCTCTCATTCGGCGTTAACCGGAGCCAGTCCTTCGCTTTGTACTTCATACTGATTTCCACCTTTCGCTAACATTTTAACTATGTATTCTCTTATTACCTCTTTTCACACAAAAGAAAACTTTTTTGAACACATAAGTTTTCGTCATTTATTGAGCTATTTCGCAGTTTTGCTTTTGTTTTCTTTTCTCTTTGTTAATTATTCAGGAAATTGAAAGGTTTCTTTTCATAAAAATAAGGGAAATGTTACGAAAAACGGGGGAGGAGTCTTATGGATATGAAAATACTTAGCGAAGATGTGAAAACGCTATTTTTTACAGACGATGGCATGATCCCGAATCATCCTTCATGGCCTGTTTTGTTGTATGTCGGTCAACTAAAAGAACCACAGGATGCTTTGCATGTATTTGAGAAGAACGGCTGGACCAACGGCTGGAAAAATGGTGTGTATGATTATCACCATTATCACAGCAATACACATGAAGTTCTTGGCGTGATGAGCGGTGAGGCTGTGCTGCAGCTTGGCGGTGAAGATGGAGTTTCGGTCACAGTTTCTAGAGGGGACGTAATCGTTCTTCCTGCTGGAACGGGACACAAATTAATTGGTTCAAGTACTGATTTTAAAGTAGCAGGCGCTTATCCTGACGGCATGGATCATGACTTAAAAAAAGGTGAACCTGATGATAGACCAAAAGTGTTAGATGATATCATGCTCGTTCCCCTTCCTGATACAGATCCTCTTTTCGGAAGTGATGGTCCTTTGTTGGATTTATGGAAAAATTAATGGAGAAAACAGCGAAGAGCGACCTCAGCGTAAGGTCACTCTTTTTTACGTGTTCTTTTGAAATTGTTTTCTCCACCACTTTCGTTTTGGCAGATTATCTGAATGGACGGCTACTGTCTCTCCGATCATTGGTGTACATACCTCTACACCTTGTTTATCTGCGGCTTTTAAAGCTCGTTCAACTGGATCGACCCAATCATGCAGTGATAAGGTAAAAGCACCCCAATGAATCGGAAACATTATCTTACCTCTCACATCAATGTGTGCCTGCACTGTTTCTTCAGGCATCATGTGGATTGCAGCCCACTTTTCATGATACTGACCGCATTCCATTAACGTTAGATCAAACGGACCGTATTTTTCTCCGATCTCTCTAAAGTGTGGGCCATATCCGCTGTCACCGCTAAAGTAGATTTTTGAATCTTTTCCTTTTAAAACCCACGAACACCAAAGTGTAGAATTTCGGTCTGTTAGGCTTCTTCCTGAAAAGTGTCTGGCAGGCGTACAAACGAGACCGATTCCCGCCATTTCTACCTCATCCCACCAGTTGCACTCTTTGATTCGTTTTCTTTCAACACCCCATCTTTTTAGATGTCCGGCAACCCCAAGAGGTACTACAAACTGTTTCACTTTGTGTTTTAATTTTTTAATCGATTCGTAATCTAGATGATCATAATGATCATGCGAAAACACAACAAGATCGATTTCTGGCAAATCCTCAACGCGAAAAGGCAATTCTTTGCTGTAGCGTTTGTTTCCAAACCACGGTACGGGTGATGGTGCCTTGCCAAACATCGGATCTAAAAGAACACGCTTTCCATCGATTTCTATTAAAAAAGCAGAATGACCGAACCACGTAACCTTAGTGGCTTTATTATTGTTCTGTGCAGAAAATTGAGACGGTTTGACAGGAATGGCTTGTTTGGGCTGTCTATTTGGATTGCCGCGTAAAAATTCTTTTAAAACAGGCAGCATAGAACGGAAATCTGTCGCCATTTCAGTTGGAATTATATTACTGAATGTGCCGTTATGATAATGATCGATTGTATTGTAATGTTGTATTGTTTTCTTTGACGGCTTTTGTCCAAACGCGGGATGTAAACTGATAAATAAAATGACTGCTAGTATTACAGCAATTAAGATACTTAGAACGAGCATAGTTATGACCCTCTCTTATGTAACATGGTGTAAATATACTACTCCTTCTGTTTGCTTGTTCGCAACTTTTTAGGTTGAGATCTCTTTAAGTGTGGCTTTTGATTGCATGCTCGAAATTTGAAACATTGTGTCGACTCGTGGATAAATCCTCAAAATTTCTGGATTGATAGCCAAATCTCGTGGATTGAAGGTAAAAACTTGTGGATTTAATTACACAAAAGCCCCTCGCCTGTTAAACCGACAGCAAAAAAACTGATCTGTTCAGACATTCTCTCGTCCAAACAGATCAGCTTTCATTCTTCTTATTCATTTAAGCACTTTCCTTTACCTTTTTCTTTGCTGTTTTCTTACGCTTTCGCTTCTTTTTCTTTTCTAGCTCTGCTTTTTTTGCTTGGTTTTTCGCACGCCTTCTCATCTCTTCATAAATCCTGACACACAGGGTTGCAAAGCTGATCAGAAGGGCAATAATTTTATACGCCATCCCCCAACACGCCCTTTCTTCCTAAGAAACGGGGCTAAATTTATGATTCAGGCTCTTCAGCTGCAGCCGTTTCAATAGGAGTTCTCATTACTCGTAATGTCTCCTTATCACACACTGCTTTTTCTTGTGCATTCAGAACTAGCAATCCGTTACCTTCTGCTTTTTTCGTCAATCCGATGCTTAACGTATTTTTCACTAATTGTGCATACACCTCTGCTTCACAAAGCTCACGGCCAAACAATTTCTCCTCGCGTTCAATAAGCAATGCCGCTGCACCTGAAACGTGCGGAGTGGCCATTGATGTTCCAGACAGCTTGGCGTATTTATTTCCAGGGTATGTTGAAACCACATCAACTCCTGGGGCCACAAGATCAATTTCATCATTTGTGTTTGAAAATGGAGCAAGTTTCATTTTTGAATCAACCGCACCAACTTGTACCACTTCTTTATACGCTCCAGGATAAGCATGCTCGTTCGTATCTTCTTTGTCGTCACCCTCATTTCCAGCTGCACAGACGACAAGTACATCATTTAGTACCGCTCGTTGAACCGCCTCGTGAAGTTCAGGTACATCAGTTGGGCCACCTAGCGACATGGAGATGACACGCACTCGTTCACCGTTCTCTCCCCGCCAATTTACGGAATAATCAATGGCATCAATGATACCTTGATACGTTCCTCCTCCATCCTTACCAAGAACCCGGCAGATCAAGAGCTTCACATCTGGTGCTACGCCTGCTACTCCAGCGTTATTTAAAGTGGCAGCGATCGTACCTGCAACATGTGTTCCGTGATAATGCGCATCACGATAATCATCTTCATCTCCGTCTACAAAATTGCGACCTCCAGCAATGCGGTTCACTAACTCAGGGTGGCTCGTGTCACATCCCGTATCGAGTACAGCGACAACAACACTTTGGCCTTTTTCTCCTTCACGCCAAAAAGCTGGTGCGTTAATCATCTCGACTCCGTATGGAATTTCCTCTTTTGATTCTTCAATTACTTCTTCCAGTACAAAGGGAATTAAACAAATTTCACTCATGATTCTTACCTCCTTTTAGTTAAAAGAATAGGGTTCATCATTTTGAGCTTTGTGTGGATTTTCGTGTGGCTATATGAAAAATGAACCTCCTTTCTTATCACTTGAGTTTCATAAGAAATAAAGATTCTAGATGGGGGTTATAATACTATTCTACCAAACTGTTAAAAGTTGCCACAAGTCCTGACTTTAAATATGAGCTTTTATGTCTACATCGACATTTTACGCAGTACGAACATATGTCCTTATTCTTACCTTTCGTCATAATTCGACGCTTTTTTCTAGTCTTTTAACACTAGTTAATAAAGAAACTCCCAAGACTGGACATATGCCCATCCTTGAGAGTTGTTTTGTTTGGAATTTATAGATTAATAACGTACAGCGTCTGCTGCATTAACGCGGCCTTTAGAGTAGTAAGAACCTGTTCCTGGCACATAATCAGCTGTGTTCTCAATTGCAGCACGGATGTTTGCTCCGCTGCGGCCTTGTGAAGCTAGTAATCCTGCAATTCCTGCAACAAGAGGACAAGCCATAGATGTTCCAGACATGTAAGCATATCCGCCGTTACGTACAGTTGAAGCAATGTCTACGCCAGGAGCGGCAACATCAACCCATGATCCGTAGTTCGAGAAAGAAGCTCTGTTATCATTACGGTCAGTCGCAGCTACAGCGATAGCGTTCGAGTAGTATGCAGGGTAGCTTGGTGAAGAAGTATTTTCGTTACCAGCAGCTACTACTACTACTGCACCATTAGATACTGCATAGTTTACAGCGTTTTGCAGTGCCGTAGATCCGCTTGGTCCCCCAAGGCTAAGTGAAACTACTTTTGCACCGTTATCTACAGCATGGTAGATTCCATTTGCAATGTTGCTCAAAGATCCACTTCCGTTTTGGTCAAGAACTCGAACAGCGTAAATCGATACGTTTGGTGCCATACCTGCAATACCTGATGAGTTGTTCGTTTGTGCTGCAGCGATACCTGCTGCGTGTGTTCCATGGTCATGACGGTCCATCGGATCCCAATCACGGTCCACATAGTCATATCCTTTAATTACTTTTCCTGCTAAGTCTGGATGGTTATAATCAACCCCCGTATCTAAAATAGCAATTTTTGTAGAAGATGATCCGCGTGTGATATCCCAAGCCGATTGTGCGCTTACTTTTTGCGGAGCGTATTGTACGCCGTTATTGAAATAATAATCGTTTGGCGTCCAAGAAGCATGGTATGTATAGTTCGGTTCTGCATACTCTACATTTCCACTAGCTTCATATTCAGCGATTGCAGCATCCACATCTCCATCTTTCACTTTAATAACGTGAAACTTAGGAGTTTTTTCTTTTACTTCATCATTCGATTTTACTGCGAATGACTTTGCTTTTGATTCTGAAACGCTATCTTTAAATTTTACGATAATTTCTTGTGGCGTTACGTTCGCCTTTACCTCTGTACTTTTTGCTGCTGCAGCTGGTGATGCAAGAGAGACTACTAATGGTAAAACCGCTGCCATAGTGGCAATCTTCTTAATCATTTGCTTCACTCCTCTAATTTAGTGTCGAACTACAATTTCTAATATAGAGAGGAATTAACAGAAAATAAAGAAAAATTTTACTATTCTAGCAAAAACAAATAGATACTACTAATTTTTAAAAGTTTTAACTTAAAATAGGGAAAAAGTCATGAATGGACTTTCATTTTTATTGAATCTTTCTTCATCTGGACCCAGACCTGTCCTATTACGAACAGTGATTTTTTAGCAGTCAAAAAGGTAACGTGTTTAAAATTCACAACAAGAGGTATACCTAATGAAGAAACCTATTATTGGAGGGATGTTCAAATGTTAAAAACAGGCGACACAGCACCAGACTTCACACTTAAATCAGAAACTGGCGAGTCTTTCTCTTTCCACAACCACTTAGATAACGATGATCGCTTTCACTTGCTTGTCTTTTTTAGAGGCGAATGGTGTCCAGTCTGTAATGATCAGTTAAAAGAGTTTGAACAAAATATTGACACCTTTAACGAATTAAACACTCATATACTGGCCATCTCAACAGATGAAGAACAGAATCTTACCAAAATGAAGGAGAAACATTCGCTTTCATTCCCAGTGTTTAGTGATCCAGAGCGCACGGCTGGGGAACCGTATGGTGTTCAATATCACAACGGGAAGCTGTATGATGATCATGGGGAGCACGGTGAACCTGCACTATTTTTAGTGGATGATCAGAAACGAGTGGTCTATTTTGATATTCAAACTGGACCATTTGGCAGACCCACTGCAGAAGATTTAAGAAAGACGATTAAGTACATTAAGAAAACGCTGCGATAAAACGAAAAACGGAGCAATGGCTGGAAGTAGCCGTGCTCCGTTTTTTATATGATTATCCCCATTTTTTATGTGATGAAGGCCGATTTTTATGTGATGTGATCTAATTTTTATGTGATGAGAACTGCTTTTTATGTGATTATGTCCGCTGCTACTCATCCCCGCCTACAAAATAGTCATTTTTACGATACGATAAAGCACTTACATGAGCAACCAGCTCTTTTTCATTCTCCACTCTCACCTCATACCAGGAAGTACGGTGATTGCGCTTAATTTCCGAAGCGATTGCTGTAATTTTGTCTCCTTTTTGACAAGCTGCTAAATATCCAACATTCACCGAAAGTCCGACAGACGTTTTTCCATACGAATTGCATACTACTGCAAAAACGAAGTCAGCAATAGCGAATAAAGCTGCTCCATGTGCTGTCCCGTGTGCATTCAGCATGTTCTCCGTAATGGTCATTTCGGCGACCGCTGTTCCAGGTCCGATCTCCATTAATTCGATGCCAAGCCACTGAGCAAATGTGTCACTCTTCAGCTTTTCCTGAATCTCTTCTGCATATTGAAAGTGAACATCTGTATCTTCTCGTTTTGTCTTCATGTTTAATCACCTCGCTATAAAACATTCTTTTTTAGCAGATTAATCCCTTCCCCTTCCGTAAATTTACTATGCTTAACACTTCACTTTTAATGAGAATACAATTACAATATAATAACTAAACCTATAAGAAAGGTCGGATTTAAAATGTCACAAACCGTCTCTTCAATTCCTAGACCTTTAGTTCGTACGAATCAATGGTTCATCTTTTTAGCAGTCGCAGCCACATGGATCTCTGGTCAAGCTTGGATTTTATTACTCCCTCTTATTGCTGGACTTCTGGGGATGTTTTTTGATTACAACCCTGTGATGAAGGTTGCGAAACGATTCTTACAAAAGAATCATTCAGCTTATATCCCTGAAGATAAAGAGCAACAGAATTTTAACCAGTTGATCGCTGTCTCACTGCTTACTCTCGGGTTTGTCGGGTACATGTTAAATTGGAACGCGCTTGCCTTAACAGCTACAATAATGGTTGCAACTGCTTCTTTCGTTGCCATCTTAGGCTTTTGTGTTGGCTGTTTCATCCGCTTCAGATGGCAGCAATACCGCTACCATAAAGCACACAATCAAAATTAACCACAAAAAAAGAACCATTTGCGTACAATTAGCGAATGGTTCTTTCACTATTATTCTATAACGATATCTTTTCGATAATAATTCTATTGTTTTTCAACGCTTGTTTGAGAGTGCTTTGCGTTGGAATTTGACTAAAATCAATCCCTAGCTGTACACTCGTCTGAGCAACTTCAGGACGAATCCCGCTGATGATAGACTGCACACCGATTAACTTCAGTGTGTTTACCAGTTGAAAAATTTCGTTAGCGACCATCGTATCAATAATAACGACTCCTGATAAATCAATAAAGAGCTGCGTTATATTGGTGTCCGTACATTGCTGAAGCGTCGATTCCATAATCCACTTTGCTCGATGTGTATCAATTTCTCCAACGAGCGGCAAGATTCCGACAAAGTCAGATAAAGGAATAACAGGTGAACTCAGCTGATAGATCATATCTTGTTGAGCCTCTATACGCCTTGAAGTAAAAAAATTGTATTCTTCAGCAAATCTCTCAATAACGGTATCAAAAGTAGAGTGCAGCATATTGCTCCATGTTAAAATATCTTTCTGATTTACATCGTTTAAAGGGTCCTCAATAAATTTACTAATTTTATTCCAGAAAATGTTTCTGAATCTCTTAAACTGCTGTATCGTCTCATGAATGGGAGTATTTGATCCCGCTCGATCCTCAGCCACTCTTTTTGTCCATGCATCAATATCTTCTAAAAGTTCATTTTTTTCATTAAATATGGATGCAATCATTTTAATAAAGAACTGGTTTTGTTCACGAAGTCTTTTTTCAACCTCTGCACCCATTCTTTTTGAATAAATTCCATGGCCGTCTACATCTCTAGAAGCAAGCCAGGAATCTGTCATATCAGAAGAATGCTGGATAATAAATTCATAAAGAGCTATGCTTCGGTCTTGCGTTAAATTGACCATTTCTTCTCCCCTATTTTTTAGAATTATATGTGCGTATGAACATATTTAAACTATACTGGACACACCTGATTTACACAATATAAAACAAGACCATTTGCATGAAACTTTAACTATTTTTTAGCTTCAAACACAAAGCTTTGTCTTGCGTGAGCAGGCTTCTTTCCAAATTCAAAGTCAGCGCTCACAGTCACTTCTTTAAAGCCCACACTTTCCATAATGAGCTTTAGTTCTTCAATACCATACCAGCGGATGGCAAAGCGCTGAAGTTCTGTTTGAATCAAATTTCCTTCGCGCCATTTTTCATATTTCAGATAGGAAACTTTGTATTGTTCTAAGAAGTTTACCTCTACTAGCTTATCTTCCATCGTGATGATGTCTCCATCTGGACAATTTACCGTTAACGTTCGGATTACCTTGCCTGCTTCAAAGTTATCTGTTGGTAAAAAGATATCTAAAATCAACCTTCCGCCTTTCTCTAGTTGGTTAAAAATTTGCTTTAGCGCCTCCTTGGACTCTTCTCTTTTTTCAATCAATAAGAAAGAACCGCCTGGTATGATAATATTTTCATATTTCTGAGGCAGGGACATATTTTGCAGATCACTTTGAAAAAGCTTTGCAACTAAGCCTTTTTCATTCAGCCTTTCTTGACAAGAAGCCAGCATCTCACCTGAATAGTCCATCCCATCTACGTCTAAACCAGCTTCCAAAAGCGGAATAATCACACGGCCAGATCCGACCATGGCTTCCAAAGTACGTCCGCCGTTCTGCTTCAGCCTGCCTGTGTAATATTCGATATCGCCGCCAAATGATTGTCCAACCTTTTTGGTAAGATCATAAACTTCCGTGCAAAGTGGTCCATAATTTTTAAAAGACATTCTGTTATTCCCCCATTAGTTTTGTATACACGGAGGGTTTAATATATTTAACCCTTCCGCACCATCATTATTTGAACTTGCAGTTTATTGTTTTTTGACATCTTTAATCCCTCATTTCAATTGATTTAGAATAATTATGATTTTTTCTGAAATATTCGTCAATATTATTTCAACATCTTGTGATAAACATCACATACATCCCCCTTTAAACGTCCTATGCTTAAATCAGTTCCATAATATAAAAAGTGTAGGAGGATTTATGATGAATACTAACATTCAAACCATCCTTGTTGCTTATGATGGATCACAAGAAAGCCAAAAAGCATTAGATTTTGCAGTGGATTTTGCAAACGAAAGAAAAGACGTTGAACTGCACCTTGTCACTGTTTACCAGCCTGTCTATACGATGGCATACACGTATGCGAATTATCCCGTTGAACAAGCGTCGTACGAATTAAAAGAAAAAAACGAAGCAATTATTCAAAATGTTAAAACAGAAATCAGTTTAAAAACAGACCATCCAATCGTTGCAAAGGCTATTGAAGGACATCCAGGCAACGTACTTACTCACTATGCCTCTTTAAATGGAATGGATCTAATTGTTATCGGCAGCCGCGGATTAAGCGGCGTAAAAGAACTGTTCCTAGGAAGTGTCAGCCATTACGTCGTTCAAAAAGCGGAATGCCCCGTGCTTGTCATTAAGTAATGATTGATTTACAGCCTAAATTAGAAGGTGGTGTGTAAGATGTTTGTTAAATTCATTCGGGAGAAAAAGTCTGCATCAATAATCCTTACCATTTTCCGTCTATATTTAGGCTATACCTGGACTATTGCAGGCTATGAAAAAGTAACAGGATCATTTGATGCTACTGGTTTTTTACATGGAGCTTTAAGTAAAGCGACGGGTGAACACCCAGCGGTACAAACATGGTGGGCAGATTTCCTTACACATGTAGCGATACCGAATGCAGAATTCTTTAACTTCATCGTTTCCTGGGGAGAACTACTAGTAGGTCTTGCCCTTATATTAGGGATCTTCACTACCTTTTCTGCATTAATGGGTGCAATTATGAATTTTGCTTTTCTCTTTTCAGGTACAGTTAGCACTAACCCACAAATGCTTTTACTTACTATCTTCATACTCGTTGCTGGGCGAAACGCATCTCGGTGGATCGGACTTGACCGCTGGTTTTTACCGAAAATACTCAACCACAAAAGTACGACTAACAATAACGAATACCCCCTCAATTAATCTTTACAGGTCCCCATCTTTCTGGGGATCTTTTTTTAAATAAAGGGAATGAGTGAGTACTCACTTGACACATTTTCGTTATCCGTCATATTCTATAAACATACAAGTGAGTGATTACTCACTTTAAGTCATATTATCAAGGAGGTTCTCTATGAATACCGTGATACAGGTTTCAAATGTTTCTAAGAACTTTGGAACTCACCTTGTTTTAGAAGACATTTCATTACAGGTTGAAAAAGCTGAGATTTATGGATTACTCGGTCCATCGGGTGCCGGAAAAACAACTCTCATTAAAATGATTGCGGGAATTGAAACACCTACAAATGGCACCATTAAGGTCCTAGATACTCTCATGCCCAACCTTCATAACATGACTCATATCGGTTTCATGGCTCAATCTGATGCTCTTTATGGAGAATTAAGCGGCAAAGAAAACCTTGAATTCTTTGCTTCGATTTACGGTTTAAAAGGACAGAAACAAAAAGAGCGCATCGAGCACGCCGCTTCGCTTGTCAATCTGACTGAATACTTAAAAAAACCCGTCCACCAATACTCAGGTGGTATGAAAAGACGTCTGTCGTTAGCAGCTGCTATTCTGCACGAACCACAAATTCTCATTCTGGATGAACCTACTGTCGGCATCGATCCTGTTCTTCGCCAATCCATCTGGAGTGAGCTTTACAAGTTAAGCGAAAACGGAACAACAATCCTTGTCACCACACACGTTATGGATGAAGCAGAAAAATGCGGCCAGCTCGGTATGCTTCGGGATGGAAGATTAATAGCTTCAGGCTCTCCAAGACAGCTTAAAGAAAGCACTTCCAGCGAAACGATTGAAGATGCTTTTCTTTATTATGGAGGTGTTCGTCATGAGAATTAGAGCTCTTGTAAAACGAATCATCAGGCAATTCATTCGTGACAAACGAACACTTGCTATGATGTTTATTGCTCCACTTCTTATTCTTACGCTCGTGAATCTCGTTTTTTCTAACAACGATTATGAGCCTAAAATAGCAGTCGTCAGTGATCAGACGATGATTATTAAAAAATTTGAAACCGCAGACAAGGCATTTACCGGATACAACAGCAGAGAAGCAGCTATTGATGATCTTAAAGAGGAAAAATTAGATGCTTACATTGAAATTAATTCACCAACAACCAAGATCACACTTGAAGGCAGTAACCCAACAGCAAACAAAGCTTCTATGCAAACCGTTGAAAAAGCATTAAAAGCATTGAATACGAATTCAAGCGAACAGTCATCTATAAAACCAGAAATCAACTATTTGCACGGTTCACCTGACATGGAAACGTTTGATTACATCGGACCATTTTTAATCGGATTCTTTATCTTCTTTTTCGTATTCTTAATTGCTGGGGTTTCATTCTTACGAGAACGAACGACTGGAACACTTGAAAGATTGCTGGCAACCCCCTTGCGCCGATGGGAAATGGTAGCTGGTTATGTGTTAGGTTTCGGGATATTTACCGTCATCCAATCAGCGATAATCGTTGCGTTCGCCATATACGTTCTAGACATCATGATGGCTGGCTCCATTTGGTTTGTGATACTCATTACCCTAATGCTTGCAGTTACCGCCCTTTCACTCGGAACGTTGCTTTCGGCTTTTGCGAAAAACGAATTGCAGATGATTCAGTTCATTCCAATTGTCGTTGTTCCGCAAGTATTTTTCTCTGGTCTTTTCAACATCGAAACGATGGCTGACTGGCTGAAGCCATTTAGCTATATCATGCCATTGACTTACGGCGGTGAAGCGATTCGCGATGTGATGATACAAGGCGGCGGCTGGGGACACATTTATGATGAAGTCCTAGTTCTGGCAGGTTTCTCACTATTATTTATGACCTTAAATGTGCTCGCTTTAAAAAAGCACCGAAAACTGTAAGGTGTTTGTCCGCCATATAAATTGTGACTATAATAAAGAAAATGCACGTTTTATTAAAGGAGAAACACTCATGTCTGATACAGAATGGATTACCGAATTAATTAACGATACAGATCACGCAACCATGAGCGATAAACAGCGTAAAATCCTAGAAGCTGCCATAAATACCTTTTCTGAAAAAGGGTATTCTGGCTCATCAACAAGTGAGATCGCAAAAAAAGCAGGCGTAGCTGAAGGTACGATCTTCCGGCACTATAAAACGAAAAAAGAACTATTGCTCGCCATTGTCACGCCAACGGTGGCAAAGTTTGTAGCTCCCTTCTTTATAAAAACTTTTGCAAAAGAAGTATTTGAAAATGAGTATGAACGGTATGAAGATTTTTTAAGAGTGGTCGCAAAAAACCGACTGGAGTTCGTCCGAAAACAGTTTCCTGTCTTAAAAATCTTTATCCAGGAGATCGCTTTTCACGATGAGCTACGCGAACCCTTTCAACAGCTTTTTGCTGATCATGTTTATGAAAAGTTCAAAAAAATAATTGAGCATTTTCAAGAAAAAGGGGAAATTATTGCGCTGCCTCCCCAAACGATCATGCGAATGACTGCATCCAGCATCATTGGCTACATCCTTCCTCGCTTCCTTCTTTTTTCGGATATGGAGTGGGATGATGAAAAGGAAATCGACCAAATCGTGGAGTTTATTATGTATGGACTAAGCGGTAGAAAATAAGGTAACAAACCCGCCTATGTTATAAGGCGGGTTTCATGTTTATTCACTAAGTTGAGGACTGACTGGAGTATAGTGAGATAGATTAACTAGGGAATCAGACGTTGTGGGTGACAGTGCGATTGAGGAAGGGCCAAGCATTAAATAGCCGCAAATGATCACCAATATGAGCCCTTTTTTCATACACTCACCTCCCAAGGGATGTTTTTTGATAAAGATCTTTTCTAACGGAATGTTGCTAATAGAGATTTTGAGGTTCTTCATTGAGAAGTTGATTGGAGTGGAAGGTGCGAGACTCCTGCGGGACAGGCTGGCAGGTGAGACACTTATACGTAATACGTACGAATGTGGCTCACCGCCTGCCCCGCGGAAAGCGAGCGCTTGAAACGGAAATCAACCACTTCCAAGAACAACAATGAAATGCGAAAACACCCTTCGATAAAGAAAAACCAAAGAGAGAATCTCAATGGCCTTATCTCGTTATGCTATGAATTTCCCGCTCTTACTTAAACTCAAGCAGGATTTTTTCTGTGAATCGGTTTTAATGTGCTTTTTTCTTTTAGTAAAATGACAAATAAACACACTGCCAACAGCAGAAAAATGGTTCCAGTTCCTAAAAAGCCGTTTGCATAGGACTGGATATCGGCAGTCGCTACTTTCTCGTTTATCTCCATTCCTAAGAAATAAACGCCAATACCATTACCATCAACTTCTTCTAAACTCATTGAACGTAAATGAAGACCTTGTGTTAATAAGAGGACACCTAACACTGAAAAGAGGATGCCCGTTACCCATCTCATTTCTTTACCTCAGCAACAGGTGCCATCATTTTTTTGTAATTGGGACTTAATTCACTCCACACGTCAAATTGATTACCGTCAGGGTCAGAGAACACAAAATTCTCACCTGTGTGACCACGGTCCTCGATATCCCCTGTCAGAATGCCAAGCTCTCTAAACTCTTGATGCAATTTATAAAGATTTCCCAATCCTTCCACTTCAAATGTTAAAGAGAACCGTTTTTCCCCTGTAAAATCTGTGAAATTGGCATTCTCACATTCTCGTGATCTTACAAGGAAAAAGCTTTGGTTGGCTAGATCAAGAATCGCTTTATCATCATCTTGATAGTTAAGGGTTGCACCTAGTTTTTCAGTGTACCATTTTGCTGAAGCATCAACATGCTGAACAGGTATATAAGTTGTACCTACACGAACTAGTTTTTCGTTCAAGGTTAATTCCCCCTCTATTAATTTGACTTATTTTATATAAATATTCGTTTTCGGGAAGAAAAAATCCTCCAGCAAAACAAAGGAACTGCTAGTTTTAAAGAGAACCATTAATTGAACATATACGCAGGAGAGTGAGAGCAAATGAATCGATATCATGTCAAAAGCACGGTCCCGATCCTTCGCATATTTGATGTAGAAAAGGCAAAGGAGTTTTATCTTCACTTTTTAGGGTTCTCGTTAGATTGGGAACATCGATATGAAGAGGATTATCCCTTATATATGCAGGTTTCACTCGGTGAATGCTGTTTGCACCTTTCAGAACATCACGGCGATTCGAGTCCTGGCGTACAATTGAGGATACATATAGAAGGAATAGAGACATACCATCATTTTTTATCAGAAAAAAAGTATAAATTTGCAAGACCTGGACTGGAAGAGGCTCATGGCTTTAAAGAAGTGAGAGTTGGCGACCCATTCGGAAACCGGCTTTGTTTTGTTGAACCGATTCAATCCGAAAATCTGTCGACTAATTGACTTAATCTGTCCATTTCTAAAAGTAATTTGTCCAATCTTCCAGTTTATCTGTCCAATCTCCAAAACATTCTTTCCAATTAAAAAAGACACCAAATCATTATTGGTGTCTCTATCTTCTATTCCAAAGCTCTTTTCGCTAACGTACTAATAACGATATCATCCATCGGCGGATTATGAAGTCCTGCTCGGACATCACGATAATGACGCTGTAACGGACTCGACATGGCTAAGCTCCTTGCTCCAACAATCCTCATTGCGAGATCAACCACTTTAGCCGCTGTGTTTGTTGCTACATGTTTGACAGCCATTAGAGAAGGACCCATTTCCATTCTGGACTGGGGTTCTTTTACCCATTTAGCGGCGGTTGTATATAAAAGCTCCCGGGCTTTAAATAATTCGAGTTCCATTTCACCAATCTTGCGCTGAACCTCAGGAACATCAGCAATGGCTCCTGGCAAACTATTCGGCTTATAGTTTTTCGCAAAATTCACAGCTTCGTTCCTCGCCGCCACTGCTACCCCAATATAACAGGCAGGAATATGAAGCAGCCACGCTTTTGGAAGGTCCAGTTTTCCGCGTTCTTCTTCAACAAGAGCCTCAGCGCTTACGGTTACATCCTTCATTACAAGGTCATCGCTTCGGGTTCCCCTCATTGCGACTGTGTCCCACGTCTCTTCTACTGAAACTCCATCTTGCTTCATAGCAATTAAAAAGTTTCCTTTTTTCCCTGTATCTCCGATTTGGGCAGAGACAATGGCATAGTCTAACGCTGGCGCCATAGATGTGAAAGTCTTCGTGCCATTGATCACCCAGTGTTCACCTTGCTTCACCGCTTTTGTTTGCGGCATCCCGCCTCGTGTTGGGCTGCCAGTTGCAGGTTCAGATGCTGCACGATTAACAAGGGCTTGCTCCTTCACCACTTTTTCGCATAATGAACGGAACATCTCTTCGTTCCACGTCCGCTCTTCTGCCAGTTCGAGAAAACAGCCAAGATGCCATCCGAGACATAAAGCTGTTGCTGCATCTCCTGCAGCAATTCTTTCCTGTAAGAGAACAAACTCATACAGACTCAACCCTTCTCCGCCAAACTCTTTCGGAATCGTTAGCGAAAGATAACCAGCCTCTTTAAGCTCCTTAACGTTTTCAAACGGAAAACTGCCTTCGCGGTCATGTTTATCAGCTCGCTCTCCAAACTTTTCCGCCAAAGCATCTATTTTCTTAAACCAATTTTGCTGCGTTTCATTTTTGATATATGGATCGTATAAATAGCTCACAAAACGACAATCCCTTCCTAACAAATCAGAATACTACGTTTTAAATTATAGTGTATGCCTTTTACATAAAAATCGGCAAGGTATATGACCCATAATTCCCCTTTGACATTTTCCTAACACATTCCTTCATGAATGCTTGATAAATTAAGAATGGAAAAGCATTTACAAGAACACTTGTTCGTGCTATTCTGAATATAGGTTAGATATTCCAACGACTAACCTCCCCACCAACGAGACCGGCCATCCCAGCCGGTCTTTTTTAAAATTACGCTTTTTTCTAAAGGATTGTTGCTTTTGGCTTTTTCAATTCTACATCATTTGCAAGTTGATTGGAGCGCAAGGTGACGAGACTCCTACGGGACGAGCGGTCAGGTGGAAACTCCTAATGGCGCAAAGCGGCAGGCGGCTCACCGCACGCCCCGTGGAAAGCGAGCAACCTGGAGCGGGAATCAACTACTTACAAGAACAACAATGTATGCCAAACTGATTTTTAAATAAAAAAGGCTCTGCATAACGAACTCTGCAGAAACCTTCTTAATACTAATATCTAAAATCCATCCGCTGCCTTTTCACCCACAGCCAAACACCTGTGATGAGATGAATAGCAATTACAACAAACACTGCTCCATATCTTTCCGTAATCCAGCCTACAAACCAAACTAACGGCAATATTAATAACAAGTTCACGAGCATTAGCACCCACGATCTTCTGGCGATGGCCACGATAAAAAGAACGATAGGCAATATAATAAAAAACCAGAATAGAATACTTTGAAATAATGCCATAACTTCCCCTCCGCCTTTCATTATATAAGGGGTTCGTTACTTTCACCAGCTTTACACTGGTACTTTTTCTTTCAGGTTCATATCAGTTGTTTCTTTTGTTTCTTCAACATCATATTTAGGCAAAGTTAACATATAGAACAGACCAACAATGAACAGTGCTCCGCCTACCACCCAGAATAGCGCTTCAACCGATATGAACTTCGGAAAAAACGCAGCGATTAACGCAAGTGTGACTGTGTGTGACAGCATAGTAATCGGTGTGATTGCACCTTGAACTCGCCCCATCATTTTTGGATCCACGATTTTTGGCAGCCATCCGCCTAAACCGATGTTTACAAGCGGGATACTAAGTCCCATTAGAGCAGTGAAAATAAAGAAAACCCAAATGTTCTCAGCCAAAGCACAACAACCAATTGCTACTCCACTTGCAAAAAGACCAATGATAATAGCCGTTGAAAGCTTTATTTTCTTAGCAAGCATCGAACAAATCACACTACCAGCCAGAACTGAAACACCAAACACAACACCCATCCACATCATCATTTGCTCATAATTTTCAGGAGCGAGTTTGTATTTCATGATAAATGCAGGCATGACCGATAACCCGCCATTGACTACACCGAATAAGAAAAAACCAAAAATTAAAGACATCAGCAATTTAGAGTTCTTTATATAGGTAAAGCCTGCACCAAAGTCTTTCCATACCATTCCGATATTAATATCTTTAAACTTATGTTTTCCATTCGGTAACCGTACTTCTTCATTCACTTTCATACTCATGATCAATAATGCGGAAACCACATATGTAACAAGGTCAAATGCGATAGCTCCTTGAATACCGACACTCCAGTAAATAAAAATCGCCAGCATGTTTCCGAAAAGCATGAACATGCTTCCAACCATCTGATTCAATCCTGCAGCAATTGCATATTCATCTTTGGATAAAATTCCTTGCACCATCGCTTGGTCAGCTGGAAAGAAGAACTTGCCGACGGCACTTCTCAAAAATAGAATCGCAAAAATTAACGGCATCCAATCCAGCCAGATTGCTCCCATTAATGCCAAACATAGAACAGCACAGATCCAGTCACAATATAAAGCGATCTTCTGACGGTCCATCCTGTCTGCTAGTACACCTACTATAAAAAAGACTGCTAGTGTAGGCAGTGAATACATTAACTCAGCAAGTGTCGCATAAAATGGCTGTTCACTAAACTTATCTAATAAATAAAACATAAAAGCTGTAACCCCTATGATACTTCCCATCATTGAAGTAAACCCAGCTAAAAAAAGCTTGCTGAAGTTACGGTTCTGAAATATTTTCAGAAAATCCTTCATTCTATAACCCCCATTTTGAATGTAACAATGTTCTACTACCATTTTCTACCTAATTCCATCTTTTGTAAATGTTTTTTTAGGTTGAACTTTCCGCATTATGACGATACTCTAGACAGAGAGCAAAATAGAGAGGATACTAACATGATTCATTTATTTTCACACAACGATTTAGACGGTAAATCGTGCGGCTACCTCGCACAGCTAGCTTTTGGAGACAATTGCAAAATTTCTTATTGTTCACATGGAACAATCAACGACCGAGTTGAACAGCTTCTGGATAACCCGAAAGAAAGAAAAACAGAAATTATTATTACAGATATCGCAGTAAACGAAGAATTAATGATGCGTCTGGACGAACGCTCCAATGCTGGAGGAAAAGTTAAACTGATCGACCACCATGCTACAGCACTTCACTTTAACGGATTTGACTGGGGACATGTTCAAGTTCGATATGACGATGATCGCCTGACTTGTGCAACTTCCCTTTTTTATGAATATTTATTGGAGAACGGTAAGCTGAAAGACACAGGCGCTCTAAAAGAATATGTAGAGCTTGTTAGACTTTATGACACATGGGAATGGTTTGATCAAAAGGTCGAAGCGAAACGTCTAAACGACTTATTTTTCATACTTCCTCCAGATAAGTTTGAAGAACAGATAATGGAACGCCTAAAAGGTGATTCATTTGAATTCTCTGAAACGGAAACAACGATTCTCGATCTAGAAGAAGAAAACATCGCTGATTATATTAAGAAAAAGCAGCGTCAAATGGTTGAAATCTGGGACACATGGTCACTAGGTGAAGGATCTGAGGAGAAGACTTACAAAATCGGAATTCTTCATGCTGAACGTTATCATTCAGAACTCGGCAACGAGATCAATCGTGAAAACCCTCACTTAGATCTAATTGTTATCTTGAACATCGCAAACAAACGGATTGGACTTCGTACTATTCATGAAGAAGTCGATTGCTCAATTTATGCTAAACAGTATGGAGGCGGCGGGCACCCTAAAGCATCTGGCGGAACAATGACACCAGAAGCGTTTGAGAAGTTTGTTGTAGCTGCTTTCCAAGAACAGCCACGCAGAATTGATGCTCCAAAGAACGAACACAATGTAAAAGAAAACCCTGATGGAACCATGTACGTGAATAAATATCAGGATGTTTCAAAGATCTACTCTGACGATAACGAAACTTGGCTGATCACACATAAAACACATCCAGTCGAAGAAACGTTTGATAGTTTCCAAGCAGCTGAAAACTATGTTAAACGCCACTTTGAAGGCTGGCTGATGCGGGATGATGAAGCGAATAACAATAACTAACTGAAACACACAGAAACGCTCAAGCTATAGTAATAGCTGAGCGTTTTTTTGTACTTTAGCGCTTGTCCGAATGTTTCTGCAAAAGATCTAACATGGATGTTAGTGTTTTATTAAGTTGGGTCAATTCTTCTTTTTGCATGGATATGTTATCGACAAGCTGACTCGGAATACACTCCGCTTTTTCTTTTAAAGCTTCCCCTTTTTTTGTTAAAGAGATAATAACACTTCTTTCATCTTCAGCTGACCGCTTTCTTTCCACTAATCCGTTTGATTCCATTCGTTTCAGCATCGGAGTAAGTGTGCCAGAATCTAAAAACAAGCGCTGCCCTAATTCTTTTACGGTGAGCGAATGTTTTTCCCATAATAGAAGCAATACTAAATATTGAGGATACGTAACATCTAATTCTTTAAGTAGATCGCGATACAGTTTCGTAATTTCTCGTTCTGCTGTATAAATCTTAAAACAGATTTGATTCTCTAGTTTTAGTAGATCGTTATTCATAACAATTCCTTTCTCATACATCCTTTAATTTATTATAACACAATTTAGTTTTGCGCAATTAAATCGTTTGACATCAATTTATGTGTGCGTTATGATTATCACGAAATATTTATATTGTGCACAATTAAATCTTACACAAAGAAGGAGTGTTACAGATGGAAGCATTATACACAGCAAAAGCAACGGCAGAGGGTGGAAGAGCCGGTACAGTAAAGAGTGACGATGGTGTGTTAAACCACGAGTTGGCAATGCCAAAAGCACTTGGAGGATCAGGAAATGAGAATGCAACAAACCCAGAACAGCTATTTGCTGCAGGATATGCAGCTTGCTATGATTCAGCACTTAACTTAGTTGCCCGACAAGCTAAGAAACGCATTCAATCAAAAGTTACAGCTGAAGTATCCATCGGAAAAGATACTGATGGCGGGTTTAAACTAGCTGTAGTATTAAATGTTGGGGTTAATGGAGTAAGTCAGGAAGAAGCTGACGAACTCGTGAAGACTGCACATGGTGTTTGTCCGTATTCTAAAGCAACAAGCGGAAATATTGATGTCGAATTGAAAACAGAATTGTTTTAGTCTCTCTAAGGACCAGTAACATGGTCCTTTTTCTTTTATTTACCTCCGTCTATGATCTTTGCCAGCTTATTTCTCCAGATGAGTCACGTCCATTCCCTATAAACAGTACCTTTATTTTAAAAATAATTCCTTTAGCCAGTATCCAACTTTCAAATCTCATTATATAATTATTCAGAAATAAATAATTATTCAGAAATGGATATTTTTAAGAGATAACTAAAAAGGACTGATCATTATGAACCCCACTGACACTTGGAACGAGAATGAACAGATTCTTCATTCCTTAAAAGATGATATTTTAGTAACGAATGTTGATGGAATAATCCTGAAGGTTAGTGAAGTAACCGGCAAAATTTATGGTGTAGACTCAGAAAGTTTAATCGGAAAATCCGTCTATGATCTTGAAGCACAAGGTTTGTTTACCCCTATCCTTACTCCAATGGTCGTTAAAGAAAATAAGAAAATCACCTTTGTCCAAACGACTAACAAAGGAAAGAAACTGCTCGTTACTGGTATTCCCGTTTATAACGAAAAAGGCGAATTATACAGAGTTGTCAGCTATTCACACGATATTACGGAACTCGCTGAATACAAAGATTTTTTGATTACGATGGAAGAAGAAATGCAGCGAGTAAAAACAGAGCTCGGTCTTTTAAGAAGCAAGCAGCTGCATGATGCTGGAATCATTGCCAACAGCGAAGATATGAAAAAAGTGGTCTCCACAGCACTTCAATTATCGGAAGTGGATGTAAATGCGTTAATCCTCGGTGAATCTGGGGTTGGAAAATCGCTATTAGCTAAATTTATACATAATAAAAGCCACCGTGCTAAAGGTCCGTTTATTGAAGTAAACTGCGGTGCTATTCCAGATTCACTATTCGAAGCTGAATTATTCGGATATGAAGCAGGTGCTTTTACGGGAGCTCATACAAAAGGGAAAGTAGGACTTATTGAACTTTCAAACGGAGGCACACTTTTTTTAGACGAGATTGGAGAACTTCCCCTTTCCCATCAAGTAAAGGTGTTAAAAGTCATTCAAGAAAAGCAGTTCTATCGTGTAGGTGGAACAAAGCCGATAAAAGTTGATTTTCGTTTAATATCAGCGACCAATAAAGACCTCAAAAAAGCGATACAAGATAAACAGTTTCGAGAAGACCTTTATTTTCGCTTAAACGTCGTTCCAGTTACCATTCCTCCTCTCCGCTCAAGAACGGAGGACATCGTACCGCTCATACATATGCTGCTTGAGCAATTTGAGGAGAAATATAACCGAAGCAAGAAGTTGGATGAGGCTGTAATCCATCACCTCCTGCATTACGAATGGCGAGGAAATGTACGAGAATTGATAAATATTATGGAACGCTTAGTCGTAATCTCTCCTTCTACTCTTATTACGGTTGAACAGCTTCCTGATCATTTAAAAGAAGAGATATCTCCTCCCACTCCCTCTTTAGATGAAGCTCAGACGCTTAAAGAAATCATGGAGAAAACGGAGCGACAAGTGTTATTAAACGCCCGAAAAAAATACAAAACGACTGTACGCATGGCAGAAGCACTTGGCACAAGTCAACCTTCTATTGTGAGAAAAATGAAAAAATATCAGATTATTTAGTTTTTTGGCACAGTACTTGCATGGATATTCCGTATAGAAAGTTTTTATACAACCTGAGAATGGAATATCAAGGAGGTTAATACTTGTGTCAACAAACAACTGGAGCAACCTAGTAACCGAAATGCCTGACCTATTAGCACCAAGTATGGCAAAAGATCACCCAAACTTGCCTGTCGTAAAAGCTGAAGGCTGCTACTATTATGGACTCGACGGTAAGCAATATCTTGATTTTACTTCTGGTATCGCAACGGCCAATACAGGCCATCGTCACCCAAAAGTGGTTCAAGCCATAAAGAATGCAGCTGACCATCTTATGCACGGCCCTTCAGGAGTAATCATGTATGAATCGATCCTGAAACTGTCAAAAGAATTAGCAAATGTCCTGCCTGGTAATCTGGATTGCTTCTTTTTTGCAAACAGCGGCACAGAAGCGATTGAAGGAGCACTTAAACTAGCAAAACACGTGACGAAAAGACCTTATGTCATCTCTTTCACGGGCTGTTTTCACGGCCGTTCTCTTGGGGCATTGAGCGTTACCACATCTAAGAGCAAATACCGTAAGTTCCTTCAGCCAAATGGTCTTGCCTATCAAGTTCCATATGCAAACGTAAAAAGCGCTCCCGATGGTGTTGACCCTGAAGTCTATGTGATTGAGAAGCTTGAGCGCGATTTTGAATCACTTTTTAATCACCAAGTAACACCTGAAGAAGTGGCTTGCATGATCGTAGAACCTGTTCTAGGTGAAGGAGGTTATATCGTTCCTCCAAGTGGTTGGTTGAAAAAAATCAGAGAAATATGTGACGAACATGGCATTCTTCTTATTTTTGATGAAGTGCAAACAGGTTTTGGCCGAACTGGAGAATGGTTTGCAGCCCAAACTTTTGGTGTGACTCCTGACATTATGGCAATCGCTAAAGGAATTGCGTCTGGACTTCCTTTGAGTGCTACCGTTGCTTCTAAAGAACTAATGAAACAATGGCCGCTCGGAAGTCATGGAACCACATTTGGCGGTAACCCTATCGCTTGTGAAGCCGCACTCGCAACGTTAGAGGTTTTAAAAGAGGAGCGCCTTGTAGAAAACGCCAAGAACATGGGAGCTTATGCTTATGAGAAACTTCTGAAGTTGAAGGACGATCATCCTGTGATCGGAAGCATCCGTGCAGTTGGCCTTATGATTGGCATCGAAATCGTTGATCCCAATACTCGCAAGCCTGATGGAAATGCTCTCATGACGATTTTGGACAAGTGTTTAGAAAAAGGCGTTCTTTTCTATCTATGTGGAAATCACGGAGAAGTCATTCGTATGATTCCTCCACTTACGGTCAGTTCAGAACAAATTGACCATGGACTTGCTATCCTTGAAGAATCTCTTTATGAATATCAAGCTGAACTTTCATCACAATTGAGCGAACAGCTCCAAAATGCTTAAATCTGCATCGCCTATTTTCTTAAATAAAAAGGAGGTTTTATACCATGCAAACACTTGATACGGTTATTATCCTATTATATTTTGCTGTATTGATTGGGGCGGGAATTATTGGTTCAACGAAAGCAAAAACATCTGAGGACTTTACACTTGCAGGAAGAAATCTCGGTATGTTCATGTATCTTGGCTGTTTGTCTGCTGTTATCTTAGGCGGTGCTGCAACGATTGGAACAACAAAGCTTGGGTATCAGTTCGGAATATCCGGAATCTGGTTCGTATCGATGATCGGTTTAGGCATTATACTTCTTGGTACTATTTTTATTAAAAAGATTGATTCACTAAAAGTTACGACAATCAGTGAGTTATTAGGAAAACGATACAAATCGGAAACACGCCTTTTAAGTGCTATCGTTGCAGCCATCTACACCCTCATGATTGCGGTTACTCAAATAATTGGTATGGGAACCATTATTAACGTTCTTTTAGGCTGGGGCATCACCACCTCCATGCTTGTTGGTGGCGGCATCGTACTGTTTTATACCATTCTTGGCGGAATGTGGAGTGTTACCGTTACAGACATTATTCAATTTGTAGTAATGACGATTGGGATTTTCTTCATCATGGTTCCTATGAGTCTTTCAAAAGTAGATGGCTTAGGAAATCTATTATCTGAACTGCCGCAAACTCACTTAGATTTTACTGGGATTGGCTATCAACAGATCTTTCAATACTTCTTGCTGTTTGCACTTGGGATGGTCGTTTCGCAAGATATTTGGCAGCGCGTGTTTACTGCAAAGTCTAGTAAAATCGCCAGAAATGGTTCGATCTTTGCAGGCGTGTATAGCTTCGCGTATGCCATTGCGGGAAGCATCATCGGGATGTGCGCGTTCCTTGTACTTCCTGCTCTGGATAATCCGCAAAATACATTTGCAGAGATGGCTCTCACTATTCTGCCAACAGGAATCTTGGGTCTAGTATTGGCAAGTGTATGTTCTGCTTTGATGTCTACAGCTTCTGGCTCGTTGCTTGCTTCTTCAACCCTGATTACGAACGACATTTTAAAGCAGTATTTTTTAAAGAATCCATCCGATAAACAGATGATAAGAGCATCTCGATTGACTACACTCTTCATTGGTTTGATTGCGATTACCTTTTCACTATGGATTCAAGATGTTCTCGTAGCACTTGATGTGGCTTATGCGATTCTATCTGGTGCAATCTTTATTCCGCTTGTTATGACGTTCTTTTGGAAACGAGCTACGCCTAGTTCTGGGTTTTATGCCATCTTAATTTCTACCATTGTTGTTTTGGCTGGTTTATTTTTCGAAGGACTAACAGCTACCAATCCAATTCTTTACGGCATGTCGGCAGGGCTGATCAGTATAGTGGGAATCTCTCTATTCACTGCCTCTCCATCTGAGTTTGATACACCATTTGATGAGGATGCAGAAGACGAAGACGTTGAAGAAAAGAGAAAACAAGCGTAGAAATAAAAAAGCCTTCCACGTGGAAGGCTTTTTATTTTACTTCAAGAGCAAACGCATATAACGCATCTCCATCAGAGACATCTTTTTCTTTTTCAGACATCCACCAAACACTATAACCGTAAATGTATGTTCCTTTTTCTAAAGGGGCTTTGAAACCATGATTATTCATTTTCACTTCAGTTTCCTGATTATCTCTAAACAGTGAAATATGAACCTCGTTTGGTTTACGACTGAAATCCATTTCAACAGAGACTTCATCTCCGGGCTTTACCTGTATGGGTTCTTCTCCGCTTACAAGATCAACAGGCCCTGCCGTATCTACACACATAGCTGATGTATTTGATTTCCAGCAATAACTCCCAAGTTTCGTTTCGTATTTTTTATCCCCTATGGCAACAAAAGAAGCCGGTGGTTGTTTTCCTGTCATACCAGTTGCCATCTGTACAACCTGCCAGGATTATGACTATCAACCACATTAAAACAGCTGTGAATTTTTTTCATGTGATTGCCTCCTTTTTTATACAGTCGATAAATGAGGAAGCAAAGTTACCAATGCCTGTTATTTACCACCAATACCTAGAGATAAGAGTAATAATCCAAATATGGAGATGACGGCCATCAATAAAATAACAAACAATCCAAAAAATTTAGCTTTTCCACTTTCTTTTTTAACAATGGCTACAATACTGAGAATTACCCCAATAAAATAAAGCATGATGCCGCCGAATAGAAAGATCGCTACCTGTTGTGCTACTTGGTCACGAACGATAAAAGGCCAAGCTGTTACGATAATACCTGCTATACAAAACCAAAAAGACAAACGACTAAAACGTAAATTCAATTTCCTGGCACACTCCTGTTCATGTTCTTCTAGTGAAGTTCATTAACCATTGTTGCCACTTTTATATAAAAAATCAACTGTGATGCTATAAATTCGTTTTTAAATCAAACCTACGAATAATGAAGGTTCGATAAAAGACCATTGAAACAAACTAGCGGCTAGTAAGTTGGATTATACAAAAAAGCCCGAATACAACAAATCTTTGCATCGGGCGTTTTTCTGCTATTTATTGCTCTCTTAATATCTCGTAATTCGTTCACTGACCCTTTCACTAAGGATGTATCGGTACTGTGCGGTTCGGAAGAGTTTTGCCTCTAATGCATATTTAGATTGGGGTAATATCAAATTTGCGGTGTTTTTAAAGTGGACACTGCACGTGTCTGAATCTATTGAATCAATCCTTTGAACATGTGATTGGGATAACCAGATACACGTTTCATTTTTAGGAGATTCTACAGGAAAAAAGAAAATGCCTAGTTCGAGGTTGATCATGATTGGGGATAAACTCACATAGCCCATCGAGCGTCGAACGGCTTCTCGCCGGCCTTCATAACTCGATCCAAAAAATAAACAGCTTTCATTGATGATCTTGATCGGACTTAATGCAACTCTTTCGTTTTTCTCTGATTCTAAGATTTCGGTTTGTACTTCGCCATATTCATTATAAAAAGGCAAAAGCGCCATCGTACTCGTATTGATTTCGTAAGAACGAAGAAGTAATGTTTTTTCCATTAATACATCCTCCCTTTTCATCTATAAATAATTCCCTAGCTCGCTCCTCCCTCTTCACAAAATACCGAAAGTGAAATACTTCCAATGGGTAAATTATACTAATTATTCCGACAATTATCTATATTTTTTTACAAAAAATTTAACTATTTAAATAATTCATAAATTAATTCCTCAAATAGGTTTGAACGCTGGCGAATTGTGGAATACATAACAGGGCGAAATGGACGATCGTTTCGACCAATTTTTCCTACTACTTAATATAAGAGGCTGATGAAAGATGGCAAAAGGTGATCTATTGATCATTGGTGGCAATGAGGACAAAAACGATAAGAAAACAATCTTATCCCGATTCTCTGCTCTATGTAAAAATCGTCAAGGACCGATTGGAATCTTGACAACAGCATCCGGCTATCCGGAAGAAGTGGGCAGTGAATATTATCAATTGTTTCAAGCATTACATGGTACTAAGCCACTGCTTTTCCATTTAGATTCCCGTGAAAAAGCGGAAGACCCTGAATTACCTGAACAGCTCTCTACCCTATCAGGCCTGTTTATGACAGGCGGCGACCAATTAAGGTTGACTAGCATCTTGGGTGGAACAACGTTTTATAAACACCTCTTTCAAGAATGGAAAGGCGGATTGACAATCGGCGGAACAAGTGCCGGTGCTGCTGTCATGAGCAGATTAATGATCATCTCTTCCAAACTATTTGAAAAAGAGGATGTTTCAGTTCTTGAAATGGGTTCAGGCTTTGGTTTTTTAGAAGACGTTATTATTGACCAGCACTTTTCTCAGCGTGACCGTTTTAGCAGACTCATGCGAGCTATTGCGTTAAATCCTCAGATCATTGGCATCGGTATCGATGAAAACACGGCAATCTGGGTGCATAACGACGGCAAGCAGTTTGAAGTAATCGGCGAATACAACGTGAGCATTTTTGACGGCAAGACATCAACATATGTAGACGTTGCTGAGAACAAAGGAAACATGACCATTTCCGATATCCGCTTCCATACACTTGGTGCGGGTGCTGTTTTCGATTTACACAAACGAGAATTAATCATCACTTAAGGAGCGAGCGTCTTAATGAAAATCAATCGCGTTAATTACTTAACGGGCCCAAATCTTTACAGCTTCAAACCAACTATTTGGATTGAACTTGATATAGAAGAATTTGAAGAAAAACCATCAAACCTGTTACCTGGTTTTACAGATAAATTATTACAAGTCATTCCTACCCTCCATACTCATACGTGTTCGAGAGGCTATGCTGGCGGATTTGTAGAACGCCTTTACGAAGGAACATGGATTGGACATATATTAGAGCACATAGCACTTGAGATCCAGCATCTTGCAGACATTTCTGTAAAGCGAGGCAAAACCATTACGAGTGAACGAACAGGCATTTATTTTGTAACATACGATTATGTGGAACCTAAGTCTGGCTATTATGCATTCGAAGCAGCAATCGAGATTGTAACCGCTATCTTAGAAGGAAAAGAAGTCAGCGCAGAATCATACATCAAGTATACCTCTGACCTTTACCATATGCATAAACTAGGGCCGAGTACTGAAGCAATCTATGAAGCTGCGCGAAAACGCAAGATACCAGTAGAACGCATTGGAACGAACAGTTATTTAAGACTTGGAACGGGCAAAAAGCAAAAATCTGTTCAAGCAACGATTTCTTCCCAAACGTCCTATCTGGCTGTCGAGAACTCATGCGATAAAGACATGACCAAGACTTTAGTAAAAGGTGCTGGTCTCCCTGTACCATCAGGAGATGTCGTGTCTAATGAGTATGAACTGCTTCAGTCTGCTGAGAAAATCGGTTATCCGCTTGTGATCAAACCGCTTAACGGCAGACAAGGGCAAAACATCGTTACAAATATACAAAATGACACAGATTTAATTGCTGCTTTTCGCTGTGTGTACAGTGAAGGCACTTCATATATTTTAGAGCGTTATTACGCAGGGAACGATTATCGTTTGTTTGTTGTAAATAACGAACTTGTTGCCGCAAGTCTCCGTCTGCCTCCTTTTGTTATAGGAGATGGATATAAAACGATTGGTGAACTGATTGATGAAGAAAACTTGAACCCAGTTCGCGGTGAAGGACATGAAAAAGCGATGAGCAAGATTCCGCTGGATGAGCGAACAGTCGTCCACCTAGAAAAAAGCGGATACTCTCTTCAATCTGTACTGAAAAAAGGAGAGTCCGTTGAAGTACTTGGCAACGCCAACTTGTCTACAGGCGGCTCAGCCATTGATGTAACAGATGAAGTTCATCCTGATTATCGTAAGATGGCAATTGAAGCAGCGGCAGCTGTTGGATTGGATATTGCAGGCATAGACATCCTTTCTACAGATGTTACCGTTCCTTTTGTTGAAGGTGAAGCTGCCATTCTTGAAGTGAACGCTGCTCCTGGCATCCGTATGCATCTTTACCCATCTCAAGGAAAAAGCCGAGACGCAGGCGGAGCAATTGTAGACTATCTATTTTCTTCGCGTGAAGAAGCTGCGATTCCCGTTGTTGCTGTAACGGGGACAAACGGAAAAACAACAACTACACGTCTCGTTTCACATCTTTTACAAAAAGAAAACGTGACAGTCGGGTTTACCTGTTCAGATGGTGTTTGGGTAGGTGATCAGCAACTAGACGCTGGTGATTGCAGCGGACCAAGAAGTGCTCGTAAAGTGTTGTCTCATCCTTCAGTTGATGTGGCCGTGCTGGAAACAGCCCGTGGCGGAATGCTTCGCGAAGGACTTGCTTTCCGTTATTGCAACGTTGGAATTGTAACGAATGTCAGTGAAGACCACCTCGGGTTGAATGGCGTAGAAACACTAGATGCTTTGAAGCGATTAAAGCAGACGGTAGCTGAAGTCGTTCTTCCTGAAGGCACGTGTGTTTTGAATGCCGACGATCCTCGATGTGTAGATATGGCAAACCACACGAATGGTGAAGTAATCTTCTTCTCTTTAACAATGATGAACCCTGTTATTCAGGATCAATTGAAAAAAGGTCGGAAGGTTTGGTACCTGGAGGACGATTGGGTGGTGTATAGTGAGAACGGAAAAGCAGAAAGATTCCTTCCTGTCTCTCATATCCCGATTACGATCAACGGTGCTGCGCGACACAACATCGCGAACGTTCTAGGCGCACTTGCTGCTGCTCATTCTCTGGGAAGACCTTTATCAGAGTTAAGAAGCAAAGTGATTACGTTCCTTTCGACTGAAAATCAAAATCGAGGACGTTTCAACGTGGTCAACATCCATGACCGTACCATCGTAATTGATTATGCGCATAATCCTGCTGGTCTTAAAGCGTTGTTTGAAACCGTTGGACATTTAAAGAGTGGTCGTGTGATAACCGTCGGGTCGGCAGCTGGTGACAGACAAGATCATACTATACAAGAGATGGGCCGCATTTTCGGTACTCACTCAGATATCTTCATCATCAAAGAGGATGTAAATTTGAGAGGCCGCATTCCAGGGGAAACCGTTCATCTTCTTTATACAGGTGTAAAGGAAGCGAACGGCACCACTTCTGTTTCGGTGTACCCGAAAGAAGCAGAGGCGATGATTCAAGCATGGGAATGTTCAGAGCCGGGCGACACACTCGTCTTTTTATATGATGAATACACATCCATTCAAGGCATTCTTCAAAAGATCAGAAACTCCAAAGCAGTCGGTGTACTGCAGAAGGCGGAATAAAGAAAAGGTGCAGTTCCACTAACGTGAGCTGCACCTTTTTATTTATTCAATAGACTCTAGTTCGTGATTATCAATCAAACCAATGGGGTCGTAGTTTCCTCCACGTAAAAATCCACCGCCGTTAATAGAACGTTTTAAAAAGATGTCTTCATCGTTTTCTTTTTGAAACACAGGCTGCCAAGCAAATGTAAAATGCTGATCAGGATTCATGTCCATAAACATGTCATTCATGCTGTCGGTTTTTTGTACGCTGTTGGCAAAATGGATGATTGAAACCCAATCTTTTGGAAGTTTCTCATGCCCGTATGAGGTTTGTGATGACTTTACTTTTTTCATTAACTGTACTTTAGGGTAATAATACTCAATTCCCTGTGTAACCTCATATCCTCGATTACGCAGCAAATAAAATTGGGCAGACTGAAATTTATCATCAGGATGAAAATTCCAAACTATCTGATAGGATGAAGAATCCTCACTATCGATCTTCCATAGAATAGGCTGGCCCACTGCATTCACAGCTTCTAACTCCCATTTGCGTTTTTTCCAAACAAAGAAACTCGTACCATAATCGTTATGTTTAGAGATATACGGAACAAACAGATGACGTTCGTCAACTAAAATCGCATCTTGAACCTTAGCAATCTCTGCTTCTTCATACGCTCTATCAATTTGCTTCATCAGTTCCCCGTTACTGGGAATCGTGCTTGGCTCTGAATAATAATACCAATACACAAATCCCCCAACCATTATCAGAATCGTGATCAGCAGTAAGAAAAGTAGTTTTTTGTTCATCCGTTATTCCAGCCCTTCTACAAACGAAACATCTGAGCGAAAATAATACTGTTTTTTCTGTGTAGTCAACAGAAGACCTTTTCCATCTTTCTCAACAAAAATGGTGGTGTGTAAGCCGCTTCCCCACTTCGGTTCTGTTCCTACAATTTGATACGGAAACTTTTCCTTTCGTTCTTGCTGCGGCAAATCAATATTTACGATCTCGTTGTACCATCCTTGGCTGTCGATTGGTTTCGTATTCATTTTGGATAGCTGTTGTTTAAACACTTCTTGATCTAATGTGCTTTCTTTTGCCCCGGTGTGAAGTGGAAAAAGACGTGCTAGATCTGTTTTTGCTATATAAGTTGACAGCTTCTTATCAGGATATATTGCTTGATCAAATGGTATCGTGGCTAAACTAGCTGCGAGAAAAATGAAATTGGCGAAGAAACCTAGCCATGCGAACCTGCGATACATTACCCATTTCTCCACTTTATTACGTAACACAAAATACAAAATACATACCCCTAATGGGAGGATAGGAATTTGGACAAAAGTAGAAAAAAGAGTGAGATCAAATGAAAAACAAAATAAGCCAACGAACAAAATGAGCAGTACTTTCCATATCTTAGGCTTAACTTCTAGCTTTTTATAAAGACGAAACGTCAGGATACCAATAATGAAATAGGCTATGCTGTACATTAGAACAGCAGGAAAATGATTAAGGAAACTAAATGTGATGATGCTCAACACTCCCTCTTCAGTAAAACTATCTATATACCAAACTATGTATGTAATTCAATTTAATAACAATTATGCCATAGTGTTGATTATTCGACTATCACTCAAAATAAAAAAGCTCAACAGGCGTTATGCTAGTTGAGCTTTCCATCCATCATATTATTTCAGTGTTTTAACAATGATCGCTTGTGACGCACTTTTGATGAGACAGCCTTCTAAATCTTCTTCTTTTAATAACCCGAGTGTGATGGCAGACTTTACCTTTTCCTCGTCCGGTTTTGGTACGTGATGAATGAGGTCGGTCATGTTCAGTTCAGTGAGCCGGTGCACCGTTTTTTCATCGTGAAGTTTTTCAGATTTCCGAATCTGCCTCTGCAGCTTATAGTTGTTAACAGAGACTTCCCCTTTTTGATTGGGTCCGACTAGGTTGTCGAAATAAATGTGAAAAACTTTTTTTAGTTCATCCAGTTCCTTTTCCAGCTCTTTCTTCTTTTCGTTGAGAGTGTTGTATTTGATGATCAGGTCTTCTGAAATGGTATAGTTTTGAGTCGTCACAGCTCGTCCCCCCGTTATGAATAGATAGTTCATCTTATGGCGGGAGTGAGTGGATTATGCCATGACAAAAGCCACCTTTTCATGTGGAAAGGCGGCTTTTGTCATGGCATTTATTTGTGGCGATATCTATTTCGTTTCATTTTCGCTCTCAGGCTTATTTTTCCCCTTACTTACATAAGGTTTTGGACCCTTTTTCTTGCTGCTCGATTTCCAGCGGTTCCAGCCCTTTTTCCCCGTACCCTGGCCAACCCCGCTTTTCTTGCCTTTTGCTTTACTCATTTTATCACTCCAAGAAAGTCAGTAATATGAATTATACTACATTACCGGCGGCGAGGGTAGTTCCTTAATGAAGAGTAGAAGGAGCTGGATTATAAAATTATGTGATGTAAGGCTTTTTTTATGTGATATTACCCATTTTTTATGTGATGAGTGCCGATTTTTATGTGATTCTCCTAGGAAATTATTTGATTCTTGATATGTTGAATTTCGGTTATTTAGAAAATGGTTTTTTGCAGCACCAGATCATGCATCACTATAATAAATTCATAAGTTAAAGGGAGGTTTTTTATAAAAAAACAGCCGAACCCCCTACGTCATACAAAAACTCGGTGCAGTCATTAACAGATTGCAAAGCTGTCATCCAGAACGTTCAAAATTGGAAGGAAATTTGGCAAAATATAAATGCATTAAAGTTAGTCATAAGTAGCCTTCTGTTACCTAGTAAATATGAAGAATTCAATGCAAAATATAAAAAGGATGTGCTGTCGATGAAAGAAAGGAAAAAGATCAAAAGATTATTGATGAAGTTAAACGAACCATATAATCCCGATATCCTAAGCTATTATGGAATTGATAAAAGTGAATTGATAACAGGTGTGCTATGCCCTAAATGTAACAATCAAATGATTCGGTTAAACGCTAACTGGGAGTGTTCAGCCTGTTTGCATACCTCTAAGACTGCACATATTCAAGCACTGAGAGATTACGCTCTTATCATTTCAACGGATATAACAAATAAAGAATGTAAAGATTTTTTACATTTATCAACAAGTATGCAAGCTTACTACCTGCTCAACTCACTAAACCTTCCCTTTACTGGCACATCCCGCAGAACGAGAACCTATCATCTAGACTCCCTCATCACTTAACCTGATTCTTCAACTTTTCAGCATCTTCCCTTCCCAGCTTGCCGTACCTATGCTCATTTGGATCCACGATTTCCGCATCCATTTCATCATGAAACCAAATTTTATATTCTTCCAATCTCTCAGGCATATTCGGATCATACAGATAGAACAAGGTTAACGTCATATCTTCTTTTCGCGACATCTCCACTTTTTCGTTTTCCCAATTCACTTTTTCTAACTGCGCACCAATCGATTTCACCTGATTCTCATCTGTTATTATTCCATCATCGCTTGGCCGCATCTCAACCGTTTCATAATCAACACGAACCAGCTTTTCTTCCTTATTGCATGCAGCTAAACTCATCACAAGAAAGAGCACGACCAGCCATTTTTTCATCAGTCAGCTGGATTGATAATCGCCATCTGTTGATGATCTTCCCATCGGCCGTTGATCTTCACGTTTTTACGTGCTAGTCCCTCTTTTTCGAAACCAGCTTTCTCCAAAACGCGAATGGAACCGATGTTGTGTGGCATAACGCCCGCCTCAACTCGGTGCAGCTTCAGCTCATCGAACGCATACTTCACAATAAGTCGAACTGCTTCTGTCGTGTAGCCTTTTCCATTATGCTTCTTATCCAAAAAGTAACCTACAAACGCACTCTGGATGGACCCACGCATCACCGCGAACAGATTAATCGTTCCAATGAGTAGATCGTCATCTGTTGTAAAAATACCAAAATAGTAATCTAAATCTTGTTTTGCATTCTCCACCAGCATCTGAATACGCTTCTGCTGGTTTTCCAAGGTATAAAAATCATCACTGCGTTCCATCGCAAACTGACTAAAAAAATCCCTGTTTTCCAATTGAAGGCTTACCATTGCCTCAGCGTCCTCAATTGTCAGATGCCTGATATAAATGTTCTCGCTAGATAATTTAACATTCGTTTCCATACTTTTATTCATACTCAATTCTCTCCATTTCTTATGTAAAGGCTCATCTTTCAAATTAACTTTTCTGCTCTTTTATTTTTTGGCTAGCCTCACACTATAATTCCTCATGCCCACTAGATTTCCTTCATATTCAAATATACCTTGGTTGATCAATTCCAATATCCGATATTGTATAAATTCATCACCGACATATTGTTCAAGATGTCCGATAACATCCCCGATGAGGCGTGCTGATTTCTTAAATTCATCATCATATTTCCATTCTAAACGTCTAGCCGTATTGATGATAAAAGGATCTAGATGATTAACACTAACACTCCTGATTTCCCCGTTTCCCCACAGCCTCAAAATTTCATTTGAACTGCTCAAAGACTGCCACTCTTTTACGAGTTGTTTCTTATCCTTTAAAGAAATCCGTTCGTCATTTCTCGTTTTTTCTAAAATGACTTGCAGCTTTTTTGGAGGGATCTCCCCGGTATGCTGGGAAACATAATAGATTTCGGGATGTTTGCAATATTTGTCGTAGCTCTCATTCGTGTGCACCACTAGGATAGGGTTCGGCCGATTTTCAAGCAGCTTCAGCACAAACCTGATACCAGTCTGTTCAGGTGCATTGTCCGCTGTCCATACGGTAATTTCAGCATGATCGGGAATATCGTTAATTTCACGAAGAGTTTCTCTGAACTGCTCTTCATATTTACTTTCGTAATAGAAATCAAATTCGTCTTTTGGCATATGTTTCTTAAGCCAGTTCACTCGAGCTTCTATACCCGCTTCCGTCTCCAATTGAAAAATAGGACCTACTGCGAACTGATCGGCAAACCCAATCACTTTATCGTTTTTACCCATCTTCTTAAGCGCCCATTTCAAACCTCCAGCCGCAGACTCCCCAAATAAAATATGAACGTTCATTTATCCAGCTCCTCAACCTCATTTTTTCGTTGAGGTATCTTTTTCGTTCCCTCGTTTAAAATTCCCGGTTACTTTTGCCAAAATCAGTTGAACGTCTTTGTCAGTTGAAGCTTGGTCAATTCGATTAATCATTTTGTCCGCTTCTTTTCCTTTTAACACCATGACTTGTTTACCATGATATTCAATAAAAACGGTGTTATTTTTGGTTATGCGATACGTAAAAACTTCCTCATCAAGTCGTTTACGGTTATCAGTATTCCCCATCAAGCCACCCCTTTTTAAATTTACACTTAACACTTACTCATTTAATTTGAAAAATCCTTTTATGTTCGGAAGGAAAAAGCGATTATATAAAGAATTTAACACTTTAATAATTAAATAAGAAAAATACTATTTTCTACAAAAAATGTGAAAATGCTTTATCTACGACGTTTTTGGTACTGTTTCCTGCCAACAGCATGAATTGCCATAGTATGTTATAATTAATATATTAAAATAACTTAGGGCTCTCGACTTTTCTTAGTCACCCTCCGTTTATGGAAGGGAGTGCAAGAAATGGAGAAAATCAGCGTATTTATGGATGATTACCGTAGCCCGCCTGAAGGTTACGTTTACGTCGAAACGATAGATGAATGTATGGAATTGTTAAGAACTCGGGACATCGAACATTTATCGCTTGATCACGATCTGCTCAGCAATACCAGAAATGGTCTCATGCTCGTTCAGATGATGGTCGATGAACAACTGTTTGCCAATCGCATCACCATTCACTCTGCCAATTCAGTAGGCGGAAAAAACATGTACAACTGCCTCAAACAAGCTCAAAAAGACCTCATCATGCCTCACACAATCATCGTTTCCTTACGTCCACTGCCGCTCAAGTATTTTCCGCCAAGAGTACTTCAACACTACTTAAATATTAAATAGGTCCCTGCACGAGATTTACCGGAGGGAACAGCTTTACACATCACTTGGCATACTGGCTGTTTCCTCTATTTCAACAGACCACGCAATGATTGTTGTGCTGTCTCTTACACCGTTATCTTTTACTTCAGACAAAAGCTTTCCTACCCCAACTTCAATTCCCTTTTCAAAAAGTACTGTCTGTATAGTCTCCGGATCCTCAAAAGGAACACCTGGACATTCTGTTAAGCCGTCAGTTGTCATGAATACGTGGTTCAACCCCTGTCTCATTTCTTTTTTACCCGTGCTATAACAGGGAACCGGAAGTTCAAACGTGTTCACTTCACCAACCCATTCGTAAAAACTTCTCTGTACAAGCTGTCTCTCTCCAAGCGCGATCAGTTCTGGATGAAATAAATGGACTATACAATCTCCAACGGAAAACCACCACAAATATTTCTCTTTTCGTACCACGATCAGACAAGCGGTTTCACCAGTTGTTTTGCGGCATGCCTCCATAAACTCTGGCTCTTGAAAAATGTCGAGTATGAGACTGTCCATCTTTTTTAGCGCTGGACCAGCGGATTTTGCTAAAGCGCCCATAATATCAATCTTCTTTTTCTCAAAGTACCCAACAACTAACTCAACGCTTTGAGCAGTCTTGTGACCATCGAGAACCATGGAAAATTCCCAGTTCTCCTCTTCATTCGTCCAAACCAAGCATCCGTCTTCGTTCTTGTACGAACCTGCAGCAGAGTTACCGCCAAACCTTCCAACAGTAACTCTACCAACCTGTCCCACATCTAATTCATCAATAAAGGTCTTTTCATGGCCAATCCATTTAAGTTCATGATGCAACATACGAATCCTCCTCCAAGAACCTCTTAACCTGTTCGCACACTTGCACGATCTCTTCGTTCATCCCAAACGGAGCATCTGGCCAGTCGTATGCTTCGTTCGGTCCCCAATATTCTGCAGGTGTTTTCGGATAACGCGGCACAATATGCATGTGCAGATGTGCAACTGAATTCCCTGAAACTAGCGCATAAATGTGTTCCGCACCCTGTGTTTCCTTAACCGCTTTACTCACCCTCGCCATAATTTGGCCGAATGCACTCGCCTCATCAGGTGTCATGTCTCCAAGTGATGCTGCGTGACGCTTAAGATCGATCATGATATGTCCCAAATATGATGGTTTTCCGCCTCTATCAATATGACCTACATAGATGAAATCATTTTCATAAATCTTGATCCCTGCCGTATTAATGCTTCCTTGATGCTTATTGCAAATAAAACAATCCTCACTCATGCGCCATCTCTCCTTTAGAAAAAATAAAAGCCCATCATCTCATAAAGAGACGATAGGCTGTTCCTAACGTGGTACCACTCTTCTTGGTTTGCCTGTACACTAAAAAGCAAACCTTCTCAAGACCTCATCACGGAGGTGAACCGTCCAGACTTAATTCTCAGCCTGGCCACTCCTAGGCGAGTTCAGGATTTCCGTTGACTGCTTTTCACCCATTTAAGCAGCTCTCTAAACAACAGAATTTTCCTTACTGCTCCTAATCAAAGCGTTTATCCTATGCATGGAAAACTTTTACTTATCATAGGTTTTTTAGAAAATTATGTCAAGGAGTTATTTGTAAATTGTTGCCTTGGTGTGAATGTTCTTCTAACAAAACCCCGGATAAGAACTATCACCTAATAAAATGCTTTTTGTATTTGCTATGATTATCAGTGTCTCCCAAATATTCAAAGCCATTATCTCGATAAAATCGGTTTAGCTTTACATTATCAGCCACACAATCTAATTTAATAAACCTCTTTCCACCCCCAAGATTTTCATGAATCCATTGCAAAATTTCTTTGCCTACTCCTCGATTCATATACTGCGGCCGTACTGCTAATCGATGTAAATACATGGAATCATAAACTTCTTCCTTACCGAAAATATGTTGATCCCACTCACTTTGCTCAGGTGATAATGTAAATGTGGCAATTATCACATCATCTTTTAAAACTTTATATGTATGATTTTCCTGGATGGATTGCTTAATTTCTTCATCATCACCGCCACCAAGCAGATAGCTCCACTGATTTATTCTGTTATCTTGTAACCATTTAGCTATTTCTTTTAAAAGGCTTATGACTAATTCATAATCCTCAGGAGATGCTTTTTGCACGACAAATTGCTTTAATTGATTCACTTTAACACCTCTCATTCTAGTTCTTAATAAACTAATTTCTTTTCAGATGTAAACATTCCTTCCTATTAATTCTATATACATAACAAAAGCAGCAACCCTTAAAGAGTTGCTGCCCACTTTAAATTGTTTTATAAGTCACTTGTACCAATCCAGACTCAAACGCTCTGCTCTCAACTAACTCCAACTTGCTTTCCGCTTCTGTTTCTTTAAACAATCGTATGCCTTTTCCAAGCATGATCGGAATGAAGGATATCACGTATTCATCAATTAAATTTAGAGATTTCAGTTCTCTTACAACCTCTGCTCCTCCATCAACGAAAATATTCTTACCCTCTTTGCTTTTTAGTTCCTGAATCAGTTCTATCACATTTCCACCATAAAACTCAACGTTATCATCATGTCCTGTTTTTGTTCTGGAGATCACATAACATTTCTTATCTTTGTGAGGAAATTCAATTCCAAAGGATAAGACTTTGTCGTACGTTTTCCTCCCCATGATAACCGTGTCCACTGTATTAACAAATGCTTCGTATCCGTAATCTTCACCAGGACGTTCAACCATTGATAACCAGTCAATATCTTCATTTTCTTTTGCTATAAATCCATCAACACTTGCCGCAATATATAAAATTACATTACGCTTTTTATTCATTTTAATACTCCTTTCAACTCCAATACCCATATTTTAACCGTTAAATATGACATCTTCTTTCATATTAACATTAGAAAAAGGAAGAAGTACCCACTACTCCTTCCCTCCTCCTAGTTCGTATCCTAACTCCACAATGGATCGATTAATTCGCCATACATAATAAAGGTGATGGACCAAGTCACGATTAGACTGTTTTCGGCTTGGTGCAAGCCTTTCAATCATTTCGCGTTCTTCTTCTAATGAATGAAGGACACCTTCTGTTTCATTTCCTTTAACGAGTTCCGATAACAAATCAATATTTCCTTTAAGTTTTTTTTCAATCTGTATAAACACCTCAACCAGCTCATCAGGATAATCAAACCCCTTTCGATAAGCTGAAGCAACGAGATGCCTTGCATAATAGTTGATCGCAGCTAGCACCGTCATCCATCTAACCATATCCGAATAAATGGGTGATCCCCGACGCTGCAGGAATGATTGTGCTTCGTCCCTTATTACCTGAAGCTTTTGATCCAGCAGAAACGCACTCTCAGAAAGATCCTTCACGTTCACATCTTCTCTAAAACCTCTCACATACTCTGTCACAAAAGGCGACAGTTCACCTAAAAAATCACCGATGGATTCTGCAACTTTGTCCTTAGTTTTCTTCGGAAAAATGATGTACGAAACACCTAATGCGATAGCAGCACCTGCAATCGTATCAAGCACACGCGCCCCAATCAGAGTAAGTGTAATACCACCTAATAGTAGATCATACATAAAAGCGATCAGCATCGTGATAAACACACTCATTAACGTATACGAAACGGTTAACAAATAAAAAGCTAAAAAAACGACTACGAAAAGAAAGATAACCTCTAATACCGTATGATCCGATAGGAGTTTGGCAAGAGCAAAACCCACAACTGCCCCTATAATCGTACCTAAAGAGCGCTGGTAGCCCTTTGTATAGATTCGTCCGATCGATTCTGTTCCAAGCAGCACAACAAACGCTGTAAGAAGAACCCAGTACGGCTGTGTTGGAGATATAATTAAACCTACGATAATTGATATAACACCCGCGACCAATGCTTGATACGCCTTTTTAGTGGACGGTTTCAGGGCGTTATCCTGCTCTGATGCTGAATCATCATTCTCCGCATTTTCTTCTGCCACTTCATCAGCCTTGTTTAGGGCTTGATGAGAATGAAGAGATTGCTGAATACTAACTGCTCCTTCAATGACATGGTTCGCAATGGATTCTATTCGGCGAATGAGATAGATCCATCCTTTTGGAGGCTCATCACGTTCAAACAGCTCCATTATTAATAAACGCAGCTGCTGAACCGCTTTTTCTGCAGGTTGTATATTTTGTTCTTTTACGTTTGGTGCAAGCACTTCCGCGTCACGTACCGCCTCTGTCACTGAAATCAGCAGCTGCTTGATTTCTTCCACTTCCAGGGCATCCGCTTTCTTAAGCCCTCGAACAGAATCAATCAGTGTCTCAATCAGCATCCCTGTATCAAAAACATACAACCTCAGCTGGTTCGGCAGCAAACCTGGCCACAGCTTTTGAACGTCGTCCGCGTTAATGTAGCCTGATACGATCAGCGCATACTCTCTTAATTTTAAGACATTCTTTTCTAACTCTTTTTTACGCATAGGGTCTGTCTTTTTATCCACCATCGCTTCAATCAATAGGTTAAGTGTTAAATTGCTCTGAATATGAAAAGATCTGATGCTGCTTCTAAGGTTTTTTGCGGTATCTTGAAACAAGAAGAAATTAAAGATAAAGGCATAGATCACGCCACACCAAACACCTATATAAAACCATGGCAGCTGTCCACTTGATAACTGTAGAACGGAAGAAAAATAAACGGTCATGAAGAAGATCATGAAGAGGGAAAAATACCGTGTACCAAATCTTGAGAAATAAAAACTGCTAAATACACTTAAAAGCAGAACCACGTCAATATAATAAGCATGTCCCGCAACAATGGAACCGATTGTGATTCCAAGCATGGCGGAAATTCCAAGCAGTACTGTCGTAAACTTCATTTGTTTCTTCGTATCATCCATTACGACCATGATCCCCATCAAACCAAGCATTCCTGAGACAATGGCAGGGGTGATGCCGCCCGGATGCCCGGTATAGCGCATAATCAGAAGTGTTGAAAAAATGGACAGTATCAAGCTAGCGGTTGCTCTACCCGCTTTTTGCAACCGGACATATCCAGGGTCAGAAGCCATCAGCCTCGCTAGCCATTGGTGTTTTCTATGTAGTTGCCGCACTGTCTCACCCCTCTTTTAAAAACTATAATTTTAAATAATAGCATGTGTCATGCCGTATACCAAGCGAACAGCTTGCTTTTGAGGCAGAGCCTTCAAGCTTCAGTATTTCCGAATTCTTATACTTTTCTTCATTTCTGTTGAACAGTCTCTCCAACCTTTCACTAGGTTTTTTACAACTTACATTCCAATCAACTTCCCAAAAAGCTTTGTTCTTATAGGCTATTTTCAAAAGTGTATTGCTTAAGAGTGTATTGTTTTTTCTACATTGAAAAGTTGATTGAAGTGTAAGGTCCGTTCCTATAACATGAAAAACTTCTTGGAAGGCTTGTGACGAGGAAATTGTAGACGGATTGTCTTCTTTGAACAGTTGGTTGGAGTGGAAGGTGGGAGACTGCTGCGGGACAGGCGGGCAACCCGAAAAGTGTAAGTGGCTCGTTCAGCCCCGACCAGCAAAAGGTGAATGGATTTGAAGGCGCACTTTGCCTTCTTAACCATTCAGCTTTTGACCTCGAGGGGCTAGCCACTGCAACTAGACAGGTGAGACACTTATACGTGAAACGTTCGAATGTGGCTCACCGCTTGCCCCGCGGAAAGCGAGCAACTGAAACGGAAAGCAACCACTTCCAAAAGCTACAAAGGTTCCAAGAATAGCCTTTAAAAAGACCGTATACAAAAAAGACCTGATTATACTCAGGTCCCTCGTTTTAATAAAGCCTATTCTTATAGCCTTCCTCAAGATCAGCGATAATTCTCTCCTCTGTCATCTCGGGCATGTTGACGTGTGCAGCTAAAATTTTTGCAGCACTTGGTAAATCTTCTTTGCTGCTCCAGCTCTCTGGCTCCCAAAGACCTGAACGCTTAAAAGCTTTTGCACAATGCAAATAACATTGATCCACTTTCACCAAAATACCAAGCTGTGGAGATTTTCCATTCACGGCCATCTTGCTTAATATTTCTTCATCTTTAATAATGGCTGCTTCTCCATTAATACGAAGCGTTTCACCCATGGCAGGTATGATAAACAGCAAGCCGATTTTAGGATTAGAAAGAATGTTGAACATCGAATCGACCCTCTTATTGCCTGGACGATCAGGAATGATAAGATGCTGATCATCAAGAACGTAAACAAAACCAGGTGCATCTCCTCTTGGTGAACTATCACAGTTTCCCTTAGCATCTGATGTTGATAGTACAAGAAAAGGAGATTTTGAGATATAGTCCCTGCAATGTCCATCAATTGTGGCGATTACTTTGTTTTGTCCTCTAAGGCTTGGACTTCCAAGCATCTCTCTTAGCTCTTCTTGACTTCTTACATAATTCATTGTTTTCATAACAAGCCCCATCCCCTATTTACGTAAAGCATCTCCCGCTCTGTGCGCTACTTCTTTTTTTACATAAATATCGTATTGTGTGTTGTCCACAATAGGTCTTTCTCTAGCTCCCAGCCCTTGCATGGGAATTCTGACCTTATACTTTACGCCGCCGCTGTTCAATTTAGAGATCACCTTAAAGTAGTTCTCTTGTCCGAATGCCGTGTAAATAAGCTTCAGATTCCGATAACGATATCTTTGAATTAATGAACCTATTATGATTCCACCTAGCACGATCGCAACGAACAGCCATCCTATTGTTGGCATCTCACACAGCACCTTTCTGCATTAGAGATTAGTGACTTGAATTTTCTAACGAAGAACCACTTCTATCCACCCGATAAGAGACCCACCAATGACCATCTTCAATATTTGTTCTCGTTTCTTTAAAGGTGACAATATAAACTTCATCACCTACTTCTTTGACATGAGTTTCTCTTGTAACAGGACCTTCCGTAAACTTACCTGGCTGATCAGGAAAACGATCATCGTAAATATTACCACCAGAAACGAATGCAATTGCATCTTCTTCTGTAAACGGAGGTGGTTCAGGTGATATAAGTGTCAAAACACCCCAGATAGCAGCATATATACTTAATGGGACAATGAGAAACAATCGCAAACGTTTTTTGTTTCTTGTTCTAGAAAGAATCCACCGATCAATAACAGCATAAAAAAGTGCCGTCATTACGCCATAAACGGCTAAAATTGGCGATTCAATCAATACCATTCCAAATAAACCATGAAGAAATATAAACACCCACGTATTCACTGTAAACCACTTGTTTAATACAAATTCAATGATTAGCGAAACGATATTTCCGTAAACGAGTATGATCATTCCCCCATTGATGCCAACAGCCATGGTTGATAATACAAATCCCATTCCATAGTGCACTTCATTCGATTGAAATGTTGAATCCCCCGTATCCATTAATGCAGCCATCATTATCATAAGTGCAAAAGTTGAAACAATTGTAGCTAATATCTTTCTCTCTAATAAATTTTCTTGCATTTAACTGTTACCCTTTCCTTTAGATTCCCTTTTTTTCGTTTCTAAGCCCATCATAATTCTATGGAAAAATTTAGTCAACGCATGAAAATACCCCCATAAATGAGCGTCTCATTATAAATAGTGTATAGAGTACATAAAAAAGAAATGACAGAAGAACGAACTCTGTAAGGAGGCAAAACATGGAGCCGTATGTAAAAGATGCTCTGCTTGAATGGAAAGATGAGATCGAGCAACAAAAGAAAGAAATTGATGAAGAGTACGAGAAAGTAAAAACAGAACTTCAACTCTATTCTTATAAATTCGGTATCACTAAACAAGTCATTCAATCTACCATTAATGAAGAGATGATCAAGAATATCAAAAAAACATATCAGCAGCCGTTTGAAGAAAAGTACAACGAACTGAAACAACAGCTGAAGAAGCTGGAAGAAAAACGAAGCGTCTTTAACATGTTTGTTGAAAAGATCGAGATTGCTTCTGTAAAAGAACCGAATTAGTTTTATTGTTAAAAGCTTGGAGTTGATTCCGAGCTTTTTCTTTTGTTTTGCGTTCTGTCCGCTAAACCGAGCGCGCGCGTGATGAACTTTGTCGAAAATCGGATAAAAAATTTTATGTGCGTAATTATTGGCGTTATACACGTAATTATTTTTGATTACCTCGTAATTAATAGTAATTACCTCGTATAAAATAAATGCTGTATTCCTCATATGAACACTTCACCATATTGTACACTTCAAAAATACATAATTGAACTTAACTAGCGCTGCATAATTAACAAAGAGCTACTCAACACAAGAAAAGAGGAATGACCTCAAAGTAATTGAGTCATCCCCTTCCTTTACTTCGCTACTGGTGTAGCAACTTCATTCTTCCCTACTTTTTCCGAAACCCGCTCTCTCACGAACAATCCTGTATACATGAAGAACGCGCCGATCATGATTACGACTCCCATATACACAGACATCATCACAGGAACCAAGAACGCTCCGAGAATAATCGTTGAACGTGCCAGCATATCTGCTCCGCTAAAAGAAACGTTAGCAAATGCGGAATACGAACCACGCTTATCACTTGGTATCATGTTTGCCTTCTCCGCTTCTTTTATTGGAGAATAGATCAACTCGCCCATCGTCGCGATGATGTTAAACAAAAGTAAGATGTACCACGTATTAGCAGAAGTAACCGTCACATAGCCGATTCCATATAAAAGAAGTCCAATCAGCAACGCATTCTTTTTGTTTAACCTGTCCGTTATTCGGTTGATCAGGAACGTGAAACATACAACCATAAGCATGTTTTGGATATTCAGCATACTGAGCATACGTACTCCGCTAATTTCAAAATTTCCGATATGAAAAGAATCGAACGTTTCTGCCAGTCTGATTCCGATATAACTGTTCAGCGTGAATTCAGCTGAAAAGATAAACGTTCCACCGATTACGACTTTTACAAAAGCGGAATCTTGTAAAGCCACTTTGTAGTTTTGAAATAAATCCATAAACACATTCGCGTGCTTTTTTTCTAAAAATCCGCTGAACTCGTCACGCAGCCAGATTCCATATGCGATCGGAATACTAATAGATGTCACAGTTAATAAGATAAATAACTCTTTCTGATGACTCACATATAGCAAACCGCCAAGTGCTGCACCGATCGCCATGGATAAGTTCACCATCCAGTAATCGAGTGTGTATACTTCTTTTCTGTTTTCAGGCGTTGTTGAATCCATAATAATTGCGTGCATCGCTGGTCTGCCAAGGCTGCTTGTCACGATAAACCCAATATAAGCAGCAGCGAAAAGCATAATCCATTTTTGATCTGGAAACACACTCAGAGTCATAAGCAAGAACATAACAGCGCTTAAACAAGAAGTCGTCATTAACACTTTCTTTCGTGGAAAGCGGTCAGATATGTAACCACCGATTAGATTTACTATAAATCCAATAACAACTGTTAAGATTAAGAACGTTCCTGCCCATACTTTGTTCTTTTCTTGTGCGAAAAATAATGCCATAAACGGCATAACGGCCGATGAAACGGCGCGGTTAAAGAACGATGTGATCAACCGTACTTTAATATTTTGGGGGTAATCTTTCCATCCCATATTGTCCCCTCCTTCTCTGTATTGTAATATTAAACTAGACTTAACAATCTAAAAATAGACAATTAAATCTAGTGTGTCTACTTTTATAAATAAGGGGATTTCAATGGATAATAAATTGCTTATTCTGTGGAGATATTTTTCATCTGGCAGCATTCGAACTGAAGAGATTGCCGAAGTACTTCAGATCAGTCAGAAACAAACGACACGCTACTTAAAAAAGTGGACAGATGATGGGTGGCTTAATTTCACTTCAGGCCGCGGAAGAGGAAACGTCTCAAAGCTCGAATGGCTGAAGGATGTAGAAGATATTTTTGAAGAGAATGTACTAAGATTAATAGATTCAGAACCTGTGGAGAAAAGCAGTAAATACTTAATGTTCGATTGGTCTACTGACACAAAAATGCGGTTGATGAATAAATTCCATTCTCATTTCGGATTTGTTCAAAAGACTGAAGACAAGTTAGTTGTACCTAAGCGTTATCCCTTTCGAACGATTCACCCGTTAGAAGCAGCAGATGCGCACAGTGCTCATATGGTAGCAAACGTGTTTAACCGCCTTGTTTTCCTTACCGATCAGGGTGAAATTCTGCCTGAACTCGCACACAGCTGGGATGTTACACCTACTAAACTGCGACTCTACTTAAGAAAAGACGTTAACTTTCATGATGGATCAATCCTAACAGCTGATGATGTGGTGAATTGTTTAGAAAAGCTGCGGATTCATGAGCAGAACAAAGAGCTATGGTCTCCCGTTGAAGAGGTCTATGCAAAGTCAACGCTCGTGGTTGATATCCTTTTTCCAGGAGGCTGCAGCTACATTCTTCCGTTGTTAAGCACGATGACCGCGAGCATCTATAAAGAAAACAAGGGTCGTCTCTATGGTACGGGAAGCTTCTTGTTAGAAGAAAACACCGATCAAAAGACTACATTAACCGCATTTATAGAACATTTCCAAGAACGGCCATTGTTAGATGCTGTGGAGTTTGTTCAAGTTCCAAAAGAATTTCCGATCGTCTATCACTCAACACTTGAACCAGAGAATTCAGATACATTTCAAGTAGAAAGTGATTCTGGTTTTGGCGTACTCATCATGAATGCGTATCGCGAAGGGTCTCAGATTGCTCGAAAAGAAGTCCGGCAATACATTCATCAATTGATTAACTTGCATCGACATAGAATTCAAGAACATGAGCCTCGAGCAACACCAAACGATAACAGCTGTCTAATTGGACAGGACCAATGGATTTCACTGCCAGAGATCGCGCGGCCTGTGTTCTCAGAACCACTCATTGTTAGAGTCGCTGATCACACGGAAAAGACAACCCGTTGGTTAATGGATACGCTTGAGAAAGACAACATACCCTTTGAAATAAAGAGGATGACTTTTGAAGAAACGATTTTTAACAGAGAGGAAAGTCAGGACGTTGATCTTTTCATTCATGGTGAAATCTTTGAGTTAAACCAAAATCTTTCGTTTTATTTCTTTTTAACAAACGGCTTTGCCCCACTGCCAACCATCTTAAGAAAGAATCAAAAGTGGCAGGAACGCATTAGCCAATATATACATACACCCTTTGAAAAATGGACAGAGCTAAACGTTGCATTTGAAAAGGAGCTGATTGAAGAAGCCATCATGATTCCACTGTATTATGAAAAACGATTCATCCCTTTTTCAACGGAACTTATGAACGTGAACATCAAGCATTTTGGTTATGTGGATTTTTCGAAGCTGTGGGTTCGGCCAACGATAGAAGAATAAGAATTCAAAAAATGACCTGAAATGTGAATTCAGGTCATTTGAATTTAAGGTTTAGCATTAATGGACCATGCAAGCACGAACATCAATCCTATAAACACGTATATAAAAAGATTCAAGCCAATTCCCCACCATGCATACAACCTTGATCGATTTTTCGTAAATAATCCTATTACGCCAAGAATTACTCCTATGAATGGCAATGAAAACAGTAGAAATTCAGGTAATTCCATTGGTTCAATAAGTAGTAATATATTTAATACGGCAAGTACGATCAGTCCAATCGAAAATGAGATGAACCCAGTTAATGTCTGTAGTTTTCTTCGATTCTCGGTTTTCTTATTCATTTCCAATTCCATAGTTTCACCTCACCTACCTTTATTGCGCGAATTTCCTTAACTTGCTCTAACTTTCTTAATTCTGGAGTCGGACCAGTAATAACAGCTCCATAAATGTTGATTCCATTGTCTTTTAAATAGTTTCGACGCTCTTTTATTTCGAGTGATTTTGCTGTAGAAACCATTTCAGCCGTCTGTTCATTTTTCTCGAGCAAGGATAAGATATCCATAAATACTTCCTCATTGGTTTGTTCTCTACCGTTAAACGGAGACCAAGTGGTTGTATCAATCTGAGCTGGGTAGCCGATCGGTGTAATCGGCACACCTTCACCATCCACTTGTTTTGCTTCTAGTCCCGTGTCAACAGCCAGCCAACGAATCTCGGTCTCTTTAGGAAAGATGTTATCTAGATCATCTGGTTTCATTAATTGAGAAAGCGAAATATACGCTTCAGCAACTGTACCATCCGGAAGCTGTTGTAAGATACTCCATTCATCATTCATATGATAAGGAACTTCTGCTTCTGGATGAAACATCTTTTGTGACTCTTTTAAAAATTCATCACCATAACCCATTGGAGGTACTTGTTCTAGGAATGAAGTCTTCTTGGGTTGTGCAGGTTCATCCAGTCCGAAGTAAACATCTACATTCTCTGCCTTATAATCCTCTTGACCAATGCGTTTATAGGTATCAAACAAGATGTGCATAGAAAACAAACCGATATCGCTCTCTATTTCCATTTCTTCAAGACTAATATTAGGTTCCGTAACATACAACGTTTTACCAACAACTTCAATCAACTTATCCGCTTTACCACCGAATCCATAGTACATGTAGGTCATCAATGTCATGACGGGCATAATCAAAAGCAATATAGCTAAGCTGACCATTATCGTTGTATTTCGAGCTGTATTTCGGCCAACTTTAATAATTTTTCTCTGCTCCTCTTCTGAAAGGGCATGGGATTCCTTAAAGTCCTGCTTACTGTTCATTAAATAAGCTTTATAGAGCTCTTCATCTTTTCCTTTATCGTTTTTATTATCAGTCATCTCTGTACATCCTTTCCTTTACTCTTTCCATCAACTTTTTACGTCCTCTAAGAATATGGCTCTTAAACGTGTTCATATTTAATTCAAGTACCTCTGCCGCTTCTTGATAAGAAAGTTCATGCAGGTCGCATAACAAAACAGCTTGTTTTTCTATTTCTTTTAATTGATTTAAATCTTCAAGCAATAGGTTAAAAGATTCCTTATCTACTATTTTTTTCTCTGGGGTATCTGAATTTACTTCTATATTTTGTTGGAGTTCGGGAGCAAGTATAGATCGTTTATTTTTCCTTTGATAATCAATAAAGGCATGATAAGCGACTTTGAACAACCATGCTTTAATATTTCTAATCTCGTAATCTGCTAATGTTAGATATGCCTTGTAAAAAGCATCCTGAACTAAATCTTCCGCAACATAGTGATCCTTTGAAAGAGAATATAAATAGCGGTATAAATCATTCATATAAAGTTTATAAACATCCTCAAGCTGCACAACCGCTCCCCCTTTCACATCATCCACGTTTTAACCATAAGAAAAGTTGCAAAATTTTACAATTAATTTCAAATAAAAAATGCTCAGATTTTTTCCTGAGCATTCATGGGTTTGAACTTTGCAATTAATTTTTTACACTCTTCCCTCGTATCCGGGTGCAGAATCACTTTTTCAGTGAGCAAGTTTAGAATAAGCCGTTCTGAAATGTTAGTGTCTGTTCTTTTACTTCCCCAATGTCTCGATAATGAACGATAGTCGCAAATCATTTCAAGCAAGTATTTTGTCGGTATAGGCATAGCTTCTCTCTTAACTTGATCAACAACCCAATAATTCCAATGATGTTTATTATGGTGCTGATGATGCAGCCAAGCTATCTGCCATTCCATCTCATCCACTTTCTTGTTTGAATAAAACTTTCTGGCATACGGAAAGAACTCAACAGGGTGAAACTTGGACAAATCATGAGTGAAGGCTTGTACATAGAGCCCTTCATTCCAGCATTCTATAAAAACATTAAGTTTGTGCTCAATTATGTATAGAAGGTACTTCAAATAGGTTGACAAGGTTTTTCACCCACTAGCTAAATAGTTTGTCAGTAAAATAAATTAAGATCGACAGGACAATTAGTTCCACGGAAAGAATATAAACTCTTCTTAATACAGTCCCTCTGTATCTTTCTCTTTCAAAAAGAAAAAGAAAAAATACAAATGCTGCGGCTGTAAAAAAGCTATTTAGAATGGTCAAATCGTTTTCTCCTAGCTCCCAATATAAGTTATCACGATAATAAAGAGGAAAATCAAAATAAAATATGAGCCAGATCCAATCACTGTGTTCTTATCGCCTAGTAACATATCAAATAACGCATCACAGACTCTAAAAATAACCATGATTCCTAAAATAAGCAGTATAAAAAGTAAAGGGCTGTTTCTTATTACTGCAAAATCTACAAATTGAAGGACTGAAAATACAACTAAGAGACTCAACAGTTCTCCAATGTTATTTTTGCCGCGTTTAAAGAAAAAGCGTTTTAAATATTTCATTGTCCTACCTTCCATCTAAATCTCATTAAAATTCTAACCTCTGCTTCTAATTCAACTTTTAATACCATTGTATTATGCAGATTATACTTACCATTCTTGATAAGGAAGAATTAATCCTCCTTTATCACACATAAAAGAGGCCTTCATTTTAAAGACCTCTGATATAAATTTTATTTGTAAATATCACCTCTACAACCTGCTGCAATAATAAAAATTATAAGCTGATTATCAATTATTTCATATAATATTCTGAAATCTCCAATTCTCAAACGAAAAGCACTGTCAACACCTTCAAGTGAACATATATCAAGATTACCTCTCTGATATGGATTCTCGGCTAAGGTGAGCAGTGCTTTTTCTATTCTCTTTTTAGTTGGCTGGTCTTGCTTTTTAATATACTTAACTGCTTGTTTGGAATAATGAAGATCATACATAATCGTCTTCTCCAAACACCTCTTCATGAGTATAAGATTCTCCATTGGATATTTCTTTCTTTGCCTTTTTTAAAGCTTCTAATTCTTCATAAGTAGGTTTTTCAATCGGAAATCCATTATCATCCACATGGCTATTACTATTATTCTTCATGTTCCGCATTGTTTTGATGACTTCTGACACATCTTCTTCTTTTAATTCATCCAGCAACTTGTGAGCTAGCTTTCGAAGATCTTTTGTCGCCATAGAAATCACCTCCACATAACTTTACTTTATTATATTATATCCATAATTTCCGTGTCACTTATCAGCATCTATTCATGTTCGATCAGTTTAACTAAGCCAGTTTTTAAAAGTTCCACGTAAGTTGTTTGTATCACACAGGTTTTTAAACATTTGAATGGTCCTGAAAAAGTTCTCGCTGTAATTCCCATCTTCCACTGTCCAGCACGTTGCTAACACAGCATGAGAATACGCTCTTAACAAAACCCTCTCTTTGTCTAAGTTCAATTTCTCTACGAAAATATCAATTCGTTTTTCTGTAATCTCTTCCACATTATTTTCTGGCAGTTTATTGAGAAGATATTGAACCACTTCGTATTCACGGTCGCCAATCAACCCCTTTGGATCAATCGCAACCCATGACTCGCCATTTTTCAAAATGTTGTAATGATGAAGATCACCATGAAGCAAATACTGCTTTTTAATTGAATCATTTAGACGTCCAAAAATGTGCAGCGCCTCTTCAATAGTCTCTTTAGGGATGGGACCATAACCGTTAATATGATTTCTGTAAATTCTTTTCAAGCTATTTTCTCGATCTACAACTGTTGGAAGATTTGAGTGAAGTGGTGCTAGAACGATTAATTCCTTCATGACGTTTGCAGCAATTTGTGCGGCCTCTTCATCATCATCCACTTCAGCTAACGTATGCCCAGGATACAATCGCTCTAGAATCATAATGCCATGTTCTGCTTCATATTCCAACACTTTAACCGCGCTTTTGCTTGCCATAAGCTGAAGCGCTTTTAGTTCAGTTTCAAATTGATGAATGGAAAGTACGATTTTCACGACTACTTCTTTACCATCTTTTCGGACAGCAGGAGCGACAAAATTGTAAGAAAGGTTAAAAGGTTCTTGAATGTGAAGATGATAGCGCTTTTCGCAATTAGCAATCAACTGTTCAAAATTCTCCAGCCATTCTGATGCTTTGTCTCCGTGAATCCCTGTTATCGTTTTAATAAATGTTTCAGGAAGTATTCCGTTCATTCCATTTCCCCTTTAGATAATTACTTTTCTCTGATTGTTGTATTCTTTGTACAGCAACTTCATAGACTCTACTATTCTTTCATCTGAATATGTGTCTGTATAACGATTAGGAAGACCACTTGCACCTAGTACATAGAGAAAAGGATGTTGATTAAACTCCCCTAGCAGTCCGATATCCACTACCAGATTATCTAAGCCCCCACTCATATGATTCAAAAAATGGTTTGGAATACCTTCAAGGTGGTCTATAGGACGTACAAGCCCATTCACAACGGGTTTCCAAATTTCGGGGTCTGCTTGATAACCTATGTAGATCGTACTCAATATATTTAGCACTTGTCCAACTTCACCTTTATTTTCTAAGTCCCTTGGATTTGGTGTAATATGTATATTGTTAAAATTCCTACTAATCTCATGATTTATCTTTTCCCATCCACCGCAAAATGTAACAATACTGTCGGCAGCCCTACTATCGTGACAAGCAATCATAACTTCAACAAGATCACCTAAAGAAATAGAAGCTCTACCTTGGAAATGCGGATAATGAACAGCGCTATCTTCTTCTGGATCAAGTTGATACTGCTCAATCATTTCATTCCAATGGTACATACCGTTTTCTACCCATCTAGCCACGCAATATCCAACAAATAATTTAGCCGCTGAAGCTAAAGAAACAATTAATTCAGGGTTTAATGAAGCCACAATTTTTTGTTTTTTAGTTGAATAAATGATTATACCTACTTGATCTGTTTTGACAGTTTTTAAAGTATCGACTACTTTTTGCACATCATTCACTCCTTCATAATTCATAACTGTAACATTTATCCAATTTAACGATACCACAATTCCCTTTTTACTTTTTTTAAAATTTTTTTTAAAAAGCGTATAATTATCGGTACAGATTTCGTCGTATATAGTGAACGGTAAAATGAAGGGAGTTTTCAACTTGTCGCAATCAACAACCAAAACACTGCACGCTCTGTCTATTGAACTTCGCCAAAGATTTGATGAAGAGATTCGTGATTTCAGTGACGGCTTATGGAATTATTGCCGATATCTCACCGGTTCCCCATGGGATGGTGAGGACTTGTTCCAAGAAACAATGCTTAAAGCCCTCGGAGGTTTATATACAAGATGGCAACCTACGAATCTCAAGTCCTATCTTTATCGTACTGCCACGAATGCATGGATTGATTATTGCCGAAAAGAAAAGCGATCGCTCGGTGTTTTAGGTGAAGAACATGAACCGATTGAAGAATTTTTGGACAACCTGGACTTAGAAGAAGCACTTGAAAAGCTATATGAACTTTTTACACCAAGGCAGACTGCTGTATTTTTGTTAATGGAGATCTTTCGCTTTAAAGCTGAAGAAGTGGCGAGCATTGTTAAGACTACACCTGGCGCTGTTTATGCAACAACTCGAAGAATGAAAACAAAACTTAAAGAAAATAAGCATGATGACATAAAATACAAGCCTAAAAATACACCACAAAAATCCAAGGTTATTCAAGCTTACCTGAACGCATTTAACGATGGTGACATAGAAGGAATGCTATCACTCATCAGTGATCATGCACATTACGAAGCATCATTAGGATTTTTAGAAGTGAACAAGGACGAGATTCGCGACGGGTCTCTTGCTTATGGTCTGCCTGGTCATCATGCTTTCCAGTCACTGTTATGGGGCAAACCAGTTATTGTGGTACTTGCGGAATTAGAACAGTGTCCTCAGGTTCATGACATTCAATATCAGGAAGTTGAAAACGGAAAAATCGTCTACCACAGAAGTTTTTTCTTTAGAAAAGAGTTCATTGTCGCTGCTTCAAAAGAATTAGGGTACGCACCACAGTTAAACAAGCCACCATTGAATTGGACAGAGTAATAGAATGATAAAAAGGAGCTCTAAGCTCCTTTTTACTGAGTAACATTATGCGCTATGTTGCATATTTTCATTTTTCATAAATAACTTCTTATCTTTAAATGCCAAAACACTAACGATTAAAAGTAATATTCCCGAAAGAAAATATACGCTTCTTACACCCAAGAAATCGGATAGGACTCCCATGAATAAAGAAGCAAACCCAAATACACCTGTTGAAACAGTGCCTATAGATGTATAAACAGTGGCTAGATGTTCTTTTGGCACGCTAGTTTGTATAACTGTTTGTTGAGGAATGTTCTTTAATTGTCCAAAAAAGCCGATCAGGGCTGACAACATCAATGCAAATACTGCGTTGCTAGTCATGCTAAAGATCACAGTTAAAATGCAAGCCATACTCGCTCCTGCAACAATGAAGACATTTCGATTTTTATCTACGTACTGGGGAAATCTCACACATACTATACTCCCTATAACTAATCCGATAAAAAAAGAACCGTTTAGAAATCCCCACCATTGTTCTCCAGCTCTTAATGCTTTATCGACAAAGACATACATTACCGCTGCAATCCAAACGGCACCTGCAATGGTTTCAAAAAATTCCATTCGCACTAATGTTTTTAACACTGGGGTATGCTTAATCGTTCGCCACCCTTGTGTTAATAAATCCCAATTATTTTTTTGTCGTTCCGTCTGGTGTTTCACCTTTTTAAGGAATGTTAAAATACAGCTAGCTATTGCAAATAAAGAAACTACTATCCAGATTAATTGGTTTGGGTTAATCACAAGTAATAGTAAACTCCCAAAGAACCACGTTCCTATTTGAATGGACTGCGTGATTGTTTCCGCTAATCCATTTGCTTGGATTAAGTTTTCTTCCTTTACGTAATATGGAATCAACGCTTGCCGAACTGGATTTGCACATCCATCAAGTAGCGCAATTCCTCCAATTATCAAAAAGGTGAAGTGAAAGTTGGATAGGTTAAGACTTGTCATCATAAAAAAACCTAAACTCAATAAGAGAAAAGTCTTTCCGATCTGTGACCATAACAAAATTGCTTTCAAGTTAACTCTTCCAATAATTAAAGGTGTCAGAATACTGGAGATAAACATAGCAAAAGTAACCGTAAATGGTACGAATGCTGAAACAATTGCCGACTCGGTTAATGTGTATAGAGCACTGATTAAAGCGACAATATACAAAACATCCGCAATATTTACTAATGACTGACCTAATAAAAGAAAAAGAAAACTACGATTTTTATTCAAGTTAATCCCCCGTTTTTATGCTTTATTTGTTTACTTATAAAAACGGTTTGGTTAAATTGGCTTATTGATCATGAAAATAATGCTCCTTTTTAAAAATGAAAGAGATGAAAAACAGGGGGACATCGTTTTTCCACTTTACATTTGTACTTTTACTATTCTTTTTTATTTATAAACCAAACACTTCTTTAATTTGTGCAGCCACTTGCTCTGGACTCAAGCGTGTATTGTTAACCCGCAGGTAGTTTTTCTTTTGAATCTCCCCTTCATGGGAGTTCAACCGATATTTATCCATAGATGTTTTTAGGTCATTCTCCGACCACTCAACATTGCGTTTCGTTGGTTTGTGTTGAAGTCGATGAGGTGTGATGTTTCTTCCAAGTCTAGTTTCTAGATCCGCCTCTAGTTCTACAAAGTAAACCTCTGCCCCTTCTTTCTCAAACACCTGACACACATCCTCAACAAAATCCCAATCAGCTTGGTAGTTGAATGCCCAAACATAGGTAAAAATCATGCCATATTGGTCACTTTTGGCAAACGCTTCGAAAATTTCAGAACGAAATAAGTTTACCAACCTTCTGCCTTCTTTTGATCCATAATCGAAAAAAGGAGTCACCAAATCAATGGTCATATGATTGTGAAAGAGTTTTAATCGGTCAGCTTCTCTAATTCGTGACCCACTGTCATTTTCCCTACTGCTTGTGGTCCGAATAATAATACTAGCTTCATAGGTTCACCCCAAAATAATAAAAATCTATATCTCAATATGCTACTATGAAAAAGAAAAATATTCCATAAGAATTGGGGATTTAGAGATGAACCTTGAAAATGAGATTCATGTCGTCGTGAAAGGTGTAATCGTATCAGAGGATAAAATGTTAATCGTAAAACGCTCAGCTGAAGACGAAATCGGTGCAGGAACATGGGAATTTCCAGGTGGGAAGATTAAGTTTGAAGAAGCGATTGAAGCTGCACTCATACGTGAAGTAAGTGAAGAAACTGGCCTTTCTGTAACGGTTGATCGTATATTGTACGCCACAACCTTTTTTACAAAAGCTACGAGAAAAGTAGTTTTAATGACGTATTTATGTCAGTCTCCTTCATCTGATGTCTTGTTGTCTAAAGAACATTCGGATTATATGTGGGCTTCAAAAGAAGAAGCTCTAAAAAGGCTTCCCACTGTTATGTTAGGTGAATTAGAAAAAGCACATTTCCTGGAATCTTTATCGGTTAAAGCATGAAAAAAAGGACTGAATTAAAAATTTCACTAGCGCTCTTAATCGTTTTTATCGTATTACACCTTTCCCCTCAACTTGCTTTACGTACACACGTGTTTGTTATGGGATATCCTATTAAAGCCATAGTTACTGAAATAGAAGAAGATAAACTGGTGAGTAAGGATGATCAGGAAGAATTTGAGCGAGCCAACAAGAAGGTTTATCTTTTAACAGATCCTCCAATTGAAAAAGCCACACAAGGTGAACTCAGAAGATATACGGTAAAGAAAGTATGGTTGTTTTATTTTGCTGAGTTTCTGGGTGAAGGATAATATGCAAAAAGTTGGTCCCTTTAGAGACCAACTTTCACTATTATATTTGCGACTCAAGTAATTCGGCTAGATAGATTGAACCAAAAAATGCTGCTAATATCATTGAAACACCCAGCCAGATCGGCAAATTTTTCTTATCAAGACCTATTTTATATAGTGCCCAGAGCAGAATACCTACTGTAACACCTGAGAATAAAGCATTTTCCCACACTTCCCAGGTATTTGGAATAAAAAATTTCATAATAGGACCAACCAGCATTATTAAAGCAAAGGTAATAGGGAAACGCAAAGTCATCGGTTAACGGCCTCCTTTTCACGCCCTTCTTTTAAAAGAAAAACAAACGTGTTTAAGGCAGATAACCCTACAATAGCCATCCACATATAAAATGAAACCTCGTCACCACCTAGGCCATAATCATCGACGATGTAACCTGAAGCGGTCAATGTAATCGTTGAAATGAGCAAACAAATAAATGTAATGCTGTAGAAACTGAATTGATTAAGAAGCTTATTCTTTCTCTGAATACTTACTGCTCCTAATACCAAGAAAAGTATAATAATAAATGCGATAAAAATCGGACGTAAGTAAATAAATTCTGGAAATGAATCATTCATGGTGTATCCCCCGTTATCTAATTTTGCTGTTTTCGTTATATAATTTGAGAAGTTCCTCAACGGGGATATTATCAATTTTCATACCTGTTATGTCACTTTTCTCAATCTCAACATTTCTGAGGTCACAGTTTGTTAGCTTTGAACCGTGCAGATCACATCGCTCGAAAGTTACAGGAGTATTTTGGTCACCAAGGTTAGTATCTGCAAAACGAACACCACCTAAAGTGACGTAAATCATTTCACTACCAGATAGATTTAAATCAGCAAAGAGCGTATTTCGGTAATTGATGTTTTGAAATTTAGAATGACTAAGATTGCAGTTACTTATATGGATGTGGCTTGCGTTGCTATTACTCACAGAACTGCCTTCTAAGGTAACTTGGTAATATTCTGATTGACTTAAGTTGCTGTTTTCATACTGCATGTTAGATAGATCTTTGTTTTTTACTAAACGATCCTGTTCACCAAAAGCTTCCAGTTGTTTAACATAACAAAACTCATCTTCACCTTCGAAACTAGTGACATAGCCCATCTTTTTATAAAAGTGATGATTGTTCAGCTGCCTGCTCGATGTTTCCAGATCCCAAGCTCTTATATGAGGAAACTCTTTTTCAATTAAGGTGATAACCGCTGACCCAATCCCCTTCCCTTGAAATGCTGGATCGACAAATATCCGATCAATTCTGCCGTATGATTTTCCTGAAACAGTTGCAATCAGTCCACCTACCAATAACCCACCGTACAGTACTTTGAAGTATTCCAATTCTCTAATCATGTACTTTGTCATTTCTATGGAAGAGTATCCCGGTGGTTGAATATTGTAGTCGGTGATATTTTGATCCTGTAGCCATTTTTCCGCTTCCTGATCAAACGTTTTTTTCATAATCGCTGTTAATTCATCAGCATTGTTAAGTATTGCTTTTTCTAGTGTGACTTGCTTCATGTAAGCGCTCTCCTTTTTATGTATAAAACATTTACTATTTTTTAAACGACAGTCCCTTTTCTTTGAGTGCATCTAGTAGCTGCCCCATTGCTTTTGGACCCATTCCATGTAGTTTCATAAGTTCTGTTTCAGTCCAACTAGTAAGCTGTTCAATTGTCGAGATGCCTGCAGATGCAAGGGCCCGTTGAGCGGGTTTTGCCAGTTTATTCGGAAGGTTTGTATTTTGGTAATTGGGCATGCCCTCACCTCTTTAACCATTTAGTTGTTTCGTATAATATAGATTCAAGTCATCATCAACAAACACATGAGTACCAGGCTGGACTTGCTCATAATTGTATTGAAGGCCATGACCATCAGGGATATAACCTTTCTTACAATACAAACGCTGCGCAGTCCCGTAATCACTAAACAATCCGACTCCAATTCCAACAGTATCATGTGTTTCAGAAATAGCTGCTTCTAGCTCATCTATTATACGTCCTGCAATACCTTTGTTTCTGAAAGCGGAAAAAACATTCAAGTCATTGATCTCTGGTATGTCATTTTTCTTAAAGTAAGGGTAATCAGACACTTTTTTCAAATGAGAGCATCCTGCTAAAATACCGTCATAATAAGCTAAAATGGTAATTCGCTCTCCACTGATATTTTCTTCATAACATTTCTCGAAATAACCTTTATCTCTAATAATCCCATGCATTGCAAAGACATTCTTAACTTCACTTATTAAAGATTCGTCATTTAAAAGTTGTAATTTAATTTTATCGTACATTCTCTCCACCCCAAACTAACAAATGCTTCTAATCATGTTTTAATTATCTACAAAAACCACATCGAAAAATAATTTCACGTTATTGGTATATGAACGATCTCAAATCCATTACGACTGCGCGGGCTGCAAATACTTCGTAAAATACGCACCTAACAGCAACAACCCTACTGTACTCCCCCAGCTCCAAATGCCAAGGAAATCAAACCAGTATGCGAGGAGATTCATTACAGCGACCAAAAAGAAACAGATCGATGTTAAAGCTGTCTTCAAACCGGTAATACCCTGTGCCTTACGCTGCCGAACTACATATATAATGGAGAAGATCAGGGATACCAGGACAAGAATAGATAATATGGATTCCATGTGTACTTCCCTCCCATTTACTATCTACTTAATAATACGACATAGAAAAACGAAATGTTTCAAAATTTTCCAAATGACAACTTTAGCCTCATATTTTCTTTTTATACCGATCGATTGAGCGCGCGATCCTACAATGCTTATTGCAACAACACTTCACCATTTTAAATCGTTAGACCTCAAGCCTCGTAAGCGTTTGTATCACATTTCCATCACACAAACCTCACAAAACGTTCACAAAACCCTTTTGTAATGTGTCCTCAGGTGTTCTATTATTTGTACTGGGAAAAGATTTAGTGCTTTAATAGAGGTGGATTTAAGGTTACACTATATGGATAATATAGAGAGAGAAATATTGTGAAGATGGTGTCTTATAGTATGGAGAGAAGTGTTAGTATAGAAAAACAAAAACGGTCAGAGGTCCTGTCACAAACGGTGAAAACAGGGATCATCAAATCGAACCTTGTTCCCATGTTTGCAGGACTTACGCTGGCTTTATATACGTACGATATTGATCCAGGCACGAAGATTCTAGATGTCTTATTTGTCTTGATCGGTACGATTTTAGTCATTGGTGCTGCTGGTACGTTTAACAACGTTTACGACCGGGACATCGATGCGATTATGGAACGAACAAAAGGAAGACCTACTGTTACGGGCGAGATCAACATAAAGTTTGCCCTAACTCTGGCAGCTGTGATGGCTGTGCTTGGAATTGTAGCGCTCGCATTCACAACACCACTTGCTGCAGTGCTAGGTTTTCTTGGTCTATTCTTTTACGTCGTTCCTTATACGATGTGGACGAAGCGTAGAACAATCTACAACACAGAAGTCGGCAGTATTTCTGGAGCCATGCCTCCTCTGATTGGGTGGGCGGCAATGACCGGAACTCTTGCACACCCTGCGATTGCGGCGTTATTCATCATCCAGGTGATTTGGCAGATGCCTCACTTTTATGCGATTGCGATCCGCCGTCACGATGAATACAAAGCGGCTCGAATTCCGATGCTGCCTGTTGTAAAAGGTGTAAAAAGAACGTACACGCAAACGAACATTTACCTAGTGCTTCTAAGTTTAACCAGCTTTCTGTTTCTGCCATTAAGCTTAGGCTTAACGCTAGTAGCACTGCTCATGAATGTCGGCTGGCTTGTACTAAGCATCTACGGATACAAGAAAAATAAAGATTCAGAGAAGTGGGCGAAACTGCTTTTCATCTATTCTCTGATTCACATGACAATCCTGTTTTCGACCGTTATCGTGTACTCGCTTGTTGGAATTTTTATATTGAAATAAAAAATGCTCCAGAGTTTTATTGCTCTGGGCATTTTTTTTAGTTCCTATTTATAGAGAATGTCATCTTTTAAAGTTGCGACTTTCGTTAGAGCTGTTTGGATATCATCTTCTGGTACTCCAAAGTGAGCAAGTGCGTCATGCAGATGGGTGGCAATGCTGTTAAAATGCTCGGGTTGCAAATTTAAGCCTTCATGCGCTTTTGCCATAGATTTACCACTATATTGCTTTGGACCGCCTAAAGCAAAACTAATTAATTTAGCTTGGTGGCTTTTTTGTTTTTCCATATCGGTATTTTCAAAGAAATGATTAACAGATTCATCTTTTAGAACGAGCTCATCATAAAAATAATCTACTACCTTCGTGACGGCTTCCTCGCCACCAACTTTTTCGTAAAGTGTTTGTTCCATAATCCTTTCTCCTTTACCTGTTTGTTAGTTTCCTTATTCAATCATAACCTAACTTTTTAAAAATGAATCCTTCAATAGTTGTATATCCTATAGTAAAAATCTCAAACTTTTGTTGTCACTACTCCATGAACGAAAAACAAACCCCGCTGAATCAAGTTCAGCGGGGTTTTTCTAACATTATTATTTATCTTTTTTCGTAGCAATGTATTGTTTAACCACTTCATACACGTAGTCTTGGTTCGCTGCTGCAGTTGTCGGATCGTATTTGCCACCGTTTGTTTTGTTGTTTGAAAGTACGCGGATCCCTAAGAACGAAACATCATACGCTTTAGAAATCTGTGCTGCTGACGCGCCTTCCATCTCTTCTACTGATGTTCCAAAGTTCTCGTGGAACCATTTGATACGGTCTACTTCATTGTTCCAAACATCCGCAGAACCGATCGTTCCCTCAACAACTTTCCCCTTCGTGTACTTGTCTTTTACCGCATGAGCCGCTGCTAGCAAACTTTCGTCTCCTTCAAAGTAACGAGCTTTCTCAGCATTCGGATCTTCCCCAGCACTGCCTTCAGATGCCATCAAGTCCATCGGAATCCAAGAAGTTGGATGGATACCTTCGTTCGCTTCTTTATGAGGTGTTTTTAATGAACCTAGATTTACTGTTCTTTTTCCAAGCACGATATCAAAAACGTTTAGACTTGGATCATGTCCACCAGATGTTCCTTGGTTGATGATGGCAATGGGCTTGTATTTTTCAATCGCAATGGCTGTTGCCGCTGCTGTGTTCTCCATTCCTTTACCCGTTTTTGCAACGATAACAGGATAGTTATCAAGCGTTCCTTTATAAAATTCAAAGTTCCCAGACTTTTCTTCTTTCACATTCTTTAGACGTTTTGCAAAATTCTCCGCTTCAATCGGCATCGGTCCTTGAATAATGATCGGTCTTTTCGCCTTTTCTTTTCCTGCTGCTGTTTGGTTAAAGTTAAACCCTGCTAGTGCTGATAAAAATAGTATCGCTGCGATCGCGAGCAAACCATATTTTTTCATTGTGTTCTCTCCCCCATGTGTAGTCGTTCACTCGAATATGATCAAACAAAAAAGGTCTAGAGTATGTAGAATGGCTTCTACCTCTAGACCATATGAGTCAAAGTATAGTAATTGAGCAGATGCCAAATCACAGAGTTGCTGAAATGGAAAACCCGATCATACAAATATACTTCAACTCGTAGTCCAGTTCTTTCATTGGGAACCGGGTAGAAACACTCAGACCTTATTACCGAGCATATACGAGTAATTCGTTTTTATGTAGTTCACTTTGATAATATAACAATATAAACAACAGTTTTCAACCAAAAACTTAACTATAATGATAAAAATCATTATAATGTTCGTTATTAACGAAAAATTCTACCGGCTACAAATACTCTCAGCTCCCAGAATGTGAGTTTTAAAAGCTTTTATCGAGAGTACAATAACAATATACTTTACTAAAACTAACTCTTATAAAAAGTGAGGATATTAATATGCACATTCATATAAAATCCAAAATAATAGTCTTTTTGTACTTTTAAACACCGTTTATTCTTTTTGGATTAATGGGGATAAAACTGCGAGAAAGTTTTCAAGTGAGTTTCAAACAACTAACAGCTGCGGATTACTTACAGATAACTGTGTTGCTGGTTGTAAAAACAATTTGTGCGATCGTTGTAATTAATACATATGTAAAGCATGAAGAAATGAACTCGCGTGAAAAGAATAGGTTGATTGCACTTGCTATTTTTAGTGCACTAACAAGAGCTTTTATCATTTCTATTATTTAACCTTCTAGCAATATCCGTTTTATGTAAGATCCCCTTTTAAAATGGAGTATATAAAAAGATCATCGAACTTCCCGCACGTATATTCATAGTGTCTAAGCAACCCTTCCTTCATAAAGCCAGTCTTCTCTACTAGCTTTTGAGAAGGGGCATTAGCAGGTTCAATGAGCGCTTCGATCCGTTCTAGCTGCAAGTGTTCAAATCCAAACTTTACGACAGCTTCTAACGCTTCCGCGGCTATTCCTTTTCCCCAGTAATGCTTACTCAGTTCAAATCCCACTTCAGCTCGAAAATGCTTAGGTGCCCTATTGAGGAAACCACAACTTCCGATCACATTACCGGAATTTCTTAACGTAATCCCCCATCTCATACCTGATCCTTCTTTTACAATGGATTGATACCACTGGATTTCACTATGAACGTCTTCAACAGTTTCGTAAGGTTCGAGTCCCATATGTTTTACTACATCAGGGTCAGACAAATAAGTAAGCATGTCTTCTGCATCTTCAAATGTTACTTCTCTTAAAATCAATCGTTCGGTTTCAATAATAGGAAACTCTTTTTGCATGAGTGTAACTCTCCTTTTGAGCATATTATTGTTTTATTCCAAAAGGTCATGTACTTATTTTGTAACACTTCCAAGCGGTATTTCCGATAAAACTCGGCTATTATAATAATACACTTATTTTGTTGGGGGCTTTACTTTGGAAACCAATCTTTTACAAGAAGCAACGGAATTCATTACTTCCTGCTACCAGGAGTTAAATAAAACACAAGAAGAAATAGAGAATAGAATAAACGAGATTACGAGCGAGATCCATGAACAAGGCACATACAAACACACAGCAGATGAAATAGAGTATGGCGCAAAAGTCGCTTGGCGAAACAGCAACCGCTGCATCGGAAGGCTGTTTTGGGACCAGATGCATACATTAGACAAACGATACTTGGAAACAGAAGAAGAAATCTTCCAAGCGATTATCGAGCACATGGAGTATGCAACGAATCATGGGCGCATTCGTCCAACCATCACGATTTTTTCACCAGAAACAGAGAATCAGCGAGTCCGCATCTGGAACCACCAGATGATTCGTTATGCAGGGTATGTTGTAGAAGATGGTATGATTGGTGATCCGGCATCCATCGATTTTACGAAAAAATGTATCGAGTTAGGGTGGGAACCCAAATACGGAAGGTTCGATATCCTTCCGATTGTGATACAAATAAACAACAACACACCTAAATTCTTTGAACTGCCAGCAACGGCAGCTCTTGAAGTAGAAATTCGTCATCCTGAATATGAGTGGTTCGAAGATCTGCAGCTCAAATGGTACGGTGTTCCTTTCATTTCTGATATGAAACTTGAAATTGGCGGCATTCACTATACGGCAGCACCCTTTAACGGATGGTACATGGGAACGGAAATTGGCGCTCGTAACTTAGCAGATGAAGACCGGTACAACATGTTGCCGCAGATCGCATCACTCATGGGGCTCGATACGAAAAGTTCCATCTCCCTTTGGAAAGATAAAGCACTCGTGGAACTGAATATTGCCGTGCTGCATTCGTTCAGAGAAGACGGCGTTAGTATCGTCGACCATCATACGGCAGCACAGCAGTTTAAGAAGTTTGAGGAAAAAGAATCAGAGAGCGGACGAAAAGTTACGGGGAACTGGGCCTGGCTTATTCCGCCAATGTCCCCGGCCACTACCCACATCTTCCATAAGCCTTATAAAAATGAAATCGTTAAGCCGAATTATTTTTATCAGCCTAAGCCTTACTGATAAAAGCTCACACGAAAACGTTCAGAAACTCTATCTGGACGTTTTTTTCATACCTTCCTCTTCTGCAAAATATACTTGCTATGAGGGTTTTGGGTTCGATGGAGGGAGCTGTTTGTAATGGCAATAAAACCACGTCAATTGCAGCGGGGTGACACGATCGGAATTGTAACATTAGGAAGCCCACTAGAAGCGAACATTATTAATGAAGGAATCTATACATTAAAAAACATGGGGTTTAAAGTCGTCATAGGCGATTATGTATATGCCGCTAACGGTTTTTTAGCAGGAACGCCGCAGCAGCAGGCAACAGATTTAATGAACATGTTTAAAAATCAGCAAGTGAAATTAATTCTGCCTACTAGAGGTGGTGTGGGAGTAGCGAGCATTCTCCCCTACCTGGACTTCAACATCATAAAGAATAATCCAAAGATCGTTTCAGGTTATAGTGATATTACCATTTTACTGAATGTCCTCTATCAATTTGCAGATCTTGTTACGTTTCAAAGCCTAATGCTTTTAGATTTCCGTCAAGGAACGCCACCTTACAACTATAACCAATTCTTCAATAGCATCACTCAATTAACAGCTCCGTGGTCCATTAACAATCCGCCAGGAATTCCCCTTGTAAGTAAAGTTCAGGGTAATGTTACGGGGCAGATTGTTGGCGGGAACCTTACATCATTTGTAGGCAGTTTAGGCACACCTTATGAAATTGACACGAAGGGAAAGATATTATTTCTTGAAGATACACATGAACCGGTTAATACGATTTTTCGATATTTGAATCACCTGAAGCTCGCAGGTAAATTTGATGATTGTATCGGAATCATTATGGGTGAATGTACGGAATGCCAACCGGCTTATGGGAAAACGTACGAAAATGTTATCGATGAACTCCTCGTTCCATTAGGAAAACCATTGATGACAAACCTTACAAGTTCACATGGCTTTTATAAAGTAGCAGTACCCCTCGGTGTAAATGTGACCATGAATACGTATAACCGCTTGCTCACTGTGATGGAGCCAGCAGTGAGTATATAGCAATTATGAGTGAAAGACAGGACTTACAGGAAAACGACCACAATTTTATGGTCGTTTTTAAAGTCCTGCAAGCTTTACTCTATATTTTAATCTTTACAAATTTCCGCTTACCTACTTGAACAATCATGCCTTTCTCCACTTGAATCAGCAGATTCGTATCTTCCACTTTTTCACCATTAATTTTAACACCACGGTTGCCAATCATTCTGCGAGCCTCACTTTTTGACGGAAGCATCTCAAGCTCAACAATCAGGTCAATAACAGATACTTTCTCTGCACCCTCCCACTCCATCACTGGAATCTCATCAGGCAGGGTTCCTTGCTGAAACACGTTAATAAACTGCTGTTCTGCCGCATCTGCTGCTTTCTCCCCATGGTACATCTTCACAATTGTTTTGGCTAAAAGCATTTTTGCATCGCGAGGGTGTATTTTTTCATTCTCGATATCATCTTTCAAACGCTGGAGGTCTTCAGGCGTAAAATTCGTTACAAGTTCAAAGTACTTTGTCATGAGTGAATCTGGTATCGACATCGACTTGCCGTACATTTCTTGCGGCGCTTCATCGATTCCAATGTAGTTCTTTTTAGACTTCGACATCTTTTCAACGCCATCTAATCCTTCTAAGAGAGGCATCAACATCGCAACTTGTTTTTCTTTGCCGAACTTTTCTTGGTAGTGTCTTCCCATTAAAATGTTAAACTGCTGATCCGTTCCGCCAAGCTCGATATCACACTCGAGCATAACGGAATCGTATCCTTGCATAAGCGGGTAAAAGAACTCATGCAGGGAGATCGGCTTTCCTGTTGATATCCGCTTTTCAAAATCATCACGCTCCAAAAGCCGTGCCACTGTTATTTTTCCTGCAAGGTTAATAACATCCTCAAAGTCAAGCTGTGATAGCCATTTCGAGTTGTAATGAAGTTCAACCTTTTCCATGTCCACGATTTTACCGAACTGCTCGAAGTATGTTTTCGCGTTATGCTCCACTTCTTCTGTTGTAAGCTGTTTACGCGCAATAGACTTTCCTGTCGGATCGCCAATCTTTCCGGTAAAATCACCAATGATAAGCTGGATGATATGGCCGTTCTCTTGAAACTGTCTGAGTTTATTCAGTACAACCGTATGACCGAGATGTACATCTGGCGCTGACGGATCTAGACCGAGCTTTATTTTTAACGGGCGATTTTCAAGAATCGATTTCGCCACTTTTGTTTCTAAATCTTCAGCAGGAATAATCTCCTGAACACCTTGGCTATAGAGCGCCATCTGCCTCTTCACTTCATTTCTTTGATTCTCTGTTAGCTGTTCCATAACCTGACTCATCAGTTTTCCTCCTTTAATTTAAAAAGCTGTTTATGAGAGCTTCGTTGCTCTGTAAAGGGATAAATATCCGTTTCAAGCTGCAACATTTTTTTGTAAAAGAGCCAAAGTAACATATATTAGTGCAATTTCTGCTCTCATAATGTGCGTTCACATATACCTGTCGAGGTATTGTCGCAATTAATTCAAGAAATTACGGTCTTTTTTCGGCGAGTTATGGACTTTATTCAGCGAGTTATGGCTATAATTCGGCGAGTTTTGCACATATATCGGCGAGATTACATAAATCGACAAATCCGGACTACCCCTATACCCCCACCTTTACAATTTATAACTCAATTGCTTCAGGCCAGGTTCATGCAATTTTTTAAAAATAAAAAAAGACCACATCCCTAAAACTAAGGGACGTGGTCTAACTTTTACACGCGGTACCACCCTAATTGAAGAACGTAACATTCTTCCGCTTAAAAAAATAACGGTTTCCCGTCCTTTGCATCTGACCCGAACAGTCAAAAACAAAGAAAGCTCCTGGAAATGTAATTCACATGATCTTTGTGCCGGTTCGCACCATCCACCGGCTCTCTGATTACAGGGAGATCATTGCTACTGCGTTTCCTGTCATAGCATTTTTATATAAAATTAGAAATTATTTTCTCGGATGACTCGTCTAAGCAAGCCTGATATTACTTTTTGCTCTTCAACTGACAATGAAGATACCACTTCAACTTCACCTTGATGAAACTGAGGATACAGCTCCTCCATCACTTTTCTGCCTTGATCGGTCAGCACCACACACGTGATGCGCCTGTCGCGATTATCTACTTTTCGATAGCAAAGCTGTTTTCTTTCTAATGTATTCGTAATGTTGCTGATCGTTGCTTTCGAAACACCAGCTGACATTGCGAGCTTTTTCGTCTCGACCGATTCCCAGATCCAAAGGTCATACAAAATGGAAAAAGACGTCCACGATAGACCGTGTTTTGCTAAAACTTCCCGCTCCATCTTATTCCGCAATCCTTGTGCCGCTCGGTAGAGATTAGTTACGACAGTTATAGCGTCCAAGTGGAGTGACTCGATGGGCGCCTTCGCTAATTTGTTGATGGTATCCTTTTCTTCCGGCAATAATTCACCGAACTCATCAAAAGAATAGATGCTAACCACTCCTTAAAGTTTTCATAATCGTTAGCGTTGAAACGATATTAACAAAGTTACATGGTAAATGCAAGATTGTTTTTTTAGATTCTCTTTTGTTAAGTTGTCCGTTTTGTATTGTCACCATTATGATGTGGTTTTCCATACTTCACTAAAACATGCCAAAGCAATTTCAATTCCTGAAGGACTTCACTATTTGTTCCTCGGTCGCTCCAAGCGTCGGGATTTCTCTTCAAATCCATTACGGCACTACCAACAACACTGGCATCAATCAAATTATTTTTTGCAATCCGTTTGGCTAAAGAAGGCATAGTCGGACCTCTAAAATCAGGCGGTACTTCGTCTGCCGTTAGCTCGAATCCCATATGCCAATAGAGATCGATTGCGTATTTTGAACAAAGTTGTTCCAGTGTTTTTCCAACCCTCGTTTCCTTGAAAGATGGATCTGCAACAAGAACTTCAACATCTTCCTTTAAAGAAATGTCACCATGAACTTGAGCTTCAATATAATGATTAAGATTACGAATCACCTGTTGCTTGGATGGATCAAGTACTGCCTTATCTAGGTTGGATAGAAGATGATTGATTAGTTTTCCTGGTGTAAGATTCCTTTCACCAATGGCAAAATCCCTTGTGAAAATCTCTGCCAGCAAAGCCGACAAAATCATATCAAACTCAGTCAGCGTTCCCTTTTCTACAGGATCTTGATGAGAATCTAAATACGTGAACGTTGAGCGTTTGGAGACTCCAGGAGAAAGCAGAAAATAACACGAACCAAAACGAGGAGCTGGACCGTCTGGATGCAGCATCAGATTCAAAGCGCCATATTTCGGACGATGGCTGTTGGTCGTTCCTTCCAATTGATACGCTCCTCCAAAAATTCTTTCTTCCCACGTATCACGCAATCCGCCAGGGTATGCTGAAACGCTTCCGTTCGAAAGCAGTGTTTCAAACTGACTTTTATAAACTCCGTCGAGCAGTATGGCTTCGGCAACCATTTTCAAACTTGAGTTTGGCCGATCTGGATGAAAGTGCAGAGCGATTCTTGCATTCTTTTTTATTTTCAAAACAGCGTCTTCATATAATTGGACTGGGATATTCGCCATTTTTAGAATGTGTCTGATTGACTCACATGCCTCATCTTTATGGTTTATTGCATATTCCTCAAAGAACTGGATAGCTGCATTTTGCGAACGAGATAGTTTCATAAACAACGGTTCTCCTTTAATGATTTATACAGCTATTCGTCACCGCTTTGTTATATCCTTCGATTTTTTTAAAAAGGAATAGGGCGAATTCTGGAACGAATATATTCAAGATAAGGAGTGATAAAACATGGAAAAGGCAAGAAAGCGAAGTATGACGAGAACAAGAAGCTTTCGTACTCCAAAGACAATTACTCTTATAACGATGCTTTTTCTAATGATTGTTGCGGTGGTTAGTTTATTTTTGTCGAATTCTATATATCATGAGCACCTCGTATTGTCTGAAGGCCTTTACTGGCTAGGAGGGTCGATCTTTTCACTTTTTATGTCCATCTTCCTAGTTCATTATAAGATGGAGAAAGTGATTGAAAAGATTTTCGTTCCTTTACTGATTGCTGGTACGCTCATATGTTCAATTGTTTTTGCCCATAGCGCTGTTCAGCTTTTTAGAGATAAAACAGCTTATGATCATGAGAAATTTCAAAGTGTTGAAGGGATTCCCTCTAAAATTACGTACGATGGTTCGAAAAACGGCAGAGATTTTGTGGCAACCATTACAATACAGGGAACAACTCTTCATTTTGCTCAACAATCTATTCTAAGATCCAGTTTTATAGAGAAGTATAAAAATAAACCTCTAAAGCTAGCCTACCTGCCTAGAAGCAAGTATGCAGTAGCAATAGAGGTATTAAGTGAGCAACAATAGAGAATTAAGCCCTTACTCGATTTACAGAAATTAACATCAAGAAAGAAATTCCAACAACACTTGCTACCCACATCCAGGCAAGATCCATGTTACCAGAGTCAATCGCTATGTAGATTGCGGTAGATACCGTTTGCGTTTTTCCAGGAATATTCCCCGCAAACATGAGAGTTGCACCGAACTCTCCCAAAGCTCGGGCAAAACTTAAAATGGCACCGGATATGATGGCCCTAAGTGCTAAAGGAATGGATATCCTCATAAAAACATGCCATTCATTCGCTCCATCTACACGTGCCGCATTTTCAATATCTCCGTCAATGGACTCGAAACCCGATTTTGCCGATTGATACATGAGAGGAAATGCAACAACCGAAGACGCGATTACTGCGGCCCACCATGAAAACATGATCGGCTGGTGAAATAACCATTGTATGAGTTGCCCGACTGGACCATTTCTCCCGAATAAAACAATCAGAAGAAAACCAACGACCGTAGGCGGCAGCACTAATGGCAGTAAAAAGAACGTTTCAACAACAGATTTCCCTTTAAATTTTTTGTGAGCCATCATCCGTCCAAAAAATAAACCTGCAGCGATTACGAGGATTGCCGCAACTAGTGCAATTCCTAACGACAGTTTGACTGGTGACCAAAAGTCGATCGCCATCTAATTTTCTACCTGCTTAAATCCATTGTCTTCAAAGGTTTTGATCGACTCTTCTTTTTTCAGGAATTCATAAAACTCCTTGGCTTCTTTCTGGTGTGAGCTGTCTTTAATAACACCAACGGGGTAGACGATAGGTGAATGTGTTTGCTCGTTTGCGGTTGCTGCAATTCTTACTTTATCCGAGATCACGGCATCTGTTTTATAAACGATTCCAGCGTCTACGTTTCCCGTTTCTACATAGGTTAATACTTGACGCACATCTTTTGCATAGACCATTTTCTTTTCGGTCTCGTTCCATAGATTTAAGTTTTCAAGTGTTTCTTTCGCGTACGTTCCAGCTGGCACAGACTCTGGCGTTCCGATTGATATTCGGTTGGCTTTCGGTAAATCCTCAAACCTGTTTATTTTTGAGTTGGTTGAAACGATTAGCACCAATTCGTTACGCAAAAGATCTGTTCCTGAGTTTTCTTCGATGAATCCCTCTTTTACAAGTTCATCATATTTATCTTCTGCGGCTGAGAAGAACAGATCAACAGGTGCACCTTGTGCGATCTGCTGTTGCAGTGCTCCTGACGCTCCAAAGTTATATGTAATCTTTACATTCGGATGTTCTTTTTCATAGACAGCGGCGACTTCATTTAACACATCCTGCAAACTAGCTGCGGCTGATATGGTAAGTTCCACTCTGTCTTGAGATTTTTGTTTGTTCAATTGATCTTGCCCCTGTCCTCCGCATGCCGTTAAAAATACGATGAGCATCGTTAGGCAAATCATCATATGATACCTTCTTCTCACTTCATTTCTTCCTTCCACAGCAATGTCTGATTACATTTGATTATAGCAAAGCATTAGCGGAAACTCTTCTATTGTACTTGCTTTCATTTTTGTAAAGTGACTTTCAAATAAAAGAAGCCGCCATTAAGGAGGATTCTCCTTCGTGACAGCTTCTTCTTCGCTTACTCTGTTACTGCAAGTACAGACCCTTTATACTCTTTGTCGATAAAGTCTGTGATCTCTTTTGAGTGAAGCACTTCTAGCAATGTTTTGATTGCTTTTTTATCTTTGTCTCCTTCACGAACCGTGATGATGTTCGCAAATGGTGATTCAGACCCTTCTAGTGCGATAGAATCTTTTTTCGGATTCAGATCAGCATCAATCGCAAAGTTTGTGTTGATTACAATCGCATCGCCTTCATCGTGTTCATATGCCTTCGTTAAAAGGCCTGGGTCAATGTCTGCCACAAATTCTAAGTTCTTCGGATTTTCTACAATATCACTTAGCTGCGCTTCATAGCCTTTTCCTTCTTTTAGCTTGATTAGTCCTTCTGCTTCAAAAATGGAAAGAATTCGACCGTGCTCAGCTACTGAGTTACTTAAGATAATTTTCGCGCCTTTCGGAAGATCCTTTAATGACTTATGTCTTTTCGAATAAACTCCCATAGGCTCGAGATGAACCGCACCTGCGTTTTCAAACTTGTACTTTGGATTGTCCTTCACTTGCTGTGTTAAATATGGAATATGCTGAAAGTAGTTCGCATCGATTTCTTTTTCATAAAGTGATTTATTCGGCAGAATGTAGTCTTGGAATTTAACGATTTCTAAGTCAATTCCTTTTTCTTTCAAAAGTGGTTTTGCTTCTTCTAAGATTTCAGCATGCGGTACGTTCGATGCCCCAACGACGAGCTTTTCGGTTTTCTCCCCGCCATTTGCTGCTGATGATCCACAAGCTGTTAACACAAACACTGCCAAACTTGCGAGTAAAACTTGAATGATTCTTTTCATGATCTAATCCCCTATCCTCTAGTTCTCTATATTTTTGTTTGATAAAAACTCTTCAAGAGGCAGCATGCAAAAAGCCTTCTGAGCTCATAAAAGAGACAGAAGGCTTCTCGAAAAAAGATCCGATTTCCTCTCATCTCTCAGCGTGACCGCTGTTAGATTTAGCACCGTTTCCATACTGACTATTCAGTACGAATGGTTGCCGGGTTTCATAGGGCTAATTCCCTCCACCTGCTCTTAATAAGAGTGTTCATATCAAATTACTTTGTATTATTACAGGAAATCCATGTAATGTCAAACACTTTTTTCGAATTATTCTGAACTCCTTGTGTTTCTTAATTCTGTCGTTGCAGCAATGGCAACACTCACCTTTTCTCTTAAGGGAGATAAAACCGACAACCTCGCACACAAAGAATATTATTAAATCCAGAGGAAATGCTAGGAAAATAACTTACTTCAAAAACGAGTGGGTGCCACACGTGAACTTTTTTAAGAAAAAGAAAAAACAGCCCGAACCAAAACAGACCAATAATCGAGATTCTTTAACCTTTCAAGAGTTGATGCAAAAATTAAGTGCTTCTGCCGACTTTTCAACCGTTAAACAATCATCTGCGAGCACATTTTATATCTCATATTTTAAAACTCTCGTAAACCCGGAATTTGTTCACCGTGATTTATTGCCTTATATCACAGATCTTCCCCTAAAAAATCTGGATGATGTACAGAAACACTTGCCTTTAGATGGCATAGTAAAAACGAAAGATGTTCGCGATATCGCAAACAAGGTAACAGAAGGCTTTATTCTTTTACAGATGAATAAAGAGGATACAGAATGTCTGATGATACCCAGTCTTTCAACAGAGAATAGGCAAATCTCGATTCCAGAAACCGAGTTCAGCGTAGTTGGTCCTAAAGAAGCATTCGTAGAATCACTCGATACGAACTTGAACCTCATACGAAAAAGACTGCCGATTCCAGAGTTTATAGTTAAAGAGGTGCGCGTTGGTAAACTCACGAAAACAAGAGTTGCCATTATCTACATAGATGGAATCGCTGATCCTGAAAACGTAAATACGGCGATCCAACGAGTCAATGATATTGAATATGATCATGTTGTAGACAGCTCTTATATCAACCAAATGATTTCTGACAATGGAAACTCACCTTTTCCACAGCTGATTGACACTGAACGTCCTGACCGTGTGGCGAGTGTATTGGCGGAAGGAAAAGTTGCCATTATGGCGGACGGTTCACCACATGCACTGACAGGACCAACAACAATCGTTGAGTTTTTCTCAGCCTTTGAAGACTACTTCCTAAACTGGGTTTTAGCTTCTGCTTTTCGTTTGATCCGTTTGATGGCAGTCATGTTTTCCGTGTTATCCACACCACTTTATGTCGCGGTTTTAACGTTTCATTATGAGATGATTCCTGAAAATCTGTTGGCGACACTTGTCGCGTCACGAAATGATATTCCTTTTCCGCCTATCCTTGAGGCAATGGTATTAGAACTTTCAATCGAGCTGCTGCGCGAGGCAGGAGCGAGACTGCCAACTAAAGTCGGTCAGACGATCGGGATCGTAGGCGGTATTGTTATTGGAACGGCCGCTGTTCAAGCTGGACTCACAAGCAATGTTCTCTTGATCATTGTCGCGTTAGCCGCGCTCGCATCTTTTACAACACCTGTTTATCAGATGAGTAACACGATCCGTCTGCTGCGCTTTCCCTTTTTATTGTTTGCACAATTTTTAGGTGTTCTTGGTGTAACAATTTGCTTTGCTTTCATCTTATCTCATCTGTTGAAGTTAACGTCACTTGGCAGACCATATATTGCGCCGCTTTATCCGCTGCGTATGAACGATTTGAAAGATGCCCTCATTCGTATGCCGTTCAGTTCGCAATACAACCGTCCAGTCTCATTAAGACCTAGCGATAAAAAAAGGATGAATAAGAAGCGCTCAAATGAAAAGCATGATATAGAGGACTAAAAAAGAGGGGTATGTATGTCTCAGATTAGTGAAAACAAACAGATATCACCCTATATGGTTTTTTACATGGTCACGACGATGCAGGTTGGTGTTGGTATCCTCGGATTCGAACGGTACATCGCAAAATCTGCAGGTCATGACGCTTGGATCGCAGTAGTGCTTGGAGGCCTATCATTCAACATAATCATTTGGATGATTTATCGCATTCTTTTAAAAGAGAATACCGATATAGTTGGCGTTCATCGCAATTTGTTTGGAAGATGGGTTGGCGGTCTGTTAAGTTTACTCTTGCTGCTGTATTTCATCTCGACAGTTATAACCGTTTTAAGAACCTATATCGAAGTGATTCAAATCTGGATGTTCCCAGAGCTCGGGACAGGGGTAATCGCCATCCTCTTTTTGGTGCTTGCCTATTCATTTGTAGTCGGAGGCATACGAGCTGTTGCTGGATTAGCAGTATTAGGATTTTTCATAACACTGCCTCTATTTTTATTAAAATATTACGCTCTTAAAGATGCTCATTATACAAATCTTTTGCCTATTTTTGACCATTCAATCACTGAGATCTTAGCGGCAACGAAAGGCGTTACACTTAATTACTTAGGATTTGAATTGATCTTACTGTACCTGCCGTTTCTGAAACAACCGGAAAAGTCTCAAAAATGGGCACACTTTGGCAATCTTTTTACGATATTCACCTACTTTATCACCATATTCGTTTCGTTTGTTTATTACAACCAAGAGCAGCTGCAGCACACAATCTGGGCAACACTCACTCTTTGGAAAATCGTGGACCTGCCTTTTGCACAGCGTTTCGAATACGCAGGAATCGCACTCTGGCTTTTCGTTATCTTGCCTAACCTATGCATCGGGTTGTGGTCTGTCAGCCGCGGCCTGCACCGGTTATATAAAATCAAGCAAAAAAGTGCGTTACGAGCATTACTTTTGGTCGTCTTTGTTTCATGTATCCTTGTCATCGATCGGCAGCAGGTAGACATCCTGAACAGCAGTGTTTCTAACATTGGCTTTTACATTCTGTACTTCTACATTCCGTTCCTTTTTGTGATCCAGCTTATTTTGACAAAAGTGAGGAAAACAAAACATGGTTAGAAAATATTTTGTCATCATCATTTCAGTATCCTTACTCACCGGTTGTTTTCCGAGTAAAAGAATTTTAGAAGACATCCAGCTCGTATCAGCGGTCGGCTATGATTATCACTCTAAAAACAAAGTTGAATTAAACGCGATGGTCGCCATTCCTCAAAGTGGAGAAGATGTACCGCCTATCTCTCAAGTGTTTACTACAATAACACATACGAGTAAAATGGCGAGAGCTCTCGAACAAGCCGAATCGCCAAAGCCTTTTCAAGTCGGCCGTTTAGAGGTTGCCTTGTATGATAATCGTTTAGCGGAAAAAGGCATCTATAAATTGGTTGATACCCTGCAGCGTGATCCTGCTTTAGGACGTGATCTATACTTGTCTGTCGTTCAGGGAAGTACGAAACCGCTGTTGGATCAGAAGTACCCACTTAGTGAAACACCTTCTAAATATCTGTTTCAGCTTTTACAGCAAAATATGCGTTCTAATATCCCAGACTCCAATCTTCATCGCTTTTTGTACACCTTTTACGGAAAAGGAATGGATCCTAACTTGCCGTTATTAGAAAAACAAGGAGATCGCATCAGGGTGAAAGGAACCGCAATCTTAAAAGATGATAAGATGGTCGGGCAACTTAACCTTGAAGAATCCTTTATGCTTAAATTGCTAATGGAATCGTTTGAACGAGGGATTTATGAAGTGAAATTTACCAAAGATCGTTTCTTCACCATCCAAAACATCTCATCAAAAGCAGAGTACCATATTAAGAATGTCAAACAGTCTCCTGCAATCGACATCGTGGTTAAAATTAAAGGGCGTATAAGTGAAGCACCGAAAATCCCTGTCAGTAAACCACCTCTTGTCGAACAGCTTGAACGGGCAACTGAAAAAGAAATGAGTGAAAAAATTAACAAAGTGGCTGATAAGCTCCAAAAGTGGAAAGTAGACCCCATCGGCTTAGGCGATCTGGCGCGGAGCCGAACGAGAGGATTTAATTTTAAACAGTGGGAAAAGCAGTATCCAGAGATTCCGATCAACGTAAAAGTAGATGTGGAGATCGTTCAAGCTGGAATTACGGAGTAGAATGTTGACTGAGATTGTATGATGATTTATACCGCTTCGTCCTCGTTATTTAGGACGATGGCAATTGTTGATTCGTGTCGAAAAACGGATAAATTATTTTATACGCGGATATATTGAGGCTATCCGCGGAATTATTTATTCTATCCCCGGAATTATTTCTATTTACCTTGGAAATAAGTTGAGGGAGAGCAAGTGTAAATATATGTGTTCGTTTAAAACGAACATTTCCTCAAAGTGTTTTTTTCGAGCGTACAATAATGGACTAAAAAAGAAGCAATCACTCTAAAATGCGCATCATCAGAGTGAAAGCTTCTTTTTTACATCAATTTATAATAAAACGGAGGTTAAGCCCCTCCATTCACGCCACCTGCACTGGATTGTTTGCATTTTTCAATCGCGTTAACGCCCATAACAACGGCGATCAGTTCTTCTGTTCGCAATACATCCGAATGATTCATTAATTCATATGCTGCTGATTGAAAGAAGCCGCTTACTTTTTTGAAGGTTGCCACTTCCGCCTTATTATCATCAAGGATGGTGTATTCTTTTGAAAAGGCAGGGGACTCAATTTCGTACGTATGGTCATTGGTTGAGTATCGATAACGCTTTGAGAAAAATGCAAATGAAGACTTCACCTCACCCAATTCCGTCCCATCAGCCTGGGTGATGATCCATCTGCTCGAAAAAAACGGAAAGGCACCTTCAACAACAACCTCTCCTTTTTCATTCTCTACATTCACACTTGAAGAGAATGCACTTTTCAAATCAAGTTCACCTAGCTTTTCTTGGGAACCATTATAAATATCTGTTCTCCCTGAAGAGAAAAATGAATCATTGAAATACACACACTTCTCCATACGTACCCCCCCTTGTTAACATATATGAACAACGTCATTATTTTATTTAGGCTGATTTGGTAAAAATTTTGTTGCTTATGAAAGAGATTGATTTTCGTTACAAGATGCTCGCTTTTTTTGTAAAAGTTAGCGTTTTATAGCATCCACAATCAGTGAAGGAAACTTGAGACTTCCCCCCTGATTTCTGGGATCGTAGAGTTTTGAGCGAAAAATCACACCGTCTTTTCCGTCCCAGTCATGATCATGAAAATCACCATGCTCATCAAAGTATTCCAGCAACTGAACATCAAACCCCGCTTCGTCAAATAGCTTTTGTAGGGTATTGTAGTTATGGACGATCTTATGGCTGCTAGCAGGATGATCAAGGGGTCCAGGACCACCAACTTGTACCATGCTCTGATACTCATCATCTCGAAAAAAACCGTCAGGGACCGCACAGCGAATGTAGCCAGATGGTTTCAAAAAGTCATAACAAATTTTAGCAGCCTGTACTCCCTCTTCGAATGTCAGATGCTCCCATACGTGCTCTGCGAGAATGGCAGAGATTGAATTTCTCTCAAACCTCTCCTCCCACTTGCTCCTATCCAGCAGATTCAGTTCCTCTTCCTGTGTGTGAAGCCAGCCTGGATTGTTATTGTAAACGCCAGCACCAATCACAATTTTAATAGGTTGTGTAGTCGTCATCGAGATTTCCCACCTCCACAGCTTGCTGCTGTTCTGTTAATCTCGTCACAAAGGCACGTTGTACAAATTCTGGCTTGCTGGCATAGATTTTTATCACTTCTTTTATTTCTTCTGGCCGATAAAACTCGTTTTTATTGTTTGCGAGAGATGGATAGCCTGATCCGCGCTGCAAATAATCAGAGGTTGCCACCGTGTACCATTTTTCCTCTTCAAGCGGAGTGTCACCCAATTTAATCTCAAGAACTCGTCCGCCATCATGTACGACTGTCGCACCTGAGACATGAAGTCCTCCTACGTATTTCCCGCGAAAACCAGGCCCCCTGCCATCAAGCAAACAATGCTGTACGTCAAGTGACTGCTGGATCGCCATCCAAATGTACTTGCCTTGGATCTCGAATGAAGTTGGGTTAAGTGGTGAAGGACACACTTCAATTAACTTTTTATCGGAAACGTATTGAAAGACACCAGCGTTTACGATTCCACTGTTGATGAGACCTAAGTCAGTGTTCATCATGTCCTTCAACCCATCTGCGATTAAGTTGGTGATCGGATTCTCGGCTATCACATCGTGCCAAAGGGGCTGGTCCACAGCATAAAGAGGCTTTCTCAACTTCTCGATCGCTTTTTCTCTATTTACTTCTAAAATTTTTGTAATCTCTTTGTCTGCTTCAATATCCTTCGTGCTGAAGACCGCAGAATGAAGAAGCTTCTTACTTTCCCCGTCCACTTCAATCTCCAGCACGCCAATGTGCTCGCCATAGTTCCCTGCGCTCACGATGAATGTTTCATTCACAATTTCCGCTTCAGAAAACAGTTGGTGGTCATGGGAAGAGACAATAACATCAATGCCTTGAATTTCTTTAGCGAGATCGATATCTGCCACCGTTCCAACATGGTTAAGCAAGATGCACAAATCATAGTTCCCTCGGTTTTTCTCCATTTCATTTGCGATCGCAATAATATAATTCTCATTATGTACGCCGAGTCCTTCGTTAAATGCGCCAAGATCAGGCGATGCACCTGTAATCAAGATACGCAGTCCATTTTTATGTAAAATAACACTTTGATGAACACCCTGAATTTTTGTCGTATCCCTTTTGAAAAGATTGTTGCTGATAAACGGAACGGAGCTTTTCGTGGCCATATGCTGAAGCGTATCCACACCGTTAAACATCTCGTTATTGCCCACGGTTATCGCGTCATAGCCAACAGCCTCTAATAATTCAACAGCTGCAATCCCTCTTGTCCCCTGCAGTTCAATACTTTTAAAATCCGCAAAATCCCCAGCTTCAAGCAGAAGGGTATGCTCGTCTTTATGTTGCTTAATAAGAGTTACGGCTTTTGCAAAGTTATCGAAATTACTGTGCAGATCGTTCGTATGTATGATTTTAAGTTTCATTGTTTTTCTGTTCCCCCAAAATGTGAAATGGATCGTTCTCCCTTTACAAATAATGGTATCATAAAAGATATAGATTTGTTCATAAAAATAGGCGGAGGAACTGAATGTCATATCAAGATAAAGACTTAACCATTCGGCCCATTACTGAAAAAGATCTTCCCAAGCTATGGGAACTCATTTATAAAGAGGAAGCACCCGAATGGAAAAAGTGGGACGCTCCTTACTTTGAGCACAAGCACGTGCCATATGATGAGTTCATGTGGAACAAAGAACACTACGTGAACCAAGACAAACGATGGGCCATTAAAGTAAATGGCGAACTCATAGGAACTGTAAGTTATTATTGGGAGCACGAGCCTTCCCACTGGCTAGAGATGGGAATCGGCATTTACAACCCGCATTTCTGGAGCGGCGGTTACGGAACAAGAGCTATCCGTTTATGGATCAGCCATTTGTTTAACACGATGCCAATAGTGCGTGTCGGTTATACCACTTGGTCAGGCAACGAGCGCATGATTAAAGTGGGCGAAAAGTTAGGCATGACGATGGAAGGCAGGATGAGAAAGTGCCGGTATTACAACGGAGAATACTATGACTCCATCAGGATGGGTATTCTTCGGGAAGAATGGGAATCAACTGATTCATGGGGGTAAAAATATGGAGATCTTTTTAGTGCTTTCCGGATTTTTCTTGTTATTTGCGATTATCCATTATGCCGTAAGAACGGGGATTGATGATTCAAAAAAGATGAAAATTATACGAAAAGAGCTGTCAGAGATTAAAAAGCAGCTTGCCATTTTAGAAGAAAATAAGAAAAATAGCATTTAGCGTAAGATAGCACAAAAATAGTTGAAGAATCAGTTCGTAAAACGGCTCTTCACTTATACGTCATTGGGATAACACGTAATAATTCCGGAAATTTAGGAGATAATTCCGCGAATTACGAACTTAATTCCGCGAGTTCTTGGCTTAATCTCGCGAGTTTTCACTATAATTCCGCAAGTCTAATATTTAGCCATCCTCGGACTACAGTTTAATAGTAAAAAATAGCTTGGACGATATCTCCAAGCTATTTTTGTTGTTCAGCTATTCCATTCTCATTTTTACTGCTCTTGTCGAAATAAACGTTTTTATATATGAATCTAGCATCCGTTGGCCACCAAAGTCATCTTCATACAAACCGGTAATAACAAATCCCGCATCCAATTGGCCTTGAATCTGATCTTCAAGTGTATGGCTGAACTCTATCGTTTTATTGGACTGGCTGTATGCTTGTATCTCCTCTTCTGATAGATGTGAGATGCTTGAAGACGGAACAGCATGTCTCACTTCCAGATTCCCTTGCATCTCTTGCTCATCATCAAAAATGAACAGAAGTGGATTAACAAAACCTGCAATCAGAACGCCACCCTTTTTTAAAACACGAGCCGCCTCTTTCCACAGTGGTTTGACGTCTTCAATAAATAAATTGGATACAGGATGGATAATCATATCAAACTGTTCATCTGCAAAACAAGACAAATCTGTCATATTGCCCTGGACAGTTGTAAGCTTCAATCCATCGCGTTTTGCTACAAACTCATCTTGCTCTAACTGTTTAATCGATAAATCCATAACGGTCACATCTGCTCCTGCTGCAGCAAGAACCGGCGCCTGCTGACCACCTCCAGAAGCTAAACATAGAATTTTCACACCTTCTAATTCGTTAGGAAACCAATTTTTAGGAACACTCTTTTCTGTTGTGACTGAAATCTGCCAATCTCCTGTTCTACTTTGTTGAATAACCTCTTCACTCACACACTTCGTATAAACAGCTCCGTTCTCCACTTTCTTATCCCACGCCTGGCTGTTTTGTTTAATAACATCCATCATATTAATTCCCCTCTAATAACCTTTTATCGTTTTGTGCTCTTAATAATTAATGTCGTTGGTACGGCTTCCGCTTTTTCGCAGGAATACCAGGAGTTTGTAAATTTTTCGCGATCACTTTCTGGCAAGACCACTTCTTCAACCACTCTTTCAATTGTAAAACCAATCTTAATTAGCGCGTTCATATATGTACTAACTTTAAACTGCTGCATGATAGCGGTCGACTGCCAAGCTTCATGATCGTAAGGCCCTTCTTCATGGTAGGACTTTTCAAGAAGCAGATTCCCATCCACATGATTAATACGGCTGTACAGCGGATGTTCCCAACTAAAAACGAAGGTTCCCCCCGGTTTAAGATAAGTATGTATGTTGGTTAAGGTTTGCTCCAAGTTAGTTGTCCATCCTAATGCATAAATGGAATAAACAAGATCAAAATGATTTTCAGGAATTCCAGGATTGTTCTCCATAGGCGATTCAAATAATTTTACTTCAGCAGCGGTATCTTTCAGTACATGTTGAGCTGCCTTAATTTGTTGTGGGGTTAAATCTAAACCCCAAACCTCAGCCGCTCCCATTTCATCCATGTACTTAAGAGAGTGACCGCTCCCGCACCCAATATCTAAGACGTTTAATCCATGAAGATCTCCCAGCAAGTTTAATTCGTCTTCAAGCGGTGCAAAAGGTCCATACTCTGGTAAGGCAGTCCTCCCAAAAAATCGCTCTGCCACCACTTCCCAGCTTTTTTTGTTCATTGAAATAGTCTCAAGATTCATCGTATAACCCCCATTTATATCCTACAAATTGATTTCCATACATCTGTCGATTTCCCTGCAATGAAATTTTTGAGCGTGGGTGCTTGGCAGTGCGCGAGTCGAGATTTGTAGAAAAGCCTATATTTCTCTTTTTAGACTTAATTGAGACCACTTTAGACTTAATCCACTCACATAACAAAAACGCCTAATCCACTTCGCATCAGGCGCTTAACATTTTTAACACTATGTAAGGATCAGATCACGGCTTCTTAAGCGTTCTCGTTCCTTTTCTGCTGTTCGATACATTAAAACACTTCTGTAATGAGCGGCTCGATGGAGTTTGCCTCGTAAGGCTGCGCGGGTACTTTCGATGGGTAGATCCATACCGTTAGAAAAAATCACTCTAACATTTTTGTGGTCAATGGATTCAATGTCCTCGATGTGGGGCTGCGATAGCCAGATGCAGGAATCTTTTCGTGGTGATTGCGTGGGAAAGAAAAAAATATCAAGTTTGGTGTCAATCATAATCGGAGCAAAACACATTCTTCCCATATTGATGCGTGCAGCCTCTTTCTTCCCATCATACGTGCTGCCGTAATACGGACAAGTATCTTTAATGATTCTGAAAGGCTTTTTTTCAACGAGGATGATCGCATCTTTTTCATAAACTTCTGCACAAACGGCTCCCCACTGATTAATAAAAGGATAGATGGCCATGGTGTCACTTTTAATAAAATACTCCTCAACCTTATCGTGCACAATTTTGTACTTCATTCAAAACCTCCTAAAATGTTTTAATTCCCCAATAACCTTAATAATCCATAGTACAAATTTCCCTAAGATTCGTACTATATAGTAATATTTTACCATTTAATAAAACATGCATCTACATATTTCGCTAATAATTACCAAAATATTTAGTTTATTTAGCGTGTATCCGTTTTACTCATGTGCTTTCAGTTAAATGTCCATGCTCCCTATTTAAATGTTGAATACTAAATAAAAAAAGCCAGTGAATAATAATCATTCACTGACATGCATCACTTCCGCATTATTTTCTGAATAGTAAGGTTCATTGATTTTGGTAAATAGATGGGCAAAGCATAAACCGATCGCACTAAAAAGTAGCGTAACAATTAAAGTCGTTATGCCTGGATTTTCATTAACCGTTTGCCATAAAGGTGTATGTTGCCAGTTCGTTAAAGAATCCAGTTCACGACCCCTCATTTCATAAAGAAGAGACCAGGTTTGATAAACTTTAGCTAGAATAAATCCGATAACCGCACCAGTGGTAAAGCCTAAAAAATAAGCGAGTTCCAGTTTTCTAAGATTCTCCATCTATTTAAACCACCCTTCTTTTCACCCCTATCCTTACAATACTTTCCTTATAGATAAATCATTCCATAAAAAATAGGCACTACCCTTGAGTTGGGCTGCCCTCCTTAATAAATGGCATGCCAATTGTTTCACTAATTGATATGCCATTTATTTTATTTCTAAAAGTCATTCCGCTCCATCAAATTCTTCCTTGTTGTCGTTTATGTAAGGTTCTTCTTTTTTTATGAGTAAGTATGCAAAGTAAAGTCCGATCGAAGTACAAATTAAGAGTACAATAAACGTCGTAGTACCGGGGTTTGCATTTACTGACTGCCAAATTGGCGTGCCTTCCCAGCCTGTATCATTTGCTAGTTGAACCCCAATCTCAGCGTAAAGCATCGCCCAGATCTGATACACTTTTGCTGCAATAAAACCAACAATCATTCCGATTGTTCCTCCAATCAGATAATACACCTCACCTTTTGTCACCCCGAACTCCCCCATTTCTTATATAAGTTATAGAAATATATTCAAGTGAATAGAAACATAACCTTTTTTATTACACCTTTAAAATCACTGTCTTTTCAGATACGCCTCAAGTCTTATTCAAATTACATCTGGAGAAACTGTCTGCCTCTTCATTTAATGTTTAAACTAATCACATAAAGACATTATGAACGGAGACATACGTTATGACAGACACTTTTAGCAGAAAACAACTCACACTCGAACTTTTACTTCACATCACACTAACGTCATTAACTCTTGTAACTTTGTTTAAGTTGCTGCCGACCATTCAGCCAACCTTTAAATTAATCGGCATCGGACTTGCGATCATTATCGTAACTCTTGACTTGCTCTTTTTATGTAAACGCAATCTGAATTCTTTAAAAATCACTCGCTTGATCGCACTCTATTTCTTTGCTGTCAGCATGATCGTGTTTACGATCTTTTACGCGACAAAACTGTTGGTGTTAACCGACATGTACGGATTTGAAAACTTATTAAGAATTCATGAGTCTACTGCAAGATTCATCTATTTAGCCATTTGTTTCGCGCAGCCTATCATCCTGCCTCTGCCTGAAGTGGTAACAGTTGCGGCGGCCAGTGCTGTCTTTGGACCGTTCACAGCGATTTCCTTAGGATTTCTTGGTACACTTGCTGGAATCATCACGATGTTTTTCATCGCAAGGTTTGGCGGGCGGCGAATTATTTCAAGGTTTGTAAAATATGAACATCTCGCTAAATACCAAAGTTATGTACAAAAAAATGAAGTCCTCTTTTTAGCGATTATGTTCATTATTCCGATTTTACCGGACGAAATCATCTGTATTGGAGCTGGACTTGGAGGAGTTACGTTTCGGCGATTCCTTATAATTGCAGCACTATCGAAGCTTTTTACCTCAACGATCTTTGCTTACTCTGTTGAACTGGCGAAGATTTTCTCTTTAACAACAACTGAATTGATGGTGTATGCTTCCATTATTGCGGGGATTGCTTATATTTTAACAACGATGATAAAAAGACAAGTAAGGCAGAGAGAAGAGGCTTGATTAAAGAAAAGCTAGTTTCAACTTCGATAAATGACACGTTCGCTCAAAGAACCTATTGTTTCGCCCAAACTAGCACGTTTTACGCGCAGACTTGGTTCCGTTTCGCTCAGAAACGCTAATGTTAGCTCACAACACGATTTTTAGCAATTCTATTGTAAAAAGCTAACAAGAAACGGCCGTATTTTAAGCGTTTCCTGTTAGCTTTTTTCGTTATTTCACCCATTTATACATCAAAACATCGTCAACGTATTCACCATTACCGAATTTAAACTCTTTCACTTTGCGACCTTCCTCAACGAAACCTAATCTTTTATACAGCTCAATTGCTCTTGTATTCGTCGAGAATGTGCCTAACGTAACTTTTTCAATCACTGGATGCTGCTCAGCCCAATTCAATAATTCAGCAATCAACAACTTCCCTATCCCTTTGTTTCGGCAGTCTTTTTGCAGCATGATCGCGAACGATCCTGTGTGGTGCATACGCTTTCTCTCTTGTGATTTAAACACGATCCAGCCAACCACTTTATTATCCCATTCTGCGACAAGCATGGTTTCGCGGTCATGATCTAAAGTCTTCTGAATCCATTCTTCGTGCTCTTCGATCGTTTTATCAAATTCTTCAGAAACTGCGATAAAATAATCCTTTTCTTCAATAACCTCTCGCTGTATTTCAAGAACAGCTTCAGCATCTTCAATACGAGCAGTACGAATAATCGTTGTATTTATTTGTTCTACAGACATACTAATACCTCGTTTTCTAATATGAAATTGGCAAATGCGTGGGGGTAATCACACGTACAGCTAAAACCGATTCCTAAAAAAGAATCACGTATGACTCTCATCATTCACGATGGAAGTAACAATGTGCAAAGAATCCCATTCTCCACTTGAAAACTTGATAATGGGAAATTTTTTAGGGAATAGTTTCTGACGAATTGCTTCTGGTGTATCCCCTTGTTTTTGTAAAGTTAACACTTCATGTTGAAGACTTACTAAATAGTCTCGTTTTCGTTCTAGAGCTGCTCGTCCATCACTTAAAAATCCCGCATGACTGCAAAAAACATCCTGAAAATCGTATGTTAATACCCGTTCTAATGACCGAATAATGTCAGGTATGCTTTCTTCTTCTAAAGCAACTTTTGTTCGTTCACTGACAAACAAATCACCCGTGAACAGTTGGCCTGTTTGATGATTTAAAAAAGCATTGTGATCGTGAGCATGCCCTGGGGTAGGAATCACTTCCCACGTTGCATTTCTCGATTGAAACGTTGCAGGCATTGCTTCCGCATGAAACGGCTTCCTTTTTCCCCAAAAGAACTTCCTGTACAACGGATAATCTGCTGTCTGTGAGCAATAGTCGATTGTCTTTTCATCTAAGAAAAGCGGCACTTTCTTCGTTCTTTCAATATAAGCGGCACAACCTGTATGGTCTTCGTGAAAGTGAGTCATCATGACTTGATCGAAATCCGCTGTATCAATAAAGGGTTCAAAATAGTTATGTAAGGATTGAGCTCCCGTATCAATTAATACGCCATCTACTAAATAACAATAAACGTTTAACGCAACTCCTTGAAACATTAACTCTCCATTTACATAAGCAACCCCGTTCTTTTCACCCGAATGGGATTTCTTTTTTACAAACATCGCTTACCTCCCCATATCTTCTGACCCAAAGTTCTTAATAGTTATGAGATGGCCAGTTCTTGATAATCACTGCATCTTAAGTTCAATAAAAAAAACCACTTCTCCTTCTCCGAGAAATGGAATAAAGAATGAATTCGTTATAAAAAAATCCAAATCGCTTAGAACTCACATGAACAAACCCAAAGAATATATGCAATTCTTCCTATAAAAAGAACCTAAAACCTGACCGACGATAAAGAATAAAAATTTATTGTAATTCAATAAATAATTATTTATAATCAAGTAAAAATAATGAAAAATAGCGAGGTGTTTTTTATTAAAAATGGTTCAACATTCTTCTTGAAGATATCTGTTTTTCTTTTAGGAATTCCCGTTCTGGGTTTGTGTTTATTTTTGTTACCCCAACTAGCTATTAAAGCAACGGAAGAAGCACAAAAGGGATCAGAGTTGGCATATGTAGTTTTCGGCATCTTATTTGTTGTCTATGCGTCGACAATTCCTTTTTACTTCGCTCTCTATCAGGCTTTTAAGCTTTTACAGTATATTGACAAGAATAAAGCGTTCTCTGAGTTATCAGTTAGAGCTTTAAAGAAAATAAAAAACTGTGCGCTCACAATCAGCGGTCTTTATGTTGTTGCCTTACCATTGGTTTTTATCATTGCAGAGTGGGATGATGCACCAGGTCTCGTATTAGTTGGTATGGCCTTTATTGGGGCATCCATTGTTATAGCAGTATTCGCTGCCGTTCTCCAAAGGCTTTTAAAAGAAGCAATTGATCTAAAATCTGAAAATGATCTAACGGTCTGAGGTGACGGATATGGCTATTATTATTAACATTGATGTGATGTTGGCTAAAAGAAAAATGAGTGTAACAGAACTCTCAGAAAGGGTCGGAATAACAATGGCTAACCTTTCTATTTTGAAAAACGGAAAGGCAAAAGCCATTCGACTTACCACTTTAGACGCCATTTGTAAGGCTTTAGACTGTCAACCAGGAGATCTTTTGGAGTATAAACCTGACGAAGAAGAAGGGCGTTAACACTGCGGAGCACGAACTGTAACCCGAATAATAGACTTCTATTAAAGTCTCATATTCGGGTTTTTTCATGTTAATTTTATAAGCAAAAGACTGATCGTTTTTATGAACCTGAAGAATTACTGCCGGTACCGAAACCAGAACCAGATTTTGTTCCACTTGATGAAGGAGAAGTAGTCACATTGGAACTTGGCTTTGTTGTTGGATTTACTGTGGATGGCGTGGGTGAAGCAGGTTTAGTCAACGTTATTTTTCCTGTCGGCTTTGTTTTGAGTGGATTAGCTATTAGAAAGATCCACCAAGGAAATGAGTTTTCGTTGGCATAATAGTTAGAAGTTAATGTGGGTTCACCATTTTCATAAAGATCATCTAAAAAAGCAATTAACTCTTCTTCGTTGTATTCTAGGTTGTTCTCTTCCATATAAACCTCAATGGCTTGAAGATCCATGTCTGGATAGTTGGATTGTAAATGATCTAAGTCTACTTCATTTTCAACAACTACTTCTTCGTCCGTATAGACGTAGTCGTTAATCTCATCTTCTGAAAAAGTTAGTTCCTCTTGTACTGCAATCTCTTCCTTAGGGCTGCAAGCACTCAATGCAAAAGCTGTAGACAAGATACCACTTAAAAGCTTTTTGGTTTTTGACATTACGGTTCTCCTTTAACTAACTACTGAGTAAGTGTTTAAGATCATATTCGTTTTCTCTATTATTGTATTTTATTACCTTGTTTAAATTTACCATATTGACTTAATTCAACACACATTATTGAAGGAACTTTATTTATATATATATATATAAAATCAGCACTTCTTTTTAAAAGTGTGCTGATTTATGATTTCTTGTCCTTACATCTTTTATAAAGCCATTTCCACTAGCTTTTTCGTATAATCGTGTCGCTTCACAGAAAATATTTCTTCGGTCGGAAAGGTCTCCAACAACTCTCCATCTTTTAAAACAGCAATCTCTTCACACATAAATTGCACCGCCGCTAAGTCATGGGATATGAAAATAATCGACATACCCAACTCTTGTTTAAGTTGCTTTAACAAATTTAAAATTTGAGCCTGTACAGACACATCTAGACTTGATGTTGGTTCATCACATATAAGGAGAGCAGGCTGAAGGCTGATCGCTCTTGCTATCGCTATCCTTTGCTTTTGTCCACCGCTTAACTGGTGCGGAAACTTCTCTATTAAAGTTTGTGACAACCCGACTTGATTAAACAACATACCCGCCATTTGTTTCTTATCATGCCTGACTTCTTTTAAGAACGAGGGTACCACTTCAGGGTAGTTCTCTAATGGTTCAATTACTGATTTCCAGACAGGGAGTTTAGGGTTGAGAGAACTAGTAGGGTCTTGAAACACAATTTGAACGTGTCGCCTGAAGTTTTTTAATGATTTGCCTTTCAGATCATGAAGATGGACTCCCTGAAAAATGACTTCTCCCTTATCAACGGAAGTAAGGCCCAAAACAATCTTTGCCAGTGTACTTTTCCCGCTGCCGCTTTCTCCGATAACACCTAAGCTCTCTCCTCGGTTAACCCTCAATGTAATATCGCTTAACACAGGCTTGGCTTCATACGTTTTGGTAATTGAATGAATAGCTAACATCTTTCTTCAAACCTCCAGACACACTATGACATGCAACTAGGTGCTGTTTCCCTACTGTTTTCATCTGAGGTCGCTTGCTGCATTCCTCAGTTGCGTAGGGACATCTTAGTAAAAATGAACATCCACTTAGAGAAACGAGTCCTGGTTCACCATGGATGGTTGGAAGCTCTTTTGGAACCGATTTACTGAGTTTAAGACTGGATTGAAATAATAAATGGGTGTAGGGATGAACAGGATTGTTGGAGATTGCTCTTGTCTTTCCTATTTCAGCTATATGTCCACCATACATGACAGCGAGTTCATCGACTTTATTCACCATTTTCTTCAGATCATGAGAGATTAGTAGAACAGCACAATTCATTTCTTGTTGAACGTCCCTTAATAGATCTAAAATGATTTCTCCGTTCACGACATCTAAGGCAGTTGTCGGCTCATCGGCAATAATCAATTTTGGACGAAACATGATGGCAGCTGCAAGGGATGCTCTTTGTAACTGCCCGCCACTGAGTTGATACGGATAACTATTGAATACTCTTTCTGCCGGCAAGTTCACTCTATTTAACCAGTAAAGCGCCATCTCTTTTGCATCCGTTTTCTTTTTTGCAGTATGAGTTCTAATGATTTCAACCAATTGATGGCCTATTTTTATAAAAGGGGTAAAATAACTTTGGTAGTTTTGAGGCAAGTAGGCAATCTCCTTACCTCGTATCTGGCTGCATTCTTTTTCTGTAAGAGAAGTGATCTCATAACTGCCAAACTGAATTGTACCGCTCACAATCTCTAAAGAGGATGGCAGCAATCCCAAAATAGCTGTCGCTGTTAAACTCTTACCACTTCCACTTTCTCCTACCAATCCAAGCATCTGACCATTTTGAACACATAGATTCATATTTTTGATTAACATTTTCTTTTTATCGCGCAAAGAAATACTTAAATTCTTTATTTCAAGTATCGGTGTCATTTTATGATGACCTCCACTTTAAAGTCGTTTAACATCGAACTTGTCTCTAAGTCCTTCACCCATTAAGTTAAAAGAAAAGACGACAAAAAAGATGGCTAATCCTGGGTAGATCATGAGTTCAGGCGCTGTCTGAAAGTAAGGTCTACCATCATTTAACATGGCACCCCATTCTGCAGCAGGCGGTTGCGCTCCAAGCCCAAGATAGGATAGAGATGAAATAATTAAAATCACTTTTCCGATATCTAATGTTGCAAGCACAAGAACAGGAGAGATAATTTGGGGAAGCAAGTGTCTTCTCATGATTTTCCAATCTGAACTTCCACCAACTTTTGCTGCCAATACGTATTCTTTTGTACGTTCTGATATAACAATCCCCCTCACCACCCTTGTATATCCGATCCACTTTACTAAAACTATAGACATCATCAAGTTCGTCAGACTGGGACCTAAAAATCCTGCAATCGCAATGGCAAGAATGAACTCTGGTAAAGCGAGCAGTCCATCTGCAAAACGCATAAAGACTGTGTCAATCCTGCCTCCTCTATACCCTGTAACTAGACCAATGGGAATTCCAATCATGATAACTGTTAGTACGACGAGACCTGTAATCCCAAGAGTCGATTGAGAACCAATAATAAGACGAGAAAGTATACATCTTCCCATATGGTCCGTGCCAAGAGGATAGGTTAAACTCGGTGAAGATAAACGAACAGACATATTTGCTGTAAAGGGATCATTTGGAACAATAAAAGGGCCGATAAATGTTAGAAGCAGAATTAGGGTTAAAAAGGAAAGACCACTTACAATCATCACGTTTTCTTTTTTAAGCTGTTCCTTCAAGTTTATAATCGTTATTTGAGGGATTAATCTCACACTATCTCCTCTTTTCTACGAATGCGTGGATCGATTACATAATACGACAGGTCTACCAACAGATTCACAATGACTACAAATACTCCGGTTAACAAAACATACCCTTGAATGACAGGATAATCACGGCTAAAGATAGCATCTACGGCTAAACTTCCCAGCCCTGGCCAAGAGAATAAAATTTCAACAACAACCGCGCCTCCTAAAAAACTCCCCATGCTTAAACCAAACACAGTAATAACAGGAAGAATGGCCGCACGAAACGCATGAAACCAGAGAATGCGATATTCTTTTAACCCTCTCGCTCTTGCTGCTAAGATAAAATCTTCCGACATACTCTGCAGAAGCCCAGCACGAAGAAGTCTTCCGTAAACAACAGCAAACGTAAAACCTAGTGTAAAAGCAGGCAGGATAATCTGCGAAATCGTTCCAATGCCAGAGGAAGGCACCAGATTAAGTTGAAAAGCGAACACATAGATAAGAATTAATCCTAACCAAAAACTAGGTAGAGAAGCACCGATTAATGCAAGGATTCTGCTAATCTGATCAGGCCATTTCCCTGCATATGTAGCAGATATAACTCCCGTTGGCACAGCGATCAATACCATGATAAGGAGAGCAAATAGAGTAAGTTCTAGTGTAATTGGCAAACGCTCCATCAACTCATCCCAAACAGGTTTTCCAGTCATATAAGATTTTCCTAGATCCAATTGAACTAGGTTTAACATCCATTTTCCATATTGAATAAAAAGAGGCTGATCAAAGCCAAGCTCACTCCTGAGCTTAGCTTGATCATCTTCTGTGACTACCATTTCATCTGCGTTTAATATGGTTAAGACCGGATCGCCTGGTGCTAATTTCATTAAGGCAAAGGTGAAGATGGATAGCAAAAACAACACGATTGTCAGTTGAATCAACCGTCTTTTTATGATCGAGAACAATTACTTCACATCCAACGTATGTGTTAATATATAGTACTCCTCAGCAGTCGGCTTCCAATTCAGAACCCGTTTATTCATACCCACAATAATGTTAGGGTAGACGGCGTAACTGTGCGCTACTTCCTGGTTAATAATTCTGGCAGCCTGCTGCGTTAACTTCGTACGTTTTTCCAGATCACTAGTTGCATTTAATTTCTTAATCACTTCATTCAGTTCTGGAATGTTGACTTTCCCGACATTTAACGCTCCGTGCTCTGATAACGCTGTATTAAAAAAGTAGCTTCCATCGCCTCTAGGTGACGTGTTATTGCTGTATGTTCCGAGATCCCAATCTTTATTTTCAGTTAAATGAGTATCTGCGTTTTCAACATTCTTGATTTCAATGGTTACACCAGCTTTAGCTGCATCTGATTGCATCAGTTGAGCGATTAACGGAAGCTCAGGACGTGCTTTATATGTGATCAGTTCAAGCGTTAAAGGCTTGCCGTCTTTTTCCATCTTGCCATCAGCATTTTCTGTATATCCAGCCTTTCTTAATAAATTCTTTGCTTTCTCAACATTCATTTCTTTTACTTCATCATCAATTCCAAATGGCAGGTTGCTATTAAACGGACCATTGGCTGGAACTCCGTGTCCTAGCATAATTTCTTTTGCCACGCTTTTTCGGTCCAGCAGAAGGTCTAATGCCTCTCTCACCTTTACATCAGATACTTTCTGGCTTTGACTGTTATAAAGGATAAAATGTGCTCGAAGGCCAGGAACAGATTCAACACTTAATTCGTTCTCTTTTTCGATGGCTTTCAAGCTTTCAGCAGGCAGGTTGTAAACAACATCCGCTTCTTTTGACTGTAATGCAAGAGCTCTTACATTCGCATCTTCATTAAATTTAATGATAGCGTAATCGACTTTCGGCTTCCCTGCCCAATAATCTTTATTTTTTTCCACTTCAACTTGTTGGTTTGCTTTGAATTTCTTTACTGTAAAAGGGCCAGTCCCAATCGGATTATTTCTAAACTCTTCTTTGCCAGCCTTTTCTTCTGCTTCAGTATCAACAATGGATGTATATGGATTTACAAGTTCAGAAGGCAGTGCAGGGTATGGTTCAGTCGTTTGAATCTTGAGTATTTGTCCGTCTGCTTGCATTGATTTAATTTTTAAAGACTCACCGAGAGATTCATTTACTTCAACACTTCTCTCTAGAGACTGTTTGACTGACTCAGCATCGAGTTTTTTACCATTTTGAAAAGTAACGTCATCACGGATGGTAAACGTCCATTCTCTGTTATCAGTCGTCTCCCACTTTTCCGCAAGCCATCCTTCAATGTTTGATTTCTTATCTAACTTTAAAAGAGTTTCTGTAATACCAGCTCGAATTGGAGTAAATCCTGTATGCGGATCTAAGTTTGCTGCTTTAAAACTAAAGATCATCGTTACTTTCTTTTCGGTATCATTCTGTTTACTCGTACTCGTTTGAGTTGTGGAGCAGCCTGCCACCATGATAAGAATGAAACATAAAGCGCATGCTATAAGTTTTTTATAATAATTCATCTAATACCATCCTTTATATCGTTTTAAACCGTATTCATTACGATTTATAGATTAAAAAAATTAAGCTCTTTTCACTTTGAGCTTCTTTATTTTCGCTTCTAATTCTTTTCTTCTTGATAAGAAGATACAAGAAGCAATGATGAGAATACCACCCATAACAGTGTTGGTATCGGGCACCTCCATCCAGAATAAGAAACCCCAGAAAGCGTTAAAAACAATACCAATGTAACGAGTGATTTCTACAACTACAACATTCTCATGTGTAAAAGCACTTGTTAAAAACAGCTGCCCAATAAGGGATACGACTCCAATACAGATGAGATAAAACAGCTCTATAAGAGACGGAATAACAAAATCATTCCACATCAAGGGAATACTTACCACGGTTGCCGTTGCCAAGAAATAGAACACGATCTCGTAGGCATGATGTTTCTGGCTCAAATAACGAATGGATGTTGCAGCACAGGCTGCAAAAAAAGCAGCAACAACACCAATAAAGGCATACAGAGAATAAGATGAGAATTCCTGTGGATCGATGAGCATGTAAGCTCCCAATAATACGGCCGGCAATACATACATAAGCGTTATTGGTACTTTTTCCTTCAAAAAGATACCAGCTAGAAGAACAGCAAAAAATGGTGATAGATGAGCAAGAATACTTGCATCTGCTAGTGGAATCTTTGCAATCGTATAGAAATAGGCAAGCAGATAAAGCGCACCAAATATTCCTCTAACGGCAAGCATAGGAATCCCCTTTTTAGAAAAAGGAACCTTTTTACGTCTCATGATAATAAATATAATAATCGTGCCTATCAAACTTCTAAAGAATACCGTTTCTGAATATGGAATAGTTAAACTTACAGCTTTTACAAGTGCGTTCATAATGCTAAAGATGAACGAAGACAGTACAGCAAGCCATACACCATTCATCATCATAACTCGCCTCTTGCTTTCAGGAAGGCTTCAACATCCTGTGATGCTGATTCTTTCCAAGGTTTGAGCAGCGGTTGGTTCATTCCAATTCTGGATTCTATCCTTTCACACTGTAATTCAAACTGAGCTATAAGAGCTTCCGTCTTTGGCATATTGAGACCAAACGCTTTGCTTATCCCATTAATCACGCATAATTTTTGATAATCTTCAAAAGGAATTCTTGGAACATGCCAACGTTTCTCTTCTACTTCTTTAGCTCTCTTAAAGGGAACAGCCGAAAATTCAAAATATCTGCCGTTTTGATCAGGTGTTGAAAAAGGATCGATCAGAATCGTAGAATAGCGAATATACAATAAGTACTCTTGTTTAATCCTCTCGTACGTCTCATAGTTTTCAATATCTTCTCGTGATAGACTTTCTTCTGGAACAGGGTAGTTATCATCATTTAAGAACTGTAATAAGTTAATAGGCATCGCTCCAAGATACGTGACTAGATTTGATATCTCTTTCCATAGAGCCACCATCGTTCTGATCGACTCCTGTGTAATAGGACCTTCTGGATATAATTTATACAAGAATTTTTTCCCAGCAGAAGACATATCGAATATCTCGTACAATGTAAAAGCGTTCATGAAAAGAGCTGGATGAACATAGGTCGTTATATTTCTACATTCTGCATCAACCGTGTTATCCACCATCACTGCTTCAATTTCTAACTCATTCAAAAGACGATTCAGAACTTCCAGTATCGGGCTTTTTTCTTTTGTAGATGCCATGTAAATGCGTTTTTTGTACGTTTTTGTATGTGCACTTATCACTGAGTTAGAACTGCTAAATTTTGTAGCCGCGTAATAAGTCGACATGCTGATGACTTCGACCCTATTGCAATCAATATAATTTTTCACTAAATCATTTGAACCGATATTTGGAGAAATCAGGATAATGGTCTTTAACCGTTTCCAATGTCCTGCATGAAGTGTTTTCATCACATCCGAATAGCTATGAGAAGGTGTTGAAAGAATAAGTGTGTCCCACTCGTCTTGAACAGAATCACAGTCATCAGAGAAACTGCTAATCTTCGCTTTGAATTCTGTATCTATTCCTTGAACGGTCAGTGAAACGTGATAATCATTTTCTCCTAATTCCACTTTAAGTCGGTCAGCATGAATACCAGGTCGGTTATACAAACCAATTTTTTTGCTATATCCTCTTGAAAGATGAACGGCAATTTGAATAGCAGCAGGACCAACACCTGCAATAAGCGTGTTGCCTAGATCTTTCTTTATAAATTCTTGAATTTCCACAACTTCCTCACTTTCTTACGTTTTACGTTTATGTAGTGCCTGTGCTTTTTTCTAAAACCAAGGTGTCATAAAAGCTATCTGCCTTCGTAACCTTCTTTAACTTCCATTCCTTTGATAAATCCGTTTCTAAAGGATAATTAAAGATTGATTTCAATCCATTGCCATAACGAAGGATGACTCTTGTATTCGGCTGCAATGCACTTTTAAGTTCTGAAAGTACCTCTTGTTTATTTTTCACTAGAGAAGCAATCACCACATGAGTAGCCTCATTAGCAAAATCCACCTTCTGTAACGGTTGATTGGAAAATGTAACATGATTGGAAAGGCCAGTAATTCCTGCTACTTTCTCGCCCATTATTACGGCTTCTTGATCAATATCCACACAAAAGACTTCAGCCTTTTTTTCGCTTGCAATCGTAAGTGCTGAAACAGGAAAGGCACCTGAACCAATAAAAAGAACCTTAGAGCTACATGTAATCTGGAGTTCTTCCATTTCTTGTTTTACAGATTTAGAGAGAGTATGTATGTATTCACTGGCATTGAGTTGATGATTGCATGAACGCACGCTCTGGTACTTTTCTAAATTACATAGAGCTTGAACAGCAGCTTCTCGTACTCGTTCAGAATAGACTGCTATGTCATCATCCTCTCCCCATTCTCGCCACAGACTGATGTTGTTGTCATCCGTTATAAACTGGTGTAGACCATCAAGCTTTGCTTTTAGCAGGTCAAAACAATCCTCGCATTCTTCAGCAAACTTGGATAATTCATTGATTTCATACTCCATCACTTTGAGAGACAATAATAATTGAAATCTTTCCTTCACATCGTACCTCCTTTTTCATAAAATTTAAATCGTAATAATTACGATTTGTATCGTATCATCAAAACTCTTAGCTCGTCAATGAGTATTTTTATAGTTAAAAACACAAAAAAAAAACAGAGGCCTATATTCTGGTCTCTGTTCAATACTATTTTCTCATTACAATGCGCTTATTTGTCATACATTTTCTCAGTTAAGTAGTAACCAAGTGCAACCACCATAAGACGAAAGGCATGTTTGATTCACAAAAAATATTTTTGAAGCATTCCTACTTCAATTATTCTTAAAATTTGTGATACATACATTTTTTTGGATAATTAGATGCAACCCGCACTATAAGGTAGAAAATTTGGGATTGATAATCAAAGTTTGACAAAAGTTTTTAGGGATTTTAAATCCGGTTATTTCTCCTATAACTTGGGGACTATAAGTTGGTAATCATACTTGAATGTTACAGGAGGAATGCATTTATGCTGACAAAAGTTCTTCATTTCCTTCCTGATTGGATCGTATTTGTACAAAGCTTGGTTTGTTTCATCGTGCCAATCGGCATTGCAAAGTTTTTTAAATGGATTAATTCGCTAGAGAAAGTGTGAGAGCATCATGAGAAGAAAATCATCTAAGTATTCTGACCAAGAAAGAGAACGAGAGAATGAAGAACAATCAAACTCCTTTACTTTTACAGGAGACTACGCCGTTGATCTTGATCGGATTCAGAGTAAGATCGGACAAAATAGTGACGTACATATCCGAGAATTTAAGGTAGAAACACTGCATGCTAGGGCTGCTCTCATCTTTATTGATGGATTAGCAGATATAGATTTGATCAACAATAATATTCTCCGCAGTTTAATGTCTGTCGATGAACAAGAATATGAAAGTCGTGATATCACAGCTTCTGCCAGAGAACGATTGAAATCTCATATGCTTTCTGTAGGAAAAATTGACGAGACATCTCATATACAAAGCTTCAACGCTTCTATTCTGTCTGGATCTGCTGGGTTACTTGTAGAAGGAACATCAATTGGTTTTGTTCTTGATGTTGCAAAAGCGAAGACTAGGAATATCGAAGAACCCCAATCAGAAGCATTAGTTCGAGGACCAAGAGTTGGATTTGTTGAGCAGTTATCAGATAATACGGCCTTGTTAAGAAACCTGTCCAAAACAGAGGACCTCACGATCAATACATTTACAGTGGGCACAAAATGCAAAAAGAATTTAGCTGTTGTCTATATGAGGGACATCGTAGATCCACAGCTTCTAGAAGAGGTTATACAGCGAATTCATTCCATTACAATGGATGACTTGCCTGAGTCTGGGTATGTGGAGCAGTTAATTGAAGATAATCAATTCAGTCCGTTTCCACAGATTCAAAATACCGAACGTCCTGATCGTGTTATGGGAGCGATTCTTGAAGGCCGGGTTGGCATCTTATTGGATGGTACTCCGTTTGCGCTTATTCTACCCGTTACTTTCAATATGCTTCTGCAGTCACCCGAAGATTATTACGAGCGATGGATTTCCGGAACGCTCATTCGAATGCTGCGTTATTTAGCTGCTTTTATCGCGTTGTTCGGACCTTCCCTCTATATTGCGTTTAGCTCGTTTCATCAAGGATTGATTCCGACCAAGCTTGCGATTTCCATTGCCGCAAGTCGAGAAGGCGTTCCTTTTCCTCCCTTGATCGAAGCGATGATAATGGAGATCTCAATCGAAATTTTACGAGAAGCTGGGCTACGTCTTCCAAAACCTGTCGGACAATCCCTCGGAATCGTTGGAGGGTTGATTGTCGGTGAAGCTGCCGTGCAGGCTGGTATCGTCAGTCCCATCATGGTTATCGTGGTTGCAGTAACCGCCATCTCTTCTTTTACCTTGCCGCATTATAGCATAGGCATCACGATTCGTTTTCTCAGATTCGTCGTCATGCTGTTCTCTGCCGTATTTGGTCTTTATGGTGTTGTGCTGTTTGTCCTGTTATTATGCACGCACCTCGTTAAACTCAAGAGCTTTAACGTCCCTTATTTAAGCCCTGCGGTTCCCTATCAGTTAAGCGATTTAAAGGATCTTTTAATTCGTACGCCACTCTCTATGATGAAACGGCGCCCCAAACTGATGCATACGCAAGAGAGCAAAAGGAAATAATCAATGTGATTATCTAGCAAGGAGTAATAAGGAGTGATCTCTATGACGAAACAAAAATTCGATCAGATTACTACTCCACAAACGGTCGTAATCATTAGTAATTTTATTTTAGGGATAGGCATATTGACGCTGCCAAGAACGGTAACCGAAAAAGTCAAAACTCCTGACGGCTGGATCACGATCATATTGGGTGGAATTCTTGCTCTTCTTGTTGCTATCATCATGGTCAAACTGGCTGAACGTTTTCCGGGAAGAAGCATTTTTCAATATAGCAACGAAATTACAGGGAAATTAATCGGCTCGATCATCAGTCTATGCATCATCGTCTATTATCTCACGCTCGCAAGTTTCGAACTGAGAGCAATGTCAGAAACTACACGTCTTTTCTTATTGCAAGGGACCCCCACCTGGGCGATCATTCTCCCCTTTATTTGGATTGGACTTTATCTGATCACCGGCGGCATCAACCCGATTGCGAGAATGTTTGAGATCATTTTTCCCGTCACCATCCTTTTCTTTCTCGTTGTCATGTTTTTAGGATTAAAAGTATTTGAAATTGACAACCTTCGTCCGGTGATGGGAATGGGCATAATGCCTGTTATGAAAGGATTGACCACTACTTCTTTATCATTTGTAGGATTTGAGATCATCTTAATCATCTATATGTATATGAAAAAACCTGCACGTGCTTTAAAAGCAACGATCATCGGGTTAAGCATCTCACTCGTCTTCTATTGTGTCACCTTTGTTATGGTGATCGGCGCACTGTCCACTGATGGCGCAGTCACTCAAACATGGCCTGTATTAACGTTTATCAGAAGTTTCGAGTTACAAGGGTTATTTGTAGAACGGTTCGATTCCCTACTTCTCGTCATTTGGATCATGCAGCTGTTTACCACGTTTTCCGTTTGCTATTATGCGGCAGCTCTCGGCTTATCTCACCTTTTGAAAAAGAAAATTGATCTTTTTATTTACGGCCTTGCACCTATGATCTATATCGTATCCATGATGCCGAGAAACATTAACGAAATGTTTGCGCTCGGCTCGATGATTGGCAATTTTACGCTTTACTTTTTCAGTAGTGTTCCCATCCTCTTGTTGCTCATCTCACTTCTGCGAGGGAAAAAAACATGAACAAACTACGGATGAAATACATATGCCTTACGATCACCTTATGTTTAAACCTTACTGTACTGACCAGCTGTTGGAGCTACACACCCATTGAGGATGTAAATTTTGTAGCAGGAGCTGCATTGGATGCAGAAAAGGGCGGGAATCTTTCCTCTACGCTTCAGTATGTTGTTCCTCATGAAAAAGGCGGTGGTCAAACATCAGGTTTATCCGGACATAAACAGTATATCAACGTAAAAGAAACAGGTGATTCATTGGAACCCATCGGCTGGGAAACAACGCTTAAAAGGGAAGGAATCATCTTTGGTGCTCACGAAAAAATTGTCGTGATCGGCAAAAAGCTAGCGAGTCAGGCAGACATGGAACAGCTCATTGATTTGTATTACCGGGATATCGATATTCGGGGAAGTACCCTTGTTTTTATTGCACACGGACGCGCAGGAAATATATTAGAATCTAACGAGCCCGATGTCGTTCCTTCGTATCGGATCTATGATATCGCCAATCAGCAATCAACGACCAGAATGTTGAAGCCAACCTCCTTAATCCAGATGTTAAGCAAAATGGAGTCAGATTCAAGCTTTGCCGTGCAAATGCTCACCACTGAAAAAGGGGAATTAACATTCGATGGCGCAGCAGTCTTCAAAGGAACAAGCAAAAAACTTATTGGTACATTGAACAAGAAAGAGATTGAAGGCCTAAACCTTATAACAGGTGACAGCAAGAGCGGTTCCATTCGCTCAGACAGGGCAAAACCAGTTTATCTTCAGATTCAAAAGATAAACTCAAAGATTACACCATATATAAATGGTGACATCATCTCCTTTCACATCAACATTTCAATTGATGGACGCATCGCAGAGGACTGGAAAAAATCAATTGATCTGTTTGAAGATACAAATGTGAGAAAGGTTGAAAAAGAAATTCAAAAAGAAGCCGAAACGATGGTTCAACAAACAGTGACTAAAATGAAGGATGACCTTGGCGTTGATGTAGCAGGTTTCGGCAATGCGTTAAGAATACAGCGGCCGAGAGACTGGCACCGTATGAAGAAAGACTGGGATGAACGGTTTAAAACCGCATCCGTCACGTCAAAGGTCAGCATTCATGTTACCGATTATGGCATGATCGGGAAAAGAAAAAAATAAGTTCCATTTTATAAGGGAAACTTCAAAGAAAAAAAGGAAAGCTGACCTCAATGGTTGGCTTTCCTTTTTTAAAGAGCTTTTTTATAAGGTTGCCTGTGCTGAGAGTGGATGGCAATTGGCAGCTTATCACAAGCCTTGATGCTTCCAGAAGCTTCATTCATATTTATCGAGTCTTTCTGCAAATGACTGAGTTTCTTTACAAAAAACCACCTGATGATGTGAAGAAGGTCCTTGATATGGGGATGCTTGAAAGTGTAACGATGACTTGGAACAAGCTTGAAGCGCTGCTTGAAGATATGAAGTAAAAGTCTGTTTGACTTCTATTAGTAATTGGCGAAAACTCCCAGTATGTATGGCTGCTTATTTATTTCTACTTTATGATAATAAAGCATGATTTAAGCTTTTTTATCGCAAACATAAGCTTCAAGATATAAGAACATGGGAACAATGAGTGTAGCAATCTAGATTGAATAACCCATTGACCTTTTTCTATTTATCTTTTAAAATCCTTTCAGCAGCATGATTTGCGATAGTACATAACAAGGCAGCAAAATATGGAGTTGATTGCATGTTAAACTTGGAATTGTTTCAGCAGTTACCTGTTAAAATTTTAACAGTGGCAGTGCTGATTATATTAACGGCTTATTTTATTCGTAAATCCATTCAGCTTTTCTTTGAGAAGACCAGCTTCTTGGATGAAAATCGGGAAGAAACCTTGATGCATTTTTCGAACCAAGTCCTTAAAGGGCTGGGACTGGTGTTCTTCTTAATTTATGTCCTTAGCCACTTCTTCGACCTTACAAGGCTTGTTACCGGCTCGGTCGTTGTGGCCGGTGCCTTGGCAATAATCTTTCAACATATCATCCGGGATTATATTATGGGGCTTGCCTACCTCTTTGAACGCCAGATTCATCTTGGAGATTATGTCATCATCAATGGCAATAGACAAGGAAAAATTGAGGAAATCAGCATGCGTCACCTGCAGATTCGCCAGTATGACGGGTATGTCTATACGGTCTCCTACGGCAATATTACAGAACTTCAGAACGGGAACCGAGGTATGCGCCGCGTGAACGAAAGCCTAATTCTCAACTATAGACAAAATCCGGACGAAGCTTTTAAGGTGATGGAAGAAGTAGCAAGAACGTGCAATGAGAAATACGATGAATTTCTTTTAAAAGATTTTCACGGTGCTCCCGTTGAAGGTTTTAAATTCAACCAAATTACTGAATTAAATGTAGATTACAGAGGGCACCGATATTCCCTTTCAGGTCTAGTGAAGGAAGCACATTTTGTAGACGCCAGCAAAAAAGTAAGATATGAGCTGGCGATGGCAGCGTATATGAACAACTTGATGATGGCAGAAAGCGGCGAATTGGAGAACAAGAAGAGTTTTGATCCTCAGGGTTAATTATAAGAGCTTGCATTAATATACTCCCCTATAGGTAGACAGAAAAAAATCTGTTTACTTTAAGGGGAGTATTTTTTATGTTGAAAAAGGAGGGACCGTTTTCCTTCACAAGATAAGTGAGAGGATATCGAAATTATTCCTTATTTGGCAAGAGGCAAATGGATCGTAAAACATGTTCCTTTTTTCAATTCGCTCTCAATTTTAATCTGTCCGCCCATTTGCTTTACGATTTGATGGCAAACGGTTAACCCCAGGCCAGTTCCTTTTTCCTTCGTTGAATAATAAGGGCTGCCTAGTTTTTTGATTTGGTTTTCGGTCATTCCTACACCGTTATCTTTAATTTGAATGGATATGAAGCCATTTGGTTGTTTTGCAGCTGAAATCCAGATTTCCCCTTCGCTTTTAATCGCTTCAACCGCATTTTTGATCACGTTAATTAATACTTGCTGAATCTCCAGTTTAAGACCTTGGATCTCAAGAGATGGCTCAACTTGCTGGGTAATATGTATGCTGTTTAAAATGGCATATGATCGCATCACATCAATGGATTGTTGAATGACAGAAGATAAATCAATCACTTCATATTGCTCGGTTTGCGGTTTTGCCAGCGCTAAATATTGATTGATGATTTCCTGTGCCCGGTCTAACTCATCAATTGAAATTCTTATGTACAATTGCTGTTCTTCTGTTAAATTTTCCTTTTGCATTAGTTGCATAAACCCTCGAACAGATGTCATTGGATTTCGGATTTCGTGGGCAACTGAAGCAGCAAGCTGGCTGACAACATTCATCTTTTCCGTTCGAATCAGTTCTTGTCTCATTTTTATTTGCTCATTCATGTTTTCAATTAAATAGATGATGGTAATAAGCGTTGCTAAAACAATAAGAGATGAGCTTAATTCAAAGATCGTTTGCCTATCATCTCCTTTTAACTGAAGAGAGATCCCTCTTGTAATCGGAATCATCATATAAAACAAGCTGATCACGATGACTTTGCCTCTTATTCGATAACGATGAAACAAGCTGGTTATTGGTAGTAACAGAAGACAGAATATCGTATAATTTCCGATTAAGACCAACAGCCTCTGGTCTGTAAAGTAACCAGTAATAAGCAATGCCAACAGTGCTGCAAACCCTACTCGTTTTCCTCCGTATAAAAAGGATAGAATGATCGCTACCGCTTTGAAGTCATATTTATAGATTTCGTGATATAGAACAGGCTGGCTCATTGTGAAAACCAATATTATTATCATGAAAAGAAAAAACTTTGAATGTATCTTCTTCCTTTTTTCTTCTCTTTCATTAAAAAAGACTTGATAAAACAGGATTGTAAATAGAATGAAAACCACGTGCAAGCACATGCTTTGAATAGACTCCCACATACCGTTCCCTACTTCCTAGATATACCTCGCTAATTTGATTTTCGACAAATTTGAAGAATATCCTTGTCAGCTCAACAAAATTCTAGGTCGTTCTATCTATTTCTAAGCTGGGTAGGGTGTCTGTTAAAGAAAAAAGTACGCTTATGAATTCGTGTACTACTAGTCTAGAAATTTATTATCTTTTATTTCTAAGCAGCTCTTCCAGCCGATCCCATGTTTCGGTAATTCCTTGAATCGCGCCCATATCCAATACCGTTTTAAGGCCTTCAGCAGTTGCATATTCACAACGATTTACTAGTTTTGTCTTACCATCCATTTCTTCAAATTCAGCCGTTACACTTGTAGCGGGCATGATGTCATTCGTATTGCCATCAGCATCTGAAAAGTAGTCGACATAGGCTATTTTTTCTGGCTCAACAATTTCTTTGTAAACGGCTTTACCCCAAGATTCCATTCCATAAAATTCACCTTGGTTTTGATCGACACACTTCATACAAAAATGCCAAATACCACCTGACTTGAAATCCATATTGCAAACCGGCAGCTCCCAGCCTCTCGGGCCCCACCATTGTTTGAGATAGTCAGGTTCTTTAAACATCTTAAAAACCTTGTCACGCGGTGCGTTAAATACTCTTTCAAGAACGAGAACTCGATCATTTTCAACCTTGGACATCATAGTGTTATTGGACATTTGGGTATCCTCCTAAAAAAACATAATAATATCAGCTTATTAACCCTATTCACTAGACTAATGATAATTCCTGCTCTCTGCTTGAAGTCAGTTGTAAACAAAATGAGTATATTTTCTAATGGAGCTCTATTTTCAATGCTGAAATGTTTTGTTTGATAGAAAAGCTATTTACCGTCTTTTTACTTAAATTCATACCATATATTATGTTCAAGATTAAACTTCCCTGCGTTCATACACTCTTTTAAAAAAGCTTCCATGTTGACAAAAGATTTCTGTACCTTTCCACGTCTGTTTACTTGAAGAATCTGTTCATCTTTACTAATCACAAAAAAACATTGCCACTCAAGGGAATCAGCAAATATGAACCAGTCTTCAGGATTTCTTTTTCTTGCATACATCTGCTGCATCGACTCAATAGGGAATGGCTGGTACCCTTCCTCTTCTATACTCATTCCTCGATAACTTTCCACGTATCCAGCAATCCTTACAAGGTCAAACAAATAGCATCCATTGAAATAAGTTAAAAATGTTCTATATGCACTTGGAGCAGGTCTGTCTAACTTCTTCATTAATTGATCGACCCTCTCACTTGATAATGGTGGCTGCAAATGCGTATGCCACCTTTCCTCTTCTTGAATGATACCGAAAAGAATCGTACCTGTTCTTAATTTCTTTTTATTATTTTGGTAAAAAGCATCTAATAGATTGGGTATATCTTTGTAAATCATTAAGGACTCATCTCCTTTTACTCTTAATCCCAAGTTTCCTCTTTTTCAAAATAACCTCTCCAGTTAAAAGGTATTGAAGGTGTTTTGACTCGTTTTCTCCTTACAAGCTTCAAAATGCTCCCGTTAATTATACTAAAACTTCATTCCCCCAAATCCCAATTTACTCATCCATTTAAAAATACATATAATTCTTTCTCAAACCCATTCCTGTAACGGTGGACAAACTGATTCCATATTTTAATATGAGGCATTTGAGTTTGAGGTTTACGAATGTCGCGTATTCTTTTTAACTCGTTCTAGAAAAGTAAAAAAATGAGGAGGTGTTTGTATTGGATAATAAACACCAATGGGATCTTAATGGATTAAATACGGGTGACTTTCAGGTAAGTGGCGGTACCCCTCGTTATCCTGACGATCAGCATGCACAAGACCCGCGTATCTTCATTCCCGGCTGCGTAATCGGTATATGTTTTAACTTTTGCGCAGGTGTGTGCGGAGGTTGCGGTGGTTGTGGCGGATGTGGCGGATGTGTTGGTCGCTGTGGAGGCTGCGGCGGATGTGGTGGCTGTGCTGGCCGTTGCGGAGGTTGTGGTGGTTGCGCTGGACGCTGTGGCGGTTGCGGCGGTCGCTGCGGAGGACCTGGCCGATAAGACGCCGGTTGATTCTTATATAAAAAACTGAAGGCTTGACCCAAAAGTAGATGTAACCTTTGAGTCAAGCCTCTTTTCCATGTGCGCACGAGAATTTAAAGTGAAACTGTATTTATGGAGTATACATATTCACCAGTTGTTTGTTCACGATGAATAAATATATTTACGTTAAATGAAATATATTCACGTTCATTCGTTTTTATTCACGTTAATCCCATTAATTTCACGTTAGTGCAATACACCCCAAAAAGCCTACAAAGACAAAGACATAACAGACAAGCAGACTCCATAAAAATAGATGATGAGCTTTTGGTAAGGAGGGGTATTATGCAAACCATTCATCCGGCGATGCGTTTAAAAGTGAAAAGAGATACATTCATCTATCCTGAATCCAACCAAGGTGTGTACCTGCGAAACAACGTCACTTCTATCCGAATAGAAGGAAGCACGATTGAAAAATGGCTTGAACGACTTATTCCAATGCTCGATGGCACGCTCACCCTTGATCATATAACAAATGGATTGCCACAATCATTCAAAGACCAAGTGTACAAAATCGTTCAGGTTCTGTACGAAAACGGCTTTGTTCGTGATCTCAGCCAAGATCTTCCGCATCAGCTTCCTGAACAGATTCTTACAAAATATGCGTCTCAAATCGAATTTATCAATCATATATGTGATTCTGGTGCGCAGCGGTTCCAAAGGTATCGTGAGGCAAAGGTGGCTGTAATGGGGGCAGGCCCGCTTCTACTCTCTCTTGTTACATCACTCATTCAATCTGGTCTCTCTGCGTTCACCATCATCCCAACACATTCACAAAAAAAGGATGACAGAAGAGTGCAAGAAATAATTGCAGCGGCGAGCGAATCAGATTCCACGTCAAAAATCACTGTGTTAAAGTCAGAATCGCAAACATGGAGCGAAAATCTAGAACACTATGACTACATCATTTTTGGTTCACTAGACAGCGATCTTGCACGACTGCGTACTGTTCAGAAAATCTGCAAAGATCAGGGAAAACATTTTCTTCCGGTTACGATTAATAAGGATCTGGCTTTTGCTGGTCCGCTCGTGTCACCAGAATCCACGTCGAGCTGGGAATGCGCTCACCGCCGTGTACATCAGTCATCCTCAATAAAAAATGAATCTAGTCATTCATCAACAGCCTGTGCGCTGCTGGCGAACGTGACCGTTTTTGAGCTGTTCAAAGAAATTACCGGTGCACAGGATCAAAAAAAGGACCACTCCATCTACAGACTCAACCTGGAAACACTTGAAGGAAGCTGGCACAGCGTTCTTCCCCATCCACTTGTGAACGGCAGTGTTCAAGCAACACAGATTCAAGACCCGCTGTTATTTTTAAAGATTGCTAACCATCAACAAAAAGATCTGCACTCCCTGTTTTATACTATCACGTCAAAAGAGACCGGCATTTTTCATACGTGGGAAGAAGAGGAACTGCTGCAGCTTCCTTTATCTCAGTGCAAGATCCAGGTCGCTGATCCTCGTTCTGAAGGGCCAGCTCCTCCACAGCCTTTGATAACCTGTTCAGGACTCACGCATGAAGAAGCAAGACTGGATGCAGGTCTCACTGGAATCGAAAACTATGTGAAATCTTTATATGGAGATTTTTCTCACTCCATGAGCATCGGAACGGGGAAAACAGCAGCAGATGGCTTATGGAGAGCACTGCAAAACGAACTTCATGAAGTTTTTCTAAAATCACAGCATTCAGATCTCGAAGTTTCAGCTGAGCTGGATATCCAATCGTTGCGTGATAACCACATTCAGTTTATGAGTAAATCACTTACCGCTTTATGTCCTGAAATCAAGCTGTATTATGGGAAGAAGCTGCTTGGTTTCCCAGTAGTTTGGGTACATGTTCACGACGAATGGTACGGAAGTGTCGGCTTAAATGACACGGTCGCAATACGCCGAGCTCTTCAAACGGCCATCATGAGTACTCAAAATAGTGAAAAACCACTTCACTCTTATGGCGTTGCTGTCGCTTCCATAAAGCCAATTACTACCCGCAGTCATGTTTCGCTTACTGATTTAAAAGAGGAGACTCCTCAAGAAACGCTCTCTGCCGCACTTCACACGTTAAAAAAGCACTCTATAAAAGCGCAGTTTTATTCGCTGCAGACAGAACCTGTGTTAACCGACAACACATATGGCATATTCGGCATAACGCTCATACAGGAGGAACCGTCATGACTCACTTCATCGCTGTTATCGGAAAAGGAAAACTCACAGACTATGTTTGTAATGAGCTGTCTAGTGACTATCAGATTACACGCTGGCATTCTGCAGGTGAAGCCGTGCCGAACAAAGAAAGTCTAGCACTTTTGCTGCAAGATTCATGGGATCCGGCTGAACATGTAAAAGCAGAAGAAATATTCCGTGCACACTCTATTCCTTGGCTTCGGAGTTTCGTATTTTTTGGTGAAGTGAACATCGGCCCCTTCGTTTATCCTGATAAACCAGGCTGTTCACAATGTGCTGATCTGCGCCACTTTATGACAGTGCAAGAGCGGCGAGAGCATTTTCAAATAAAAGACTATGTAAGGAATAACCGTGACCTCATCCAAGATCGTGATCCTTGGGGAACCACTCTAGCATTATCCCAAACTTCCCTTTTGATAAAGAAAGAGGTGGATTCTTTTACGAAAGGAGAAACACCACGGACAGCTGAGCATGTCCTTTTTCTTCAGCTCACATCGTTCAAACTGTCTCAGCATTTCTTTTTGCCAGACCCGTATTGTACAGTGTGCGGTGATCTTCCAGTTGATACGGATGACCACGCATGCATCACACTCAAACAAAGTCTGAAGACCTCTGTTAATAGCTACCGCTGCCGCTCGTTAAGCGAGTTAGAAAAAATGTTAAGCCGCAATTATTTAGATAGCCGGACAGGGCTTCTCAATTTCAAACGATATGATTTAGTGTCTCCTTTTGCAGATACGGTCGTGAACCTGCCGCTTCTTTCCGGAAACGAATTGAATGCCGGGCGCACCCATTCATACCAACACAGTGAGCTTTCAGGTATTTTAGAAGGGCTCGAGCGATATTGCGGTTATGCGCCAAGAGGAAAAAAGACGGTCGTTTATGAGCCGTATTCCAAAGTGAAGAATGTTGCCCTCGATCCCCTTACGCTCGGCACTCATGCACCGGAACAATATAAGAAACAGAGGTTTCCGTTTAAACCGTTTGATCCTGACCGCTCCATTCATTGGGTTTGGGCTTATTCGCTAACAGAGGAACGGCCGCTTTTAGTGCCAGAGACGTTCGCGTATTACAGCTTAGGCGGCGGAGAAGGTTTTCTATATGAAACCTCCAACGGCTGTGCGGTAGGCGGCAGTTTAGAAGAAGCCATTTTGTACGGAATCTTTGAGATCGTTGAGCGCGATGCGTTCTTGATGACGTGGTACGGCGAGCTTCCGATTCCACGACTCGATCTAAAGTCGATCGATGATTCTGAGCTGCAGCTCATGGTTCAGCGCATTCACAGTGTTACAGGATTTGAGATCCACCTTTTTAATGCAACGACTGAAAATGGCATCCCAAGCATTTGGGCGATGGCGAAGAATACGAAGGAAGATGGGTTGAACCTCCTATGTGCAGCAGGCGCACACCTCGATCCCCTTCGTGCGGTAAAAGGAGCGGTACAAGAACTGTCAGGTATGCTCCTAAACATGGAGGATTCGTTTGTCAAAAACCGCAAGAAATACGAAGAGATGTATCGCGACTCCGATCTTGTCCGCCATATGGAAGACCATTCGATGGTTTATGGATTAAAGGAAGCGGAGAAACGCTTATATTTCCTGCTTGATAAACGACAAGTGAAAAGTTTTGAAGAAGAATTTCGCCCTGTCCAAAAACGCGCGGATTTGTTAGATGATTTAAAAACTGTACTAAATATTTTCCAGAAACTAAATCTTGAGGTCATTGTGGTCGATCAAACCGGTCCAGAACTGAAACGAAACGGACTTCACTGTGTTAAAGTCGTGATTCCAGGCATGCTGCCGATGACATTCGGACACCACCTTACTCGGCTAGAAGGGCTAGACCGCGTGTTGACCGTTCCAGCAAAGCTCGGATATGTGAAGCAGCCTCTTTCAGCTGGCGATCTTAATCCGCATCCTCATCCATTTCCATAGACCAGTGTGAAGGGGGAACCGTTATGAACCTTGATGAATTTTTGTATAAACTTCATTACGAGACAGATCAGATAACTCCCCCTGATTGGGAGGTGAACTGGGATGATGCCCCGCTTCCCTACAAAATTTACCGCGGTTTGCCTTCAGTGGAACTAAGCTCGGAGATTCCTGAGATCTTGACGCAAACCGCTAAACCGACTTTAAAAGAAGTGAGTCACTTTCTGTGGTACACGTTCGGCCTCACCCAAGTGAGCCAATCGTTCGCGTTTGGAGATGGATCTGACACGTGGACAACATGCCGTCGCTTTGTACCGTCTGGCGGCGCACTGTATCCGAACGAACTTTATCTTTATTTAAAAATAGAGGATGCCGCAGCTGGCATCTATCATTATGATGTGGCACACCATCGCTTGGTTTGTTTAAGGGAAGGAAACTTTGATGATTACTTGAAGAAGGCACTTGGTAGCCGCTGTGACATCTCTTCTACCTTTGGTGTCGTGTTTATCTCAACGTTTTTTTGGAAGAACTTTTTCAAGTATCATAACTTCTCGTACCGGCTGCAAGGCTTAGATGCTGGTTTTGCGATCGGGCAGTTGCTCGAAGTTGGACGGCGGCTCGGTTTTGAAACAGGCGTCTATTATCATTTCTTGGATCGCGCCGTAAATCACCTGATCGGAATTGATGAGAAAGAAGAAAGTGTGTATGCGGTGATTCCACTTTCGGTCGACCGCGAGATGAGCTGGTTCCGTGATGAAGAGCAAGATGGGGTGACATCAGAAAAATTATGTACTGAACTTCCACCACTTCACCACCAACATTACGTTCGTTCCAAGAAAATAATAGATTACCACATGCTGGTTAAGATCAATGAAGCCTGTATGATGGATACGTTTGCATCACCACGCAAAAAGGTAGATTCACAAAAAGATGTGTTTAACGGTGCCGCCATTAAATTACCTGGGGTTGATTCCTTAAATTATGATTTTTCTTATGCCTGTCGGACCCGTTATTCCCCAGGGATGGACTTTGTGCTGAAGCCGATTAACCTTCAAACATTATCTTCCCTTTTATATGAGACGGTCTCAAGGAGTGCTTACCGAAATGAACTGGATCAAGGTTATCAAAAGATTTCGACCCGTGTTTCCGTTACTCTCAGTACGTATAGCATAGAAGGCTTATCAAACGGCATGTATGCATACGACGAATCTAAGCATGCATTGCACCAAATAGCTCCTGGCGATTATCGCAACTCGCTGCAAGACGGTCTGTTATCAGATTTTGTGAACATGGCGCAGATTCCGCTCTCCGTTAATATCTCAGGCAATAGAGATCATTACAAAAATGCATTTGGATATAGAGGGCATCGCATTCAGCACATGGAAGCCGGCATTCTTTCTCACCTCTTGATTTTGACGGCATCAGCTCTTGATATAGGCGGCCACCCCGTCCTTGGATTTCATGTCCCTTGGTATGATGAGCTTCACCAACTGAGTGACAGAGGCAAAACCAGTCTGCTGCAGATCCCCCTCGGACACTACCGGCCGCATCCTAGACTGCAAGGAACTATGCATATGTAATTTGGTATGTAAATGACATTAAAAAGACCAGATTTTTTGTCTGGTCTTTTCCTTATACTTTTAATCATATCGGAATTGAATTAATAACCCCAAGTACCCCAGCCGCCTGGTGTGCCTTGTCCTCCCCAAGGTGAAGGGAAAGCTTGGCCTTGACCGTATCCTTGACCACCCATGCCGCCTGGAAGACCCCCTTGAGGACCGAATTGTGGAGGAATAGGTCCGGTATAGGGAACCCAGCCTCCAATCTCCTTTATATTTACTAGTAAATTGATATCTTCTGTTGGAGAAAATATTTTCAAATATACAAATCCACCGGTTTGTTGCCCATAATTTAACAATTCAACAATTACTTGACCATAACCCTCTAAATTAGTAATTCCATAAAGGTTTCCTGATTTAATAATACTATCTAGTACTTGAACACTTATTCTTGTATTTTGAAACAAAAAAACAATCCTTTCAAAAATTGTCTATCGGTTGTTCTTTTTAGTAACCCCAAGTACCCCAGCCGCCTGGAGTTCCTTGTCCTCCCCATGATGAAGGAAAAGTTTGTCCTTGACCATAACCTTGACCTCCCATACCGCCTGGAAGACCGCCTTGGTGTCCGAATTGAGGAGGAATCGGGCCTGTATATGGAACCCAGCCTCCAATCTCCTTTATATCTACTTGTAATCCAATATCTTCCGACGGAGTAAATATTTTCAAATATGCTACTCCGATGTTTTGTTGGGTGTCATACCCATAATTTAATATTTGGACAATTACTTGACCATAACCCTCTAAATTAGTAATTCCATAAAGGTTTCTTGATTTAATAATACTCTTTAGTACTTGAGCACTTATTCTTGTGTTTTGAAACAAAAAAAGCAATCCTTTCAAAAATTGTTTATAGGTTGTTCTTTTTAGTAACCCCAAGTACCCCAACCGCCAGGCGTACCTTGACCTCCCCACTGCGAAGGGAAAGTTTGACCTTGCCCATAACCTTGTCCACCCATGCCGCCTGGAAGGCCGCCTTGGTGTCCGAAATGTGGGGGAATAGGACCGTAATAAGGTGTCCAATCTTCTAAATCCTGTATCGGAACAGTTGTTAAAATATCTTCTGTCGGAGTAAATATTTTTAAAGTTACATTTCCAGTGTTTGTATTAAAATCCAACACTGCTTCTTTGATATGAACAATTACTTGACCATAACCCTTTAAATTAGTTGTGCCATATGTGAATCCCGATTTAATAATAAATAATATATGTTGAGCATTTAATTTTACTCTTGTGTTTCGAAGCAAAAAAAGCAGTCCTTTCAAAATGTATTCTCGTTAAAATTATATGAAGTTCTATTAACTTTTGTATAGACAAAAGTGCAAAAATAAATAGAATTACTCAAAAGCAATACGATGAACCTATAAAAGTACTTTATTAATTCGCATATCCTCTTATTTAGTTATTATTTTTAGGTTCTCGTCCATACTTCTGGTTGTGGTTAACATATATATATAGTGAAGAAAATTAATACAAAGGATGGATTTATATGTTTCGATGGAGTTTTCAAGGTATCGTACCAGGTGCAACGATCGAACAATTTGTAGGTCAATATATTACGACTGCCATTACAGGCTATGGGCAGGTTGTGGCTCAAGTCGTTAAGTTCGATAATGCTACCAAAATGGCTACACTAAACGTATTTACACCAAGTGGAGTAAGAGCGTTGCAAGTACATGAAACAGATATGTACGGTATCGCTCCTTATCAAGGACCTATCCCTCCTGTCTTTGGATCTGGCATGGGTCAGATGGGACAAATGGGGCAAGGTGGACAGATGGGGCAGCCTGGTCAGATGGGTCAGATGGGTCAGATGGGTCAGATGGGTCAGATGGGTCAGATGGGTCAGCCTGGTCAAATGGGTCAGATGGGACAGATGGGACAAGGCGGTCAGCAAGGCTGGCCTTGGTGGATTCAACAATATCTTGGTGGATGGGGAGGATGGGGACCTGGGCGTTAATATACTCCCTTCCCCTTTCACCACAAGTTTTTCACATTAAAAAATCGTGAGGCGTACCTCACGATTTTTTATTCTTTACTTTGTTTCGGTTTACTCTGTGATTTACTACCAATTTTAGAGCGGTATTCGTTGCCTTTGTTATTATCGCCGGTCGCTAATTCACTGCTGAACTCTTGATCGTGCTGTGCTTTAGGCGAACCTTGATTTTTGCTTCCTTCACTGCCATTGCGATTGGTCATCACATCTACCTCCTTAAAATAAACTCTTTCCTAGTATTGCTTATCCATTTGCTTTTTAATCAGGCTTAACGATGCGACGGCCAGGAACCTTGCATCTTTCTAACTTGCATAATTTGACCCGTATGGTATGCGTCATGAAGAAAGATATCCAGCATTTTCTCTTCAAGTGAATGTTGGCTAAGCACTTCATCCGTAGTTTTACTCAGTATCTCCTTTAAACGATTATGAATATTTTCAGCACGTTCAACGACTTTCTTCCATTCCTGATCGTCATTTGATTGTTCCGTAAGATTGAAGGTTGCATCACCATCGAGATGATTTGTCCATTCCCTGTTTTCCAGGTTCGCAATAAGTCTTTCTTTGTAATAAATGAGATGATTGAGGTTTTCCCAAATGGTTTTAGTCCCCTCACCTGGCGGTCTCCAACTGGCTTGTTCTGCCGTGATTCCATTAATGGCTGGTTTGAGCGGAGCATACCAACTTTCCTTATCAAATGTGGAATCGAACACCTTTAAAAGCAAGTCAATTCGATTCTTCGTCATCCCCATAATCATTTTCCTCCTTATAGATGCCCTTTTGAGTAATTAATCAGCTCTCCTTTTATACCTAGGTGGGTATCACTGTTGGTGATTCAAGAAATTTTGGAATTATTCCAGCGAGTTCTGGCTATATTCCAGCGAGTTTAAGCGATAATCCGGCGAGTATTGACCATATATCAGCGAGTCGACATGAACCGACAACTTGAAGTGTCCATATACCCCCACCTCCACCTTACAGTGCAAAATAATTAACTAAACTCTCGCTGATTTCTTTACCTCTGGTTCAATAAGGTCTGTATCACCCGGAACGTAGCCGAGGTGTCTTCCAATCTTCACGATTTGCCCTTTATGATGAAACTCGTGAGTCATGGTATGTGTAAAAAGCCACAGTGAAGTGAACTCAGCTTTACTGCCACTTCTGAACGTTACCTCTACAGTTTGATCCCATTTGTCTTCAAACGTATTTAGAAATTCATAAACCAATTCATCCGTTTTCCTAAAAACTTCCCGCATTTCCTGTACGTTGTGAATAGACTCTGGTGTTATTTCAGGAAGTGACTTACCAAGCGCCCGAACACCCAACCAACCGTGATAACAATCAGCTACATGCGCATGAAGACTACGGATTGAATCTCCACCGAAGTTTTCAAGCTCCTTCACATAATCTGCTGGTGATAGCGCTTCGCAGTATTGGAACAATGTTTCTCTTGTGCGGCAAACCCAGTCATATTGAGTCTTAAATAAATTCATATCTTCACCCTTCCTTATTTAATTGCTTTCCCCATACTTCAACAAAAAGAGCACTTCTCCTTCATGAAGAAATGCTCTTGAGCGGTTTGGCCTATAAAAATGATAAGTCACTTTCCTTAAGTGTTATTCCGTTTAATTCTGCCCAATGATTTGTCGAAACCCACAAGTTCCCAACGTCCCTTTTCAAACTCTGCACATCAGTATTTAGAGACAAAATACGATTTATATACTGTTCGAAATGGTGAGGTAATGATTCTAGTTGAAAGCTTTCATGATACATCGAACGACTTGAAAGAAATTTGTATCTATTTTTTAATCCAACACACATTGTTGCCCAATAGGCAATCTGCCTTGCTTCATGTGCAGCAGTTATGCCGTCATTTTCATTAAGTGTATAAATTTTATATACATGTTCATACATATCAGCCGATGCATCTCTTATCAACCCATCAAAATCTACCTGTTCCTCAGCAGCTTTTGCTCTTTCTCTTAACGTTCCATAAAGGTCTGTTGGATCATGAGAATCTTGCATGTAAAAAGTACATCACTTTTTACACACCATTCATAGTCAATGTTTGTTGATTTGGAGTGAATTTTATCTAAGGAATTAAAGCTTATTCCCGCAAACATACCCTTATAAAAGAATGAGTACCACCCACTATCTCGCCCATTTACTACTACTCTCATTTCTAGATCTGATTCAGGACAATCTGTTCCTTTTGCAGTTGAACCCTCAATTACAACTGAAATTAAATCATCTTTATATTTCTTCTTTAACTCATCCAGTATTTCAATTGCTAGGTCATATCGATCCTGAGTTTGAAATTTATTTGGCTGCCATCTATTCAAAATTTCTTCCCCTATTTTCAAATTAATTTTTTCCAATAGTTCCAAGCATTAAGATATTCTTTAAGATCATGAGGATGATGTTTTATACACGTTGCTAACCGATGATATAACCCAATCATCACATTTTCATAAACATTAGCATTTATTCGGTTGCCTTTACTAATTAAAACACTAGCTGCAGAACCTATTGTTTGTTGGGTTAAATCATCGGGTGACGAACAAAAAGCATAAATTAAATCATAAAGCGGATCTCCAATTACAGGGGTTGGATCGATTACACCATTCAAATGCCCGTTATTAAATATAAAATTATGAACACCAAGATCCCCATGCAATAAATAGGGTTGAAGCTCTACATCTTTTACTTCCTGAACAAGATCAAATACAAGATCATGATCATCATCTTCTAAATAGGAATTCAGTACCTTTTTGGCATCCATGGTTCTATTCAATAGATAAGAGTGCCAGGAATCTGTAGGTTCATCCGCCCAGCCCCAGCCGTTCCTTTCAGGTACTGTTTTATAGTGATTGATAAGATTTTGTACAAGCCTTACGAGCAGTTCCTGTTTGTTGTTACTTACATAGTTGGTAGAGCCGTCAATAAAGGAATAGACAAGATATTTATGGGACTGTTCGACATAATGAAGATTTGGTAACAGTTCCAGCTTAGCGTAGCTTTTTAGATAATCCGCCTCTGATTGAGTGATTCTCGGCTCGTTTGACTTTACGACATAATGATTTCCATCCTCTGTATGAAGGAGGAACAATTGGCTTACAGTACCGCCTGTTAATGGCTTGTATTCTATTATTTCTGAATTTAGTATGTAATCTTGATTTAATTGTTTGATAATCTTTTTAATATCCATGTTTCTCTCCTTAAAAAACGAACCGCTTAATAAATAATCCTGTTTTTTATTCAATAAGAAAGTGCACTTCTCCTTCTTGAAGAAATGCACTAAATCAAAATCTTATAATCTCTTATTTAGTAAATATCCAAGTTACAAATAAAATAACGGCTATTACCGCCCAACTAATGGATAACCCGTACTTCTTCAACAGTAACTCTCCTATAAATCGATTAAATTCAAATCGTTCGATATGTAATGTTATTCTTTTCGAGAATAACCTCTTCATTCGAATTTTTAATAACCATATCAAAATTCTGGTGATAAGGATGCATAAACAGGTCATATTGAATCCTACGTTCATTATGCGATTGCATCAGAAAATTTATATCCGTTCCACGTTCATTTACATCTCGAATCCCTCTTCTACTTAACTCGGTATCCCCATCTGTATGTAAATAAATCTTTAAATCAAATAAATTCGGATCAACAAATGCTACACTCATTCCCTCAATGATGTTTACTTTCTTTTGTGAAGAAATCAACGTGCTTTTCACATAATTCGTACCGATTGAATAAACATCTAAACCATCTCTGATCATATGTAGGTCCCGCTCTAAAGCAAATGTTTGGTGAGCGTCCGGGTGGCACGCTGTCATTTTATACTGATGCCCTTCACCTTCATACTCATAATTGATTACCGTGTTCTTTCTAAGATTAGAACTAACAATATATGTATCTGTGTTTATGTAATTTACATTTGCTTGACCAAGAAGTGTTACAAGCTTGTTGGCAAACGTGGTCTTTCCAGAAGCACCATGACCTGAAATTCCAACTATTATTCTTTCATCACTACTGTTAATCCTATTTGTGATCTCATGTAATATCTTTTCCATAATATCTCCCCCAATTATCAATGACCTTTTTGCTTAATCATATAAGATTCTGAGCAGTCGTTGTACTTCAAATAATCTTCTTGAAGAATTCCCCATATCGCACAGTCCTTGTATTGCCCTTTGGCATTGCGAATCATATGTCTGATTACTCCTTCTTGTGTCATCCCAACCTTACTCATGATTTTTCCTTAAGCCAGATTATCGGTGTTATGTGCAGCGGATATTTTATGAATATTCATATGCCTAAAGCCAAATTCCACAACCGCACGCAACGCTTCCGTTCCATAGCCCTGATTCCACCAATGGTAGCCAAGCGCGTAACCCACCTCGCAATTTTCAGTGAGTTTGTCAAAATCATATAAATCGATCTCTCCAATTAGTTCACCGTTCGCTTTCAATTCGATACCCCAGTAACAAAATTCTTTATTTTCATATTGACTCACAATGTTAGCTATTCTTTCGATGGTTTGGGAAACACTTATATGTGCAGCATTAATTTTATTGTCTGATACACGTTCGTCTGAAAGCCAGTGATCAAACACACTTTGAGCATCTGTAAGTTTCATTCTTCTAAGGATTAACCGGTCGGTTTCTAATGTGGGTGTTCCTGAAAAGTTTATCACCTTTTTCACCTTCTCCATTTCTATTACCCTTATATCCTACTTCGAACGTACCCTATAAATTATATTATAAATTCTGTATAGTTTACATTTTTTTCAAATCATAAATAGTTATTCTGAAAAGAAACGGACCCTCTTGGTAAAAACTATAAAATTACAATGGCTACTGCAAAACAAAAACCTGAGAGCATGTCTCAGGCTTTTAAAAATCCAACTGAACATTTTATTTACTCATTTACTTCTTCTCCAAATAAACAAACTCATCCACTGTATTCATAGCTGATGACGCTTTTAAGATCTTCCATCCTTTTAAACGGCTTCCGCACTGAAAATGGATGGTTTCATCCTGCTTCACTTGCACTTTGTGAGTCGCGCTCTCGACCCAATCGATCTGCATTTTCACGATGTACTCGCCAGGTTCCACATCAATCTGTTTGGTTTCTCCGTCTTTAATGTTCTCACGCTTGTTGTCGTTGATGTAGATGTCAAACTTTCTCCATTTGTTCGCAAACTGACTTTCTCGTTCAAAGACCATCTTCGCCATGCATTCCCCATCCTTCTCATTCAATATATCTTACAAATTATTACATTCCTTCATTACGTACTTCATAAACTTCAAAGTGTCATTTCTTCTATTAATCATCGATCCATAGTGAGAGAACTTATTTCCGTTTCGAATGCGTAACGCTTCCCTTATGATTTGGTGATATTCTTCAGGCACCGTTCTTAGCGCATATTCCCCTGCCCCCACTTTTGATGTGATATCTTCTTCTTTAATGGAGTAATACAGTCGAGTCACCCCAAGCACTCCCCACTCGATCATGCTAGAGGTCATGTATAAGCCAAAAAATGAGAGTGATGTGACACGCTCACAATTTTCCACCCAGTTCATCCAATAGCCATTGATGTTTTTCAACAAGTTCGTTTTGATCTCCTTCCAATCTACGGGTAAATGGTACGTCTCAATCGGAAGACCTTTTATCACGATGCCGTAAGTCTTCAGCTGATAAGCATCAATCCAGTTTCGGTGGAAAGGTCGATACATCTGAAGTCTGCCTTCATTAAAGTACAGACAATGTGACTCCTCCTCATTCTCTCCCAATAGATCTTCACGCGTTACATACATGCCATCTAAACTTGGTTTCAGAAATTGTTTTTTCATGTCTCGATGAACCTGCTTTAACACGTCAACATCGTATTCCGTCAGTGGTCGTTTAACAACGGCATAAAAGTCTATGTCACTTAATCCCTCTTGATAAGCACCTAACGATACGGAGCCAAAAAGATAGAGTGATTCCAGCTTGTTTGGCAGTCGCTCCTCTATCCGCTTCAAGTAAACATCGATTACGTTCTGCACTTTTTTTGGTAGATGGTTTACCTCATTCGTCGATTGTAGTTGAGTCATCGTTGTTCCCCTTCTTTCATTCATGAATTAAGGAATATTCTTTTTCTATGGTTTCAGCAAGCCTCTCCGTCCCGACAGCTCCTACATGAAAGGTTTTGTTATCCCGCCAATAGGTTTCTCGAAAAGTAATTCCATTGCTTAATTCAATTTCTAAAAAGATGCTTTTTCCGTCATCTTTGTTGTCCTTCGCTAATTGTTCTCTATCCTGCAGTGGGAGTGCCAGCCATTCATCGAGAAAGATATCCGTTGAAGCCTCAGAAAACGTATGAAGTCTCCTGCCGTCTAGTGTGCTTTCAATGTGTATGTTTTTAACAAGATCTTGGATGGGATAATACTCTCCGACCGTTTTCGCTTTTGTGTTTTGTTCCACGACAAAGACCTGATCATTCGCTAAAACAGCAAGTGATATAGGGGTATCTTTTATGGAGTAAATAGGAGTCCATTCCTCTAGATAAGTCGCGTCACCATTTTTCATTTTATAGTAACTGCAAGCGTCATCGGCCATTTTATAGCTCACTTCACCAATGACATCACCTTGTACAATATTTAGTTCAACCTGATCGTGTGGATCTGGAAAGTCATGCTCATACTTAACATCCTTAATCTTAACAGCATGAATCCACTCAATATCGCCATCTGGGCATCCGATCGAACCACGGCTGCAAGATGTAAAGAGGAAAACGATAGTCAATACGAAAAGTAATTTCAAAGAGTTCTTCATGTCTTCCTCCAAAGTAAACATTCTACACATGTAAATATTCTCCACTTGCATGATAAGGTCCTCTATCTCATGTTGACATACAACTAAAAGGTGTTATATTCTAAACATGCAACCAAATGGTTATATATTATTTTTAGGAGATGAACCTTCATGGCAACATTACCTGATATTAAACAAACGGCACTCTTCAATGCACCGATCCAAAAAGTGTGGGATTCTGTATCAACAGCAGAAGGCATGTCATCTTGGTTCATGCCAAATGACTTTAAAGCCGAGGAAGGACATGAGTTTCATATTCAGTCTCCTTTTGGTCCTTCACCGTGTAAGGTGCTCGTAATTGATGAGCCGCACAAGCTTTCATTTTCATGGGACAACGACGGGTGGGTCGTTACATTTTTGTTAGAAGAAAAAGGAGATCAGACAGAGTTCACTCTGATCCATAGTGGATGGAAAGAAGAAGACGCGATTGTTGGAAAAGCGAATGAAAAGAATTCTGTTATCCGCGACCGCATGAACGGCGGATGGGTTGGTATTGTGAATGAGAGACTGAAAAAGGTCGTTGAGAGCTAAGTGGTAGCACCAGCAGAAAAACACGATGTCTTTAAAGCAATCGCTGATCCAACAAGACGTGAAGTACTCAGATTGCTCTCAGAAAATGAACGGCCTATCTCAGAGATAGCCGATCACTTTGATATGAGCCGAACAGCTGTGACGAAGCACCTTCAGATTTTAACGGAGGCTGCACTGATATCAGGTCGTAAAGAAGGTCGGGAAAAGATTTATCAACTGCACCCTGAGCCTTTAACAGAAGTGAAGCAGTGGCTAGCTTATTATGAGAAGTTTTGGGAGAATAAGTTAACTATGTTGAAGTATCTGGTTGAGGATGACAAAGAGGAAAAAGCTTAAGGAGCAATTCCTTAAGCTTTTTATACTAAATCCAAGTTGTTTGTACTTATTTATTATTTAAAATATCAATAACCTTCTTAAACAATCGATTTGGATTAATCAAAAATTCTGCTCTATCTAAAGATTCTAACTGCATACTTCCTATCCGTTTTACTTGTATTTCATACTTCCCAACAGAAACTGATACTTCACCTGACTGTATTTGTACTATTTCTGATGCATGATCAAGGCTAGTGTGGTTTAAATCAATCCTAGGATTCTTTGTTAACCTGCGCATTGTTCTCCAAACCGCTAATTCATCTTTACTTTTCATATAAAGTTCAGGTAATTCTTCAGCTTCTTTTAAAGTATTTAATGTGGTTAACATATATGAAGAAATACCATAACCAACTGGTTTGATGACTTTCTTTAAGGATTCCCAAGCTATCACAGTAAAAGTAACAACTTGTTCATTGCCTGAAATCATACTGAACCTTATATCATCAATCCTACCAAAATACTCTACCCCATTATTACTAGAAACCTTACTAGATAGGTAAAGTGCAATATATTTTGCCTCTTGCCATCCTTTTTTTAAGTCCTTCAAAGCTATCTTAAACGTTTTATGATGGATACAATCTGTAAGAATTTCTTCATCGCTTACTAAACCAACCAGAACGGTTTCATCTACTGAAGACTGCCAACGATCTAATGTACCTCTTGGAAGTATGCCTTCTTCTTGGATCTCTTCTGGACTTTTTTCAATAAGACGTTCCACAAATTGTTCAACTAACCTGGTTGCATTCGGTAGGAAAGGTAACCCACCGATATTAACGGAATCAATACTTTTATAAAAAGCATGCTGTTCATACAACTCTTCTTCAAACCAAGGAAATAACACATATGCCCCAAAGGCTGTTCTTTCATAAGGTCCTTTATGTTGAACAACTAATGCATCACGGTATCGATGCATCGTGTTTATATCATCCTCCATGGGACCAGGGGTCTTATATCGTTTTCCGTAATAACTATCTTCTACAGCAAAATCAATACGATATTTGGCATCAAAGATATAGTTATAGCTGTAATCCTTACCTTTCTTCTCAATACTCAGCATCGTGTCTGGTTTCTGTGTAATTGTAGGAAGGTGTTTTTCTTCCTTTTGATATTGAAGGATGATTTTTTCCCCTGTATGATGATGCTGATATACTCGTTTAGCAGAATTACTTCCGTCGAGGTTTACAAACAGACCTTCTCGATTCACCTTAACTACATCTTGAGAAAGGAGGACATACTTCTTATCCAATAGAGCACCAAGCTTAAGATAGGTCCAATACTCATAAAGCTGTGCAACATCTTTAACAGACATTTTATAAATTTGACCATGTAGTTCCAATCCACGAGAAAGTAAAACATAGATTTGAAACGCTTCTCTGTAACCGGATGCCATCTGAATTACTAAACTCATTACAGAACGGTCCAATTTACTAATCGTCTTCCAAAAGGGATTTTTTATTCTTTGTTGTAATAGCTTCTGCATGTCATTTATTGACTTAACCACTTCTTGATCTGATTCTGTTTTGTATCTTCCAATAGGTGTTTCTACTTTTTGCAGCAAATTCTTAAGCTTATCTTCTATTCGAATCATCAACCACTTAATCAGACGGTTTTCCATCGTATCAAATGAGTGCTCTTTTTTAACCTGCCATCCCTCAATAGGCATAAGCTCTTTGTCCCTGAACTTGATACCATTTAGGACCTCTTGAAACAATGAGGCTTTTTTTCTAAGCTGATTTCGACCAAAAGAGTCCAACTTCTTCAGTTGATCCCCTCTCACTTTCTGATGAGTGGTTATTAACTGATGATGCGGTTGTTGCTCAATTCTTTTGATTGCCTGTAGAAAGGACCTGAAATGATGTTGAATTAATCGATAAAATTCAGCAGCACTTGCTTCACCCTCTGCCCTAGTTCTCGCACCAAGATACGTTTTTCGTAAAAAATGAAATGCTAGATTATAAATTTCTTCATTCACTTCATCGAGTAGCTTTCGATAATCTTCTTTATAATCAAGCTTTGAAGGAAATATCTCAAAAGTGACTGATAATAATGTTTTTCCTTGCATACGAATTTCAAATGTTGATAAACCGACTTCATTTTGAAATTGCAGACTGCCCATTAAAACTTGTTTGGGACCAACTGGCACACTACTCACAGCGTTTCGTAAAAGGTGATGTTCGTGATAGAATTCTATCTCTGAATCAGTTTTTGATGTAACGATAATTTGATAGTTTCCATTCTCAAAAAAGATAGGTCTAAAAGTTGATCCAGCCGAAAGCATTTGTTGGTCTACATCAAAAACTTTAACAGACTGAATCGACTCCCCATCAACCTTAAATTCCATCGTTTCATTCTGCAGTTTCTTCTTATATTGAGACAACCCTTCAAACCGCTGATGATACGGTTTTCCCTTCATAAAAAGAGTAAATTGATCCGTTTCGATCAATACGAGTTCAACATCCTCACGAACCAATCCAGAAGGAAGTGAAACCATCTAACTGATACCTCCTAATCATATCCACAATCTTTTGTGCTGACTTTGGATATATTGAGTTATCAAAATTGGGTAGGACATCGCCATCGTAGACTTGATTTGTGCAAATCTCATAAAGCCCTTTAAGAGTATCCCATACGCGCTCATCACTGCCTGAAATGCGAGGCAGTATCTTTTGTAAAATCGATTGGTCCATCGCTTCTTCAAATGTCAGTAAGTTATCTTTCTCACTATAAATTACATAAAAACAAATCTCATCTCGAACACGATACCCTACCTGTGCTCCAACACCTTCAAGCTGTCTGTTAATATTAACTAGTACATCTGTAACATTTTTAATTAAATCCATATTCTCTTGATAAGCATCTATTAAATGTAAAAAGTCTCCGGCAATCAACTGATTTCTGATAGACAAAGGTTCCTGTTCTTCAAGATCTTCTAAGAAAGCAAAATGATCCAATTGAACTCTATTAAACTCGATTGTATTTGCACGGTCCAACACCTTTTTGCTAAAAGGATGGGTTGTCTCATCCATGTTAACCGTTCCAACAATATAAACATTTGAAGGAAGAATAATGTCTCTACCATCCACCTCAAAAGGGAGTACTGGTGTAGTAACAATCCCTCCATTTTCCCAGCGTCTACTTTCCATTACACTTAATAGATCGCTGAAGTAATACTCAACTCGGGCTAAGTTCATTTCATCGAGTAAAACAAAGTAAGGTTTATCCGGATCATCCATTGCCGTTTCTAACACCGATGTTAAAGGACCTTTCTTAAAGTCACCTTTAATATCTACATATCCTAACAGATCAGATCCATCACTCCAGTCAGGTCGAACTGGAATTAAAGTAAACTGACCATTTTTTTCGGTAGCACCCATACTTTCAGCAAACCACTGAACCATTTTCGTTTTACCTGTTCCTGAAATTCCAGAGAGTATTACAAAAGGTTTTGTTTTTAATGAAAGAAAAAGATTGATAACTTCTTCTTTTTTATAGTAGAAACCTTTGCTTTTTATGTATTCGTGTACATGTTCAGTTATTTCTTTTTCGTCTAGATTTTCAGGTATCACATTTTCATTACGATTTTCGTTTTTATATTCTATAAAACTTTCATAGTAAGAGATCATTTTTTCTAAATCATTAACAAGTTGATTTTCAGAAGGCATGTCATCTAACGAATATCTAATAAAAGCTGCTGTACTTTCAACATAACCTCTTGCTTTTGCACTTTCACCAAGATAGTAATCATTACTTTTTATTACACCATTCATTTCAACGTTCTTTCTTATTTCCTCATTAAGCTGTAACATTTCATTTCTAGATGTTTCAGTAATCCCTTGTGCAAATGTTAAATATAACTCTTTCATATTCTCACTAAATAAATAAACAATATAATATCCACGTTGTGTAGATGTAGTAATTTTCGTATTTAATATGGCTAACCAAGGAACCGTAGCCCAGTTTCCTTGCCCTACTGACCCTTTCACCGAGTACATATCCCTATCTATAAAAGGCAATCTACTAATTGCTTCAGGTAACTCCGTTCGAACTAATTTTCCCATGAAATGATTAGTTAATGGCTCCGTTCTAGCTTTTAAATATCCCTGCATTGTTCTAACAAGTAAAGGACGAATGCTTTCTTCCATAATTGGGTTCAACTCCTCATCAAGTAAATCAACTTCTTGCATCCAAGAAAGCATGTATCTTGTCCGAGCATCTGCGACAGAATCACGCATTAAATTATCACCAGTAGAATTCTTAACAATTAACATTCCAAGTTCTTTGATGGCTTGGAATTTATATACCTTTTCTAAATCGGAAGAACTTGAAAGTAAATCCAATATAATAGAGAAATATGGGTGTTTCTTTATTTGTTTTTTAAGAATTTCTGATTTATTTTGTCCAGATCCAGATCTATACTCATCTATTAAATCTGCATTCAGCACATATTCACTATTAATAAAACCCAATAATCTCAAACCTTGACGGGCACGCGACTTTAGTCGATAAACATTGTCTTCTGGGTAACGTTGTTTGAGGAATTTCAGATCTAACTTCTTGAAAATAACTTCTTCTAATAATTCTAAAACTTGATTTAGGTTAATCTCTGGTAATTGATCGGTTAAATATTGATTTAATATTATTGCTTTCTTTCCATTTTTTTGTGTTACTGACACAAATGGTAGTTGAGAAAACAGGGCCATAATAAAAGATGTACGACCCTTAGCATTAACAAAGTCTGAGGAATTAGCTAGTCTAGTATTGGAAAAATCATTCCATGCATCATATAAGTATAGATAGGAAATCAGCTCCCAAGAACTTTCCTTTTCACCTACTTCAAACTTTATTTTGGAGGAATCTGTTTCTACATAGAAACCTTCATCACTTATTTTAATTGAATTAGTCTGCATTGAACTTAAAGTCTGAACAACATTAAAGCGCTCTAAATAGTTAATAACTAATTTTTCAAGCATGCAATCAGCTACCTTCATGTGGATAATATTTAATCATTTCTTTGCTTAATGATATCAATAACCTTGTACCAAAAAAAGTAATATATAAAAACACTTGCTGTAATAGCCAAGTGCTTTAAATATTTATATTTGCTTTAATATTTTATTTACAACACGTACCATCTGCTCTTTATCAAATATTTCATCAAACTCTAGTCGTTTGACACCATATTGCATATAGAGACCTTTTTCCAGCATGCCGTCATTAAACCATTTAATGTCTCTAATGGTTTGATATCGGAATTTTTGTTGGAAGTCTAGTGACTTATTTAAGAACAACACTCGTTTGTTGGTAGCGATTAAGTAACCTTTAATTTCTTTTTTACTGCTTTTATCAAACTCACAGAATAAGAAGGTTAATCCTTTTTCATCCGGCTCAAACACATTTCGTATAAGAGATTGAAAGAATGCTTTATTATTTTTCACTTCGTTAAATTCATAAGTCGTGTAGGAGTCATTGACTAGTGACTTTAATAGATTAACAACCTCTTGTTTTTCTTTTGCTTTCTGTGCTTCAAGTTGTTGTTGGTGTTCTTCAGCGACTTGTTTTCTTTTTATACGCTTTTGTTCTCTCACAGCTTCTTTATTACTTCGATAAGTTTGAACTTTTTCTTTTACTAGTATATTATCTTGCTTCTTAGTTAAAAATTTTACAAATAAATCTTCAGTTTTATAACATATCTTTTGATAGATTCCCATCTAACTCTCTCCTTAAGCTACCATTTTACGTGCCACATAGAATCGTCTTCCTAACCAAGCAGCTATTCCTAACCCAAACATCGTTGTTCTTGTATCATCAGCATCCTCAGCAGCTTGTTCTCCTAATCCATAGTGATACTTGTATACCGTTTCAGCTTTAAGGTATTTTTGAGGGACTTCATACTTTTCTTCATTTAGACCCATCTCGTATGCTACTTCTTCTATTTTTTCGATTTCTTTATTGGATTCAAATCCTTCTTTGTACCACTTAATAAACTTTTCTTTTTCTAAAGCAGGCTTTTTATAAGAAATGATTGTAAATGCAGCATTATAGCCCATTTTTAAATACTTTTCTTTTAATTTCTTTTGGCCTTCCTCATATCCAGAAACATATGCGCTTATTAAAGTTTGACTTACATTCTCAGGAGTATTCTTAATATCTTTCGTTCCATCTTCAAGACCTTTTTCTTGAAAACTAGCAATCTGTGCTTCTTCTTTTTCTTTTAGAGCTCGGTTAAAACCATTCTCATATTCTTGTTTTAAAAGTGCGTTACCTTGATACTTTGCAGGCAGGACTAGCTTATCTTGTTTCTTACCAGCTTCGTATCCTTCTTTATCAACAGCTTTTTTCTGCTCTTCAAACTTTTGCATTCCTTCAGTATATCCTTTAGCATAACCGGTGCTATAGCCAGATTGGTAAGCTGCTGAGCCAGTAGAAGAATCGTTTTCCTCTGCACCTTTTGTACCATCAGCTATACCTTTTTGATAGCCGGCTTTTTCACCTTTTGCAGAATCTTGCTGTTCGATTTGTTTTGGACTTCCGTTTATTTTTGCGGTATCATATCCACTTGGTACTTCACATGGAATACCATCATCTACAACATTACCAAATCCATCTAATCTCTCCGGATCATTTGTAGCTGAATAACCTTTTGCATTCCAATAAGCTACAACTTCATCATAGTTAGCAAAATCTGAACAATCTTTATCACTGCGAGTTGCAGGAGCCGGTTTTGGTGCCGGCGCCGGTGCAGGGGTTGCCCCTCCACTAGATCCTCCACCATTATGATAATGATACCCCGTACATAATCCTTTTGCTTGAGACTTTGCTGAACAGTTATGACCCCCGCTACCATCAGTTCTTCCAGAGTGAGCAAAACCTTGGTGAGGCAGTACTAGTATCACCAATGCCATTATTAAAACTAAATATTTCCCCATGTCCCAATCTCCCTTTGATACATTTTCATTTATTTCCAAATTTAATACTAATACCTTATTAAAGTTATTTCAAGAAAATTTTCAAATTAAATGCAACTTTTTCGACAATGACCCCCAAAAAAATATCGAGTTAAGATATTGGCTTGAATTAAAGGTTAAGTCTTGAAATATGTTAATTGTTGTAACTTAATTAGTTTATTAAGATTGTATTTTAATAAATATATTAGAAACAGAAAGAAACACTTGTCCTATTAGACAAGTGCTCATTTTAATTATCCTATTGTTACCTCTTCTTTGATCCGTTCTTCACGAACAATCTTCTTAATCAACTGATCAATTTTTTCAATCTCATTACTAGAATTTTTCCACCAATTTCTGCTCCAAATTCTAGTTATCTTCCAGCCTTTGTATTCCAAAAAACGTTGGCGGTATACATCTCTCTCCTTTGCTGATGCAGCACTATGGAACATTGCTCCATCACATTCAACACCTAGTATATATTTTTGAGGATTATTAGGATGTACAACGGCCATATCGATTCGGTATCCTGACATGCCAATCTGTGTATCAACTTTATAGCCCAGGTTACAAAGTTGCTTGTAAACCTGCTCTTCAAACGGTGAATCAAACCATAGATCTAATTCCTGTTTTTTAGTATTGTGGTTTTCATTAATCTTTGTAATGAGTGTTTCAATCTTATCTTTATTTACTTCGGAAACAGCTTTAGAGTATTCTAAATAATTCTTCAGTAATCGCGGACCATCATTCTTCGCATTAATAACGTTTAATTCAGTTGGTTCAATACTTGAGACAACATAGATTTGTTCCTTTGCACGAGAAACAGCTACATTTAGACGATTTTCACCGCCACGTTGACTAAGAGTGCCAAAACGACTATAAACTTTCCCCTGTTCGTTTCTTGCATATGCGATTGAAAATATGACAATATCTCTCTCATCACCTTGGACATTTTCAATATTTTTCACAAAAATTCTTTCATCTAATTCTTTACTCATAATTTGCTGGTACTGCACAGCAAATTTTTTATCATTTTCAACTTCTCTATCAATAATATCCAATATTTTATCTTGTTGTTTAGCATTGAACGTAATAATACCTATTGATTTTCCAGGATGATCATTTACTATTCTTTTAAGTAAATTCACTACTTCAATAGCTTCTACTTCATTACATTGATTAATCCAAGTTCCATTTTCAACCTTAAGCCACTTTATTGCTGCCGGATCTTTCAAAGGCGATACGTTAGGGGCTATTTGAATATTGCCATTATAAAAGGCGTGATTAGAAAAATTAATTAACTCCTCGAACTTAGATCGATAATGCCATTGAAGCATCTTTTCTGGCAGGATACGTTTTGATAAGTTCAAAAGACTTTCTGAATACTCCAGATCATTTTCATCTTCTTCATCTTCATCAACTTGTATTTCTCCCTTAAATAAATTTGAAGGGGGAAGCTGTTTCTCATCACCAGCAACAATTATTTTACTGCCTCTATATATTGAAGGTAACCCATTTTCAACTGTACATTGTGAAGCCTCGTCAAAAATAACAACATCAAACATATCTTTTTCCAAAGGGAAAATTGCAGAGACAGTTTCAGGAGAAGTTAACCAAACAGGCATAGCATCCAAAAGTCCATTTAAAGAAAATTGGCGTACCAATTTTCTAACTGGCCAAACCATTCTTTTCTTACCAACCTGATGTTTAAGTTCTTTAAAATGCTTGCTGTTCATTTGTTTTGAGTGGTATAACCATTTCAATAGGCGATAAGATAGAACTTTAGCTGATAAATCTTTTTTCTCATTCAATACATTTTTAAAAGATTCTCTGACTCTATCTAATTCCTCAGACCCTATTTTACTTATAGATGGATGCTTTTTTTCAATTTGATCAATCCAATGAATATATGCTGATTGCTTTACAATATCTACCCATTCTAAAGCAAGTTGGCTATGAATATTCTCATTTGTTTTTTCTTTGAGTCTATCAATAATGCTTTTGATAAAAGGTAAACTTTCATCATAATCTCTATCCATTAATCTCAAATCTTCAAAATCCTGAATAATAAATTCTTGCATTTTTTGAAGGTCTAAAACTGGGATATCTCCTTTTGAAACTCTATTATTTAAGTTCTTAATCGAATCATCAGTAAAATATGTCTTTAATGAGGTCAGTTCTTTAGACATACCTTCTGATACCTTTGAAAGTTCAAATAACACCTTTAAACTTTCTCTTAACCTTGGCCATTCTTTTGAAGTTAGTCCTTTAAATTTATCACCATTTAATAATTCTTCGACAATAGTTTTCCCTGAAAAAGAAGTCCACCACCATAACCTTAGCTTTTGTAAACTTTTCTTCTCTTCTGGGTTTAAATCATCATAGATCTTCTCAAGTTTATCGCTTATTAACCATGTGTACTCTGGTGTAATTTCTTCTTGTTCAAAAGTATTTAAATACTCAACGCTTTTATTTGCTTTTTCAATGACCTTATTCAAAATTTCTATTAAATTCTGACGATCTTTTATCTCTAAATTATTAAACGTTTTCCGATCTTTTAGGGGATAATTATTTCCACCAAATCGTCCATAAAAACTGCCATATGAAAGAATTTTTGATAGCACGTCTTCAAAATTGTCTTTATTTAAGGATTGTAATATATTTTCTAAATTCAATATGACTTCTATTTCTGTAATTGGTTTTCCTAAGCCATACAAATCATAAGCCTTATATCCATGTGATTGAACTTCATAAAGTCCCTTTGCAATACTATTTAATTCTTTTTCATATTGCTCAATTTTTCTGGACAGCTGTATCAAATCATGTTCATACTCATGTATTACTGAGTCGTCATCTAATAAAGTATGGATACGAGAATAAAGGTTCTTTCTATCATTCTTTTCATCGTGTAATAAAGCAACTTGTTTTGAAAGACCTATTGAGTCCAGTCTTTGGTAAACTACATCAAGAGCTGCTCTTTTTTGACATACAAGTAGAACTTTTTTATTCTTTGCCATAAAATTTGCAATAAGATTAACTATTACCTGTGATTTACCTGTTCCAGGCGGACCATGAATAACCATTCCTTTTTGCCTATCAATTTCTTTAATAATTTCTTCTTGAGAAGCATCTGTGTTTAAAACATAAAACTTTTCAGCCTCAGCTAATTCCTTATATTGTTCTATTTCTGATTCTTCATCGTCTTCCGTGGAATCAAGGTTTTCAATACCCAGCAGTTCACCTAATACACCATGATTATCTTCTAATCCGGACAAAGTAATGAGATCTTCATAATCTTTCAGTAATGCTGAGTTTCCTTGAGGAAAATTACCTAGTATTGATAAATTCTCAAGTTGGAACTCGCCATTTTTCAATTGTGGTATTAAATCTTGAGTTAAGTTTACAAATTGCTTAATCTCAGTCGGATTAGAGGACCATAACATATTTAAAGAACAATCTTTTAACCAAGTCGTCCATTTTAAGAAATCGATTTGTTTACTAATTGTTTCTGCTTCCTCAAAAAGATCTTCCGTAAAATCTATTCCACTTAGTTTTTTTAACGCCAGAAAAAGAGTACGGTTTAATTGTGGTTCACTATCATCCATTGATAGAGTCCACTTTGTACCTCCTGCTTTTTCTTTAATAAGTTTTACAGGATATAAAAATAATGGTGCCCTAACATATGTACCATCTAACATGTTACCTGTTATGTATGGGTATCCAAGGTATAAATCATATAGTCCTGTCTCTTCCTCAATTGCCTTTAAGTTTCTATATAAGTTATTTAATTTTGCAGAGTATAATAATATTTCCTCATTATTTACGTCTTGCTTAAGTAGTGTTGCGCTTCCTTTTTGCTCTACAATTCTACTAATTACTTTTGTTGGGTCTAAATTTAATTTTGATAGATTATTTAAATCAAATGCCCATTTATCATACAACTTTAACATTCTAATGGAACGATTTCTTTTACTCAAATCATTCAATCTATCTTTATAATTAACAAGTTTTTGTTTCATTACTTCTTCATTCATGATCTCACCCTTTTTATTAAAGAAAATACTTCATTTAAAAAATTCCTATTCCATTATATCTTTCTTTCTTCCTTTTACAATAAAATACAAAAATATATTTTAAAGTAATACCTTTCTTCACTAAAAAAACAGTTTAATTGTGGATGTAGAAAGATTTTTCTTAGTAATTATCTAAAGCCTAAATATTCATTTCATTTCACATTTTTCCTTATCTCACAACCCTATAACTGATGTGTAAGCTCTATATTTCTCTTATTATATAATATATCATTTGTAATATTTTCCAAATTTCATTATTCTATTAAAACACATATTATTTTACTGTATTTGGAAAGGAGACAGGAGCATTGCTAAAAGGATTTCTTTCATTCTTAAGCAAAAAGAATCACAGAGATTTACCAGTACATAACGTATTACTTTCTCCACAGAAAATATACTTATACCAACCAGATCAGCATGAACTGCAAAAATAATAGACTTGCCTTTTCCAGGGGGAAGGCTCCAGGATATGTTTATTTTGTCCAAGAGCATATGAACGGAACTTTTAAAATCGGAAAGACAAAACATATTGAAAAACGATGAATGTCTTTGGTGTCAAACTACCATTTAAGAATGAACTTATTTATCTCATTAAGACCGGTAATCATCATCAAACCGAAGTAGCCTTTCACAAACATTTTTCTCATAAACGTCTAGTAGGAGAATGGTTTCAGTTAAACCAAGATGAAGCAACTGTATAAATGCGAAAAGCTGCCTAACTTGGCAGCTTTCCTTAGTTGAATATTAAGTTAAAAATTTCTTATATTAAAATCAGATAAGTTTTATCATTAGTTAAATTATATAGTTTGTAATTCTTCTTCTCTTATACTTTGACTTTGACGATATTCAAGAGCTTTCATTGTTTTTGTAAATTCAACAGTTTGATCGATATCCTGTACTATATTCTCTAGGTTTACTATATCGGAGTAAAAGAACTCTTTACGTAGGTTTATTTTATTTACTCTTTCTTTTTCGAGAGTTTGATGTATTTTTTGCTCTAATCCAACTGCATCATCACTAAACACCATTGCATGTATGTCGAACTTAAATGGAACCGAAGCATCGCCAAGTTCATCAATCCGATCAAGTGGATTTAGGCGTCTTGTCATACCAATTTTAAACATGTTATCTCCAAATGCTCCTAAATTAGAAATTACATAAACATAACCAGCTTTACCATTTGCTCTTTTAACTATCTCTGCTTTTTGTTCTTCAATTTTTTCAACTTGTTGTGCTAATTCTTTTAGTCTAGCTTCTAGAGCAGCTATCTTTATAAGATCAGTCTCTTTACTTAATAGCTCCTTATTATTATTAATTTCTTTCTGATACTTCTCCTCTTCTTTTTCTATTTTCTTTCGTTCTTGTTCAAGAAGCCTTTGTTCCTCTGCTTCTTGTCTCATTTGTTCTCTTATTCGGCGTTGTTCTTCTTTTTCTATTTCCTTTTGCACATAATATTTATACTCTATTTCAATTGCATTAATAAAAAGTGGTTTTAGTTCAGTTAAGAAACGGGTTATAGTTGGTAAAATGTTAGCATTGCCATTTCCGCAAATCGTTAAATATTTATCGATTAAATTCTTAGCGTTGTCTTTTGCTTTTTCTAAGTTGGTATAAGTGAGTGTATAAAGAATGTTTTGTAATTCAGCTTGTAACCCAATAACCATCAAATGATAAATTGTTTTATTCGCTTTGGTTGTATATCGTGTTTCATAGGTAGTCAGTAACTTTTTAATTTCTTTATTGTTAGCATTCATTTCTTTTTTTAATATTTTTGAATCATTATGGTGTAGGTTAAGCTCTATTATTGTATTTAATACTCCATCACCTAACGATTGTTCTAGAACCTCTAGATCCTGTTCAATCACTGTAAAATCTACTGCACTAGGAAATTTTTCGATAAGTTCTTTAATTCCAACTGATTCACTTTTAAATTTTGCAGCCGCTTTCTTTATCTTCATTAATTCTTTGTTTGCTTTTTCTAGCTGTTCTTGAATATTTTTCGTTTCATTTTCCATTTTTTCTTTTTCGCTAATTAATTCATTTAAATCTTTCTCACCATTTGACTTAATTAGACCAGCTTCTTTTATTGCTGATTGTTTTAATTGATCAGCCTCAACCTTAATAGATTCTCTTGCTTCTGCTACAGTTTCTTCATACAGTTTTTCTTTGTTACTAGTTTTATTCTCTATTTCCTTTAAGTATTGTTCTCTCTCTATAATAGTTTTGTTTAAGTTTAATAACTTCTTTATTTTACTAAACATTATAACCGCCTCAGTCTCTTGTTTATTTCACCGATTTAAATTATACCAAAATAGTTACTATGTAGTAATATGTAAATTCCTTTTTGAATATTTTTAGATTAAAAGGGTTTAGCTAACAACTAAAAAAAGACCTGAAACAGGTCTCAAGAAATTACTTCCCTATAAATTGAGCATCTCTTTTTTCTAAGAATGCAGTCGTTCCTTCTATTTTATCTTGTGTACTGAAAAGGATTGCTTGCAATGATTTTTCAAGTGCGAGTCCTGCGTTTAAATCTGTTGTCACACTTTCATTTAGGGCAATCTTAGCCAGCATCAAGGCCACCGGCGGTTTTTTTGCAAGAATTCCAGCAAATTCTCTCACTCTAACTTTTAATTTTTCTTTGGCCACCATTTCAGTAATTAGACCATAATCATAAGCTTGCTGTGCATCTATTATCTTTCCTGTTAATATTAGTTCTTTTGCTCTCGGAAGTCCGATCAATCTCGTTAACTGCTGTGTCCCTCCACCTGCCGGCAAGATACCAAGGGTTATCTCAGGCTGGCCAAATTTTGCATGCTCACTAGCAATTCGAAAATCACATACAGTTGCAAGCTCGCAGCCGCCGCCCAATGCATATCCATTAATAGCCGCTATCACAGGTTTTCTTGATTGATAGACACTTAACAGAACATCCTGCACAGCTGATCCGTAGATGTCCAATGGCTGACGATCTCTTAACCACTCAATATCAGCACCTGAAACAAATGACTGTTCTCCTGCTCCAGTGATCACAATAACCCTAACTTCTGGTAACTGATTAAAATAACTCACAGCATCACGAAGTTCAATCCAACTTTCTGAATTCATTGCGTTTCTTTTTTCTGGTCGATTTACTGTAATTGTGCCAATATGATCTTCAACATTTAATAACAAATATTCAAAGTTCATAGACGTTCTCCTTCACATTTATGTGTAATTATAAACGCCCTTACCTGACTTTCTCCCTAATCTTCCTGCTTTCACATACTTAACTAAAAGTGGGCTTGGTCTATACTTTTCACCTAGCGTTTTATGAAGGTATTCAAGATTTTTGAGTCGAGTATCAAGACCTACTAAGTCTCCTAACTTAAATGGTCCCATTGGATAATTCAACCCCAGTTCAATGGCTTTATCAATTTCTTCCGGAGAGCCTACCCCTTCCATCAACATATTAAAAGCTTCATTACCTACTAAACTGCTAATGCGGCTTGTTACAAAACCGGGAAACTCGTTTACACCAACCGTTTCTTTTCCCATTGCATGAGCTACTTCTTCAGTAATCTGCAACGTTTCGTCACTTGTTTCAAGTCCTCTAATAATCTCAACAAGTTTCATCTTATGAACAGGATTGAAAAAATGCATGGCAATTGTTCTGTCAGCACGGTTTGTATAGGACCCTATTTCAGTAGGACTCATAGTGGATGTATTTGTAGCTAAGATTGTTTCAGTTGATGTGTATTGATCAAGCTTTTCAAATATATCTTTTTTTATAGAGATAACCTCTGGAACTGCTTCTATAACAAAATCTGCAGAGGAAGCACTCTTTTCAAGATCTGTGGAATATTGCAGTTTACTTGAAAAATGTTCTGCTTTTTCCGAAGTAAGTCTGCCGGTATCTACCGCTTTAATAAATAAATGTCCAATTTCACTCTTTGCATTTTCTATTGCACTTTGAGAAATATCACATAATGTTACTTGATACCCTCCTAATGCAGCTGAATAAGCAATACCCCTTCCCATTACACCTGAACCAACCACTAACACATGATTTACAGTCATATACCCTGTTCCTCTTCATTCACTTTTAGTACAATTTTCCCAACGTGTTTTTGTTCTTCCATCACTTTGTGTGCATCTCTTACATCATCAAGACTGTAAGTTTTCCAAATATAAGGAAGGTTCTCATTTACTTCAATAAACTGAACAACTTCTTTAAAATCATTCATGTCACCCATCCAAGATCCATGAATTGTTAATTGTTTTCCTAGAATATAACGAAGATCTGTAACAGCTTGGTGACCGGTTGTAACTCCGCAGAACGCCAATCGCCCGCCACGTTTTAACATCTTCAAACTTTCTTTCCAAGTTTCTTGTCCTACGTGATCCAGAACAATATCAACACCTTGTTTATCTGTGAGGTCTCTAATTTCTTGTTGTATATTCTCAGTCCTTACAACGATATGTCCTTTATATCCTCTTTCTCTTAAAAATAGTTCCTTCTCTTTTGACCCAACGATCCCTATCGTTTTCGCACCGAATCCTTCAGCAATGGTAAGTGCAGCATAACCTAATCCTCCTGCAGCACCCCAAACCACTACTGTATCAAACATGGTTAAATTTCCTTTAGTTACTAAACCATTCCAGGCCGTTACATAGGAAACGGGTACTGCAGCCCATGCTTCTAGATTTTGATTTGTAATTTTAACTACATTTTTTACAGGCACATTAATATAATCAGAGTAGCCTCCATCAACGTGATAACCGATAATCTTAAACTCCCTGCAAAGTGTCTCTCTTCCTTTTTGGCAGTACGCACATTGTTCACAAGATTTACCTGGATAAACTAACACCGTATCTCCTACTGATATATTAAGTACATCCTTACCTTTAGACTCAATAACACCAACGATGTCACTTCCCGGAATACGAGGCAGCGATATCTTATCCCCTGTTCCACCTTTACGAAGCCATAAGTCAAGATGGTTTAATCCGCAATACATTATCTTCAGCCTAACTTCTCCATCTCGAAGGTCTAATAAGGATTGATCTTGTGATATGTTCAAATGATCAATTGGTCCATGTGAGTTTAATACAACGGCTTTCATACGTTCATCCCCTCTTTTCGGCGATCATCGAACCGTTTTAGTTTTGCTCTATGGCCATGTCCTGTTAATTCTTTTAAAGAATCTGTATCCACGATCTGCACATGAATTTTCACACCAATTTTTCTCTTTAGAATATCTTCTAAATCTTGTTTTAAAGGCGCATCATATTGATCAGCACTTCTTTTTTCAACTAAAATTGTCATTTCATCTCTTGCAGGTTTTCCTTCCGTCTTAACTTTCTCTACATAGCAGTAATACTCTCCATTGGTTCTGCTATCTTCTGAAACGATTTTTCCGCATGCTTCTGGCCACACGTTAATGCCACGCAGTTTCACCATTGTGTCACTACGCCCTTGAAAATATTCCATTCGTTTATGCAGACTGCCACAGGCACATGGAACCATTTCATAAAGAGCCGAGATATCCTGGATATTATAGCGAATCTGCTGGGTTCCCGTCTTATAAAGAGCCGTTACTACAATATTTCCTCTATGCCCCGGAGGAAGTGGTTTTCCGGTTTCAAAATCCACGACTTCAACGATAAATGAATCCTCAAATATGTGAAGTCCTTGTTTAGCTGGACATTCCGCTGCGACATATTGAACTTCATGAAACGCGTAGGAATCATATACAGGTATTCCGAACGCTTCTTCAACTGGTGCGGTATTTCCAAAAGCAGATAACGTTCTTAGATTAAAATCTGTCTTCGGGTCATATCCCATTTTCTTTGCCGTATCAGCAATGTGTAATAAGTAATCTGAGGTAGCTATAATGGCTGACGCACCAAACGTTTTAGCAAATTCCACCTGTTTTTCTGTAGGAGTCACATTACCGGTACCAGTTGTAATTGGCGTACATCCTAACCATTGCCATAATGCGTGATCCATTATCCACGCTGCATTGTGTGTTGAGTATGACCATGCGTTAATTACAGCATCACCTGGTTTTATTCCTTGTAAGTAGAACGTACGAGCACTTAAAATAGCACCTACTTCTCTATCCCATTGGGAATAAATTGTTGGTCTTGGTGTTCCAGTCGTCCCACCGCTTGTAAAAAATCTTAAAGGTGTATGTGTTCCATCAATAAAGTGGTATTTTTGGTAGTCACCAAATGGTGGTTTTCTCTCTATACTGTCTCTAATATCATCGATTGTATAGATAGGAATCTTATACATATCATCTAGTGATAGTACATCTTCTGGGGAGAAATCGTGTTTCTCCCACAGAAGTTGATAAAATGGTATTTCACTGCCCTTTCTTAATGTTTCCTTTAATCTCTCTAACTGTGTATGCTCAATTCTGTCACGGCTCCATTTCCAAGTTCCCTCTACAAACTCGAGAGGAGGTTCGTACTCAGAGACGAGTTTATTCCAATCAATCGTTTTATGGTAGTACGGAACACTCACTGTTTAACCACCTTTCAATGCTGCAGTTTATTAGATAGGAAGGAACATTAAAGCAAGGATCCAAATCACACCGACCGCTAATAAAATAGGAAGACAATATCCTAAGAAATCTCTTACTTGCAGCCTTGTACCAGCAGCTAAAATAGGGAAGTACAACAAAGTCCAAAAGGGTTGAACTAAGTTCGTCCAAATATCTCCATAAGTAATTGCCATTACAGCCCTTGGCATTTCTACCCCTAAAGCTTCAGCGGCAGGGATAAAGAAGGGAGCTGTTGCAGTAAACTGGGAACCAGCTGATGGAATAAACAAGTTAATAAATCCCGTTACTAAAAACGTAAGAATTGGAAAGGTGGTTTCCGTGGAAACGCTTACAATATAATCTGTAAGTTTCCCTGCTAAACCTGATACCATTAGTACTGAAGCAATTCCCCCATATAACGGAAATTGAAGTCCAATTGAACCCGTGGAAATTAGATTTTTCGAAAATGATTTCGAATAACTAACAGCATCCTTTTGAACTAATAACCCCATCACTAAAGCAATAAAAGCAACAGTATTTAAGTTTAGTCCTGCCATTCCATTTTTCGAAAAATAATAGAACAGGTACACAAAACCAATTAATCCAATAACTAAGATTGTTGGTCTAAAATCATTAATTTTGTCAGCAAATGATTTTTCAACTTTCATAGATGAATTAGTTACTTCCGGCTCGATACTGCTCGCGATTTCCTCGTTGTCTATTGCTAGATCTTGAAAAGAAGTAATTTTCTTCTTGTTCTTTGCCACAAAATAATAGATTAGGGTGGTAACCGTAACAATCGCTAAACACGAAACAATATTTAATGTGGAAAATGTAGTCTTATCCAGAGAAATGATACCACCAAATAATTGTGTATTTAGCTCTCCCTCTGTAGACACGAATAAGGGGATAGTACCAGAGATACCTGTTAAGGATATGGTGAAAGATGAATATGCAATTGATGCTAAAAGCGGATAATCCACCCCTTTAATCTGCTTTCCAACCGTTCGAGCAAAGATCGACGTAACAACTGGTCCAATATACCAGCCTAAAAACGAAGTTAATGCTCCAACAATACCCGTAATTAAGTAAGCGGCCGTTGGTGTTTTGATCGTACTGGCAGCTTTGATGATCCACCGTTGCACTACAGGGGTGTCAACGAGTACTAATGCCGCAGCATAAGTAAACATAAGCTGGAAGGCAAACGTAAATAACATTGGTATACCATTAAACCATGCATCAAGAACCTCACCAATTGAACTTGCTGTAAAAGCATATGCACAGAAAATAGCTACAAGGGTTAATAATATTGCAAAGATAAAATCATGAGGAAAATACCTGCTGTACCAACTAGCAACTCTTTCCGAAACAGAAAGCCTCATTTCCATAACCCCCTATACATTTTAGGTAGATAATCACTTTACTTCGTTAATGGACTTCCACATTTACCACAATGATTAAAGTGCTCCGGCAAATCTTTAGTTCCACATTCATGACATTCAACCATTGGTGCTCCCCATAAGTGTTCAGAAGAGTCCCCATTAGCGGCTCTATTTCTTAACATCATATAATCGGGTTTTCTCTTTTCGTTGAATGCTCTCATCGCCTCATGCGTTTCAAATGCACTCGTATGAACTGTCAGCCAATCACGCGCATGTCCTACGGTTTGGTTTAAAGACATCTTCTTCCAATAATTTGTTTGTTCTTTTGTATAACGAACACACTCAGGCAATTTATTTAGTAATTTCTTTGCCATTCGATCCACTGCATCATCTAGTTGACTCATTGGGACTACTTCATTTACCAATCCCCATTCAAGAGCTTTTTCTGCACTGATTTCTTCATTTAACCAAAGAATCTCTCTCGCTCTGCGATCGCCAACCATTATAGGCAGCCACTGTGTGGCTCCACCTGCCGCTACACTTCCGTGAGAGTTTCCTACTTGTCGAATGTAAGCATGATCGGCCATAACTGCTAAATCGCAGTTCATGTTAAATTCATTTCCGCCGCCCACTGTAATTCCATTAAGTCTAGCGATTGTTGGTTTTCCAATGTTTAAGAGTTTTTCATGCGCTTCTATGAAAACCCCCATCCATTTCCAATAGTTCCTTGGGCGTTCTAAAATATCATTGTTTTGTTCTTTCATATCAGCACCCGTACAAAATGCCTTATCACCAGCTCCTGTTAATACAACTACTCCTACTTCATCATCCCAGGACGCTAGTTCGAACGCTCGTGTCATTTCTCGTAACGTTTGGAAATTCAAACAATTGTAAACATCTGGACGATTGATTGTAATCGTAGCAACCATGTCCTTCTTTTCATACTTAACCTTTTCAAAATTAGCCTCAGCTGGCTGAGTTGGATGTAAAAAGTGATCTGAATTCATATAAAATCCCTCCAATTTTTTTAATACATTAATCTTTAATGCAAGTTCCATGCCAACTTATGAAATGCATAAAAAAGCCTCCTCAAGTGAGAAGACTTAATCAAAGTTAATATTCTGAACATTCTGTGTTTGCAAAATGAACGCGACGTTCAATAAGTGAACAATTATTAAAGAATGTCTAATTTTTTTATTTTCTTCCATAGTGTTGTGCGACTTAATCCGAGTTTATCAGCCATTTCTTGCTTATTTCCTTGATATGATTTTTGAAAATGATGAATAATTTGATTCTCCATCTCTTCTAAGGTACCTAATGTCAGTTCTATGCTTCCTTTTTCTTTTACCTTTAGGTTGTTGTCTACTTGATTTATCGTTCCAATGGGGTGATCTAGTAACACCTTTTTCATGTCTTTAGAGACTTTACCTACAGTAGTCATTCTTTCAATGACATTTTCTAATTCACGAACATTACCTGGCCAATCATAGTTTTTTATAAACAGTAAAAATTCTTCATCATACAAATAATCCACTTCACCATTCTTTTGTAAGAAATGATTAACTAGAACATATAGGTCTTCTTTTCTTTCTCGAAGTGAGGGTATTATAACTCGCAATATATTTAACCTAAAATATAAATCCTCCCTAAAGGTATTATCTTTTATAGAGGCTTTAAGATCTTTATTTGTAGCCGAAATGATTCGAACATTAATAGGAATTATTTTTTCTCCACCAATCCTCATCACTTCTCTTTCTTGAAGAACACGAAGAAGTCTCGCTTGTAAATCAATTGGCAGCTCTCCAATTTCATCTAAAAATAATGTACCTTCATGAGCCATCTCAAAAAGTCCGGGTTTCCCCCCTTTTTTCGCACCTGTAAATGCTCCATCTTCATATCCAAACAATTCGCTTTCTAAAAGGTCTTTTGGAAGTGCCGCACAATTTATCGCCACAAAAGGACCTTTGTTACGGTTGCTTTCATTATGAATACTTTGTGCGAATAATTCTTTTCCTGTTCCACTTTCTCCCGTAATTAACACACTCTTATCTGTTTTACTATAAAACCTGGCTAATTCGATTACTTGTTCCATTTCAGCACTCTGATATAGAATATCTTTAAAAGTGTATTTCGCATAAAATCTTCTATTATGTAAGTTTCTCCTTAACTGGGAATCTTGTTCCATAACTTTATTAGTTTCTTGAAAAGTTATTACTATACTTTCACCTTCTAAAGGAATTCTGTTAACTACATATCTTTGGTTGCCGAAACTTGAAATTTTTTTTCTAACTTCAGAACCATCACCATATAGCTTTTTTAGTTTTGGGTGATGTATCTTTTTCAACTCTCTTCCAATCAGTTCCTGAGATTTAATATCTAGCAAATCACTTGCCACATTATTAAATACACTTATGTTACCTTGAACATCTGTCGCAATAACACCATCAAATGCATGAGAAATAATAGTCTGAAGATGGATTTGTCTAAGTTTTTCTCTCTCATAAAGACGTGCAGTTTCAAATGCTCTATGTAACGCCTCAATCATAACTTCTTTAGTAGATTTAATAATAAAACACGACAATTCTAGTTTCTTTGCTGTTCTTTCCATACAATGCGCTGTACCAACAATCACTTTGTGCTGTCCTTGTTGTTTCATTTCTTGCATTATGTCTGCGATTTCTTTTTCATCATGGTATTGTTTTAATTCTATGTTTACAGAATATAACTTCTCAATAAATGGTATGTCATATAATGAATAATTTTCGTAATGATCAATAAAAACGATTTGAGATGATGTCTGTTTAGCGGTCTGGAAGGTTTTTAAAAGGTCAAAATTATTTACTGTAATTTTGATGATTGGAATTTTCAACTTATTCTCTAGTAAATCAGCTGTAGCACCTCGTGCAATGATTACACTCACATTCTCTTTCTCTATCATCAGGTTGGCAGCAGATAATCCTCGTTGCAATGCACCTTCTTTGACTATTACCGGAACATCCATTTCATGCGAAATCTCTCTTACTAAATTTGTGAATTCAGGATATGGTGATATTACTCCTACTTTCATATCGAGCCCCCCTAAAAGTCCTATGTAGACTTCTCATCCACCCTAGTAAATATTTCTCTCTTTATTTATAAACGCTTTTTCCACATACTTTCTTTCTTCCTCCCATCCATTTTTTAGTTCAATGTACTTATAATAAATATTTATTATGTTTTAAGTATATTTTTACAAATAAAGACAAAATCCTCTATTTTTCTAAAAATAGAGGATTAAAGTCGCATTTATTTTAAAATAACTTTTATACAACCTTCATTGTCCGCACTAACCACTCACCAAAATGCACATTAAAAAGCTCACCCTGCTCGATCTGCAAATTATGCCCTGCCGTATCCACTATGGAGAACGCAGCTCTCGGATATTTATAAAGTATGTCAAACGCATTCTTATACCCTACTACGTTGTCTTGTCTCCCTACTATAAATAGACTAGGATTTGCAAGATTCCCTTCATCTACTTCAAAAGAATACCCATATGCATTCTGTATTCTTTCAAGAAAAGATTGATCAGCTGCTTCCATGCCTACGACGAGCTCATCCATTGCTCTATTCCAGGTGTTTTCATTCAACACGACAAAATTGTTCTCAAAGAATTCCTTCTCTTCCGCATTAAGTGTTGCTAAAAACGTTTCATCTCTATGTATGACCTTGTGCTCCGGCAGTGTTCGTTTTCCCTTTTCAGCTATTATGACCGGGCAAATAAACGCTGCACCTAACACCCGTTCACCCATTCTCGCGATAACGCCCCTTGTCAGATAACCACCATACGAATAGCCTGCGATCAAGAAAGATTGATTTGGTAATAGTGCATCAATACATTCAATAACAGTCTCCAGCATATCATCTGTATTGGCGACATCATCATAATCCTTGGTCTGACCCATCCCAGGAAGGTCAATATAAATTCTTTTGTACCCTTCCCTTTCTTGGAAGACGGGCTCCATACACCCTTTCATCGCACGGTGGTCTAGCGTGAATCCATGAATGATTATGATTGGTGTTCCCGATCCGATTTCTTCATAATACATGTTTGCTTTCTCGACTTTACAATAAGGCAAGATTCACCACTCCTTTTTCTATTCATTCCGTTCGGTAAAAAGACTGTATATCCTGCAAGAAAAGGTATGTTAAAATGAATGCACTCAATAAGGTTTAAGGAGCGACTGTTTTGAAAGCATTTCTCATTAAATTAGTGTTTGGCGTTATGACGATGGTCATCTGTTATGGCATTTTGTACATGTTCGGTTATCACGACCGCGCATTTACCCCTTACATTGTTCTACCAATTGGTGTTGCTGGTGGTCATGGTGGCTTGTATCTGTACACCATCATTCAGGAAGCGAAGCAACAAGATAAAAAGACGCGAAAAAAGAGCTGATTCCCTTTCAGCTCTTTTCTTATTACTCATTTGTTTTTGTTTCTTCCAACGTGAAATCATTGTCTTCTGCAAACTTCTCTAGTTCTGTTTCGCTTTTCTTCCCAAAGTTTTGCGCTTCTTGGAATTTCGCATACGACTCCTCATCAAGCTTTGTATCTTGTTTTTCAAAAGCAGATAAACTCAGTCTCAATCCTTCTGCATTTGACTGAATCGCTTTTATGAAGTTTTCCTGAGACTTATTCAAGTCTTCCAGTTTATCAAAGTTCATGCTCTCCGCTTCTTTTACTAACGCTTCATACTTCTCGATGCTTTTCTGTACCTGTTCTTTGGCGTTCGGATCTTCCATCATCGCCGCAAAATTCTCTTTCGCTTCTTCAAATGCTTTGATCTCTTTATTGATCAGCTTGTTGCGATCATCTAAATACGCGTTAAAGTCATCTTCCATCAACAAATTACAACCGCCTAAAAGCATCAAACACAGTGCTGCTAATAACAAAGCCATTCTCTTCATCTCTTCACCTCATGGATCATTTTTTGGTTTTATTTTTTGATACCCTAATTAAAGGGTAATAAACCAAACTTTTCCTGTTTTTATATAATCCATGATGCTATCCGTGCTAAACTATAGGTATCTATTAGTTGTTGGAGGATAACGATGAAGAAGACCCATCCACGTGAACCTTATATGCTATTATTCTTTCCACTGTTCTTCGGTCTTTTTGGTGTAATGGTCGATCCTATTACGCCTTTTTACATATCTATTTACGTCATCACGAATTTCATATTACTTTTTTACGCAATCTACGTGTCCCAAAGAATCAAAAAAAGGAATTATTCAAAAAAACTCATAGCGACTTATATAACGGTCACGGATGTCGTAACTTCTTTGTTGTGTCTAGTACCAGGGCTGAAAGCAAATCAATATGTATGGGTGTGTGGGTGTTTTTATGGGGCGTGTGGTTTTTGACATTCTTTCTCTTTTTCATCGGACCTCGTTTTATTACATTGTTAAGAAAGCAGGAGAACCAAAGGCTCATCGCATACATCATATTTGGAATATCAATGGTGCTACTCATTCCAACCGGTCTTCTCACAGGCCGCTTTAGCGGAGATATCGTCGCGGAGTGGTTATGAAAAAACAAAAGTATGCACACTACCCCATTCATGATTAGCCTGACATGCTCGCTCATGTCCCTAGCACTTGCCCAGGTCAGTGGCAAAAAGAGAAGCGGTGCATGGAACAATGCCGATAAGCCAAGGAAAAGAGGAAAGGCTTCTTCACGTAGACAATCCATACAAAAATAATACAGCACAAAAAAGCGAAGATCCCCTAAGATCTTCGCTTTCTTCATGTATAGTGTCTATTATTTCGGATTCAACGACGTAAGTTCGAATTCTGGTTTACGTTTTTCTTGATCAACGAGTGATTGTTCTTTTAGCACGAATCGTGGTACTGGCAAATCTAAAGGCTTTGTTGTTAGCTGTTCATGGTTTGTCATAGTAAGCATAACTCATCCCTCCTTACCAGGTTTTGTTCTATCTTTACCCCGTATATTATCTTAAGAAACCTTTTTCAACAAAAATAGTGCGACAGTCCTCATTATTTGTCTAAAACATGACTATAGGAGTAGAATACATACTATGAAAGCTGCAGGTTTTTGCCTACAGATGGGAAAGGATGTTGAATGTTGAATTTTGGAGTGATCGGAACAAACTGGATTACAGAAAGCTTTATTTCTGCAGCCCGTGAAGTGGAGAGTTTTACATTAAGTGCGGTTTACTCTCGTACAGAAGAAAAAGCGAAGGAATTTGCTGAGAAAAATGGTGCAGAGCATACGTTTACCGATGTGGAGGAAATGGCAGCAAGTTCTGTCATTGATGCCGTCTACATTGCGAGCCCGAACTCGTTTCATGCCGACCAAGCGATAACGCTCATGAAGCATGGCAAGCATGTGATCTGTGAAAAACCAATTGCGTCGAACGCTGCTGAAGTTGAAAAAATGATCTCTGTCGCAAAAGAAAACAACGTGCTATTGATGGAAGCGATGCGTTCCACGGTGACGCCGAACTTTAAGAGCATTCAGGAAAACCTACATAAGATCGGAACAGTCCGCCGTTATTTTGCGAACTCGTGTCAGTACTCATCTCGTTATGATAAGTATAAGGAAGGAACGATATTGAACGCGTTCAGACTAGAATTCTCAAACGGATCACTAATGGATATCGGCATCTATTGTTTGTACCCGATGGTTGTTCTTTTTGGAGAGCCTGATGAAGTGAAAGCTAACGCGTATTTGCTGGAGTCTGGAGTAGACGGTGAAGGCAGCATTCTCTTAAACTACAGCGACAAAGAAGCAGTTGTGATGTATTCAAAGATCTCAAACTCGTACGTACCGTCTGAAATTCAAGGAGAGAACGGAAGTATCCTGATTGACCACATTCAGGACATGACGAAGATCGAGATCCGTTATCGTGATGGACGTACAGAAGACATTACGGTGAAGCAAGACAAGCCGAAGATGTATTACGAAGCAAAAGAATTTATTGAGTTGATTCAGCGTGGAGAGCTGGAGTCAAAGGTAAACTCCCATAGCAATTCCCTCGCTGTGATGAAGATCATGGATGAAGCCCGCAATCAAGTTGGATTGGTGTATCCGGCAGATCAGAAATAAGACGTAACGACCAGATTTCATGTCTGGTCGTTTTCTCAATAAAATATATCAATTCAATACTACCTACTTATGCTTACAAAAAAATTGAGCAATTTCTTTAACCCGATCAATCTTAATTCCTTCTCTTTGTTCAATTGAAAGTGGGTGATCTGTAGGCTCGAGCTCTATATAGGGACGTAGATCTACAGAACGGGTATGCACATAGGTTTTTAGATTGATTGTATCAGGATACAAAGGAAGTGCCGTGGATAACCATCCAAACATGGGCTCTAGCTTTTCACTTTCAGGATCATCCCAATGCTCTAAAGTGAGTGCGAAATTCTCCTCGCTGAGTGAGACCCATACACCCCAAACAAAGGGTTCATCTGATCCTATGACGGGTATCTCCATACAGCCACGAATAAAGAAGTGTTCACCATCCATAACACATAGATCATCATTTATTTCAAAACGCTTTTTACGTTCTCTTCTTGTAGCTTCTTCGTAATAAATAGGAGCAGGGCTTCCATAGTTTAAGGGCAGTTCATCATGATATTTCCCGCAGCAGTTGCATATGTATCCTTCTATAACATCCGTCATTCTTTATTATCCCCTCTTACTTAAAATAACCGGAGATTCCCATCCGTCATATTCACCATTATGGTTTTGTGCGATTTCTATAATTAAATCAGTCACATCGTCAATTAAGGGATAATCCACACCATCTTCACGCGAAATGGTGATGCTGTATGTACCATCTTCGTTTTTTTCCTGTTCTAGGTTTTCTGTCTTGAAGCCTTCTTTTTGGATGTCTTGTTCAAAAGATTTTAATTCATCCAAGGTTTCAAACTCTATCTAATGTTCAATTTTCCGAGGTTCTTCTAGATGATCTTTCTCGTTTTCTAGTACCTCTACTAATTCACGGTTCGACATATGTTGAAATTGATAGGTGTTAGGGTATAGGAATTCGTAATAAAATGACCACGGTTCCTCTTCTTCAATATATGAAATTTCCGTTTTATATCCATTCTTTTCAAAGATAGCTAGTGCATGTTGCTCAATGATTTTGGAATGTTTCTCTTTCTTCGCATAATAAAAAAATTCACGTGTGCCGTTCGTTGTCAGCCGTCCGACTTGAATGATATCTTCATCATTCAACCTTTCCATCAGATTATATTCCCACTCACCAATGAGTTCATCTTCTTGTTCCTCAGGGAAACCTAGCTCTGTTGGATTTTTAATAGCAATACTTACTGAGAATAACCATTTATATTTTTTTACATTTACCTCTTCCGTTACGTCCAGATCTACAACAAATGAAGCCAAGTGTTCTTCCAACTCATCCATATAAAAGTTCCAGTTATCAGACATGATCTCTCCTCCTTATCCTTAGTATAGAAATGGACCGATATTAAAACTATGCATATATATTACTATTTTTCACACGTTAGCAGCGGTTGGCTTTATTGCAAACTCTTTGAATTCATCTAAAACAATTCTGCTAAATTTGTTCAATAAAAAGAAGCGTTAATCCTTCATGGATCAACGCACCCAACTAATATTTAATTGGTATTAGCTTTCAAACAGTTCTTTCTTTTCTTCTTTTGTTAAACCTGTAAAGAACTTTTTATGCACCCTCATTTCTTTCTCTTTTCTAGGGAATGTTTTTTCAAGCCAAGTTACAGCCATTGGCGTATGTTGGAGCTGAGCATTTACTCTTTCTAAAAACCAATCATATTCTTTGATCGCTTTATCAGTAAGAAGCTTTAAGTCTTTATTTCTGCTTTTATAGTCGCGTTCGGCTAGTTCTTTTGCTGTAATTCCACCATTTACATTCTTTACTACACCGATTTCAGAGGGCATTCGCTGCTCATTGATTGAAACAAAGAAGTGGATATAGTTCGGCAATCGGAAAAGCCCTTTTTTTGTGTCTTTGTGATTTGCAATGAAAAGCCAGTCTCCTTTGTTTGAGTAGCAATTAAAATCTTTTTCATGAATTGCAATTAACATTTTTTCATACCTTTTCATAAAACACCTCTATTATGCAGCAAAAATAGAATCATCCTTCTTAAAAAAAACCGCAACAAATTCCGTTGCGGCTTATTGCGTTAATCTATCTAAGATAATCTTCTAAAGCTTGCTGAAGAGTAGCTTTTGTCTTTGCTTTACTTTCAAATGTTAATCCGATGCTTGTTACTTTGCGTACGATTTCTGGACGCAGACCTGTAATGACACACTCACAGCCCATCATGTTCGCACCTTCGATTACTTTCATCAGGTGTTCGATCACTTCTGTCTCCATTTGAGCAATTCCCGATAGATCAATGACTAGTGTTCCGATGCGAAGTCTGCTGATTTCCATAAGCACTTTCTCTTCAATCGTGTCTGTTCGATAAGTATCAATATTCCCTATTAGAGGAAGTACACAAACCGTTGCTGTGATCGGAATGATAGGAACAGAAAGATTTTCAACGATTGCTTTCTGGGACTCAATCAGCTTATCTTTGTACTCAGAATAACTTAAGAATAATCCGTTTAAAAACTTATCTATGCGGTCATTAATTTCTCTTTCCGTGTTAAAAAATCCTTCAGCTTCTACTTCAATGTGATTCATTTTATTGAATTCCTGCAGATATTTCCAGATGGTTCTTCGGATCGCTTGTACCCATTCAAGTTTAAATGCTAGCGTGAGGCTATGTGATGCCCACGATACACCTTCTATTTTTGCAAATTCTTCTAATTCGCTGTCTTTTCCTTGGATGGTGTACATCACAAGTTTATGGGCATTGGATAACAAATCGATGTTACCGATCAACAGTATTTCTTCAATTTTCCCACGAACATTTCGGGCTTCACTTAATAATGATTCTTGGAACTCGTCTCTGTTATTTGTAAAATAATTAATATAATCCTTCTCCAAGGTTAAAGCCATCGTGTTCACTCCTATTAATATGATTTAGAAATTTCTACTACTATTGTACCATTATTAGAAAAAAACGAACAGAAACTTGGTAATTAAAACTGTTAAAAGAGTTAAATATTTTTTATTCCATTTAAAAAAGTGCACTTCTTCTTTATGAAGAAATGCACCCAATCGCGAAATTTGCTTTATTCGTTAGTAGTTTCAGAGATTTGTGGGAAGTTGCTCGTTTCTTTCATATGAGGACTCCCCGCATTCCCCGCAAATCCAAATATACTATATAGTACGATGGTAATGCCGATAAACAGCTTTCTGTTCATTTTCATGATTCCATCGCATCCAATTCAATCGTGACTTTGAACAAGTCGCCGTCTACATCAATATCCATGGTTCCTTCATGAAGGTCAACGATGGATTTGGCAATGGCAAGGCCTAAGCCTGATCCATCTGTATGGCGAGACGTATCCCCTCGTTTGAACCGTTCAAACAATTCTTCAATATTTCCGCCTAGTTCATATTTAGAAACATTTTTAAAAGAGATCTGTACTTTCTGGTTCACATGTGCCACCGAAACATAGACTCTTGTGTTGTCCATCGAATATTTTAGAACGTTCCCTATTAGATTATCAAAAACGCGCCACATCTTCTGCCCATCCACATACGCAAAAAGTGGTTTAGCAGGTTCTGACGATCGAAAAACTAACGAAGATTCTTTAATCGTTTCGTTGTATTCGGCCATCGCTTGCTGAAGCAGCTGAACGATATCTACCCGTTGTTTTGTGAGTTCAAGATTGCCGCTTGCCATTTTGGATACTTCAAACAAATCATCGATCAAGATTTTCAATCGCTTCGATTTGCGGTCAATGATTTCCAAATAGGCATCATGGTCCTCTTTTGTTAACTCTTGTGACTTCATGAGTTCTGTATACGTGATGATTGAGGTTAACGGTGTACGCAGATCATGACTTACGTTTGTGATTAGCTCGGTTTTTAATCGTTCACTTTTTGCCTCAGCTCTTTTTGAGGTTTTCACACCGTGTTTCAATACATTCAAGTTTCCTGCGAGCAGCGCCAATGCTGAATTCCCCTTGTGAGGCAGGTCTTGTTCCATTTGTCCTGCCGCAAGCTCTTTGGAATGCTGAATGATCTTGTTAAGGTATCCGATTCGTTTAAAAAGATAAATCAGAACCGGTATGGTGAAAACCATAAACAAAATCACATAGAGCGGGAAATGGATAGGATACATGAACACAACCCCAGCACCAAATCCCGATAAAAAGATTACGATAAGAAGTAGCAGAATCTGAATTCCAACACTTCTGTTGTAAAAGGCCTCTGATCCTAATCGGTAAAACCAGCGTGACATTTTTAACAGAAATGCTTCTTTATACAAGTGTTTCTGGCCAACCTCACGATAGATCCATACGAGTTGTACAAGTGTTATCCCAGTCATAAGAACCGCGAACAAAAATTCGATGATTCCGCTGCTATACATATACGAGAAGTAAACGTAATTCTGTGCATTCGCAAATAGTGCCACAATCATGAAGAAAATAGAAAGCAACAGACTCCCAAGCTTAATATCGATTGGAATGGCTTTATATAGATTTCGTTTTTCAGAAGCCGCAATCACCTGTAGAGGATGCATCTTCTTGGCCCATAACAATAAAAGGACAATAGCGAACAAACTGATGATAGACGTTGCATAAAAAAAAGTTTGTCTGATTTCAAAGTCATTCTTTTGCTCTGTGATCCAGTTTCCTGTAGAAGCGGAATTGGGTATCGTAATGACACCTTGAAGCAATCTTGGTTTTGGAGCTACTAATTCGTTCTCTGGATAATTTAAAAATGAATAAGGACCATATACTTGCAGCGAACCATTTCCTGTTGATGAATAGTGTTTCGTAAACAGATTAGATGACTTCTCTAGATCTTTCGCACGATTGACATTCTTAACATTTGTAAATACCTCTCCTGTTTTCACATCTTCCAGATAGTAATCATAAATCAGCAAATTCTGATCGTAATTGGCAATGAATTTTTCTCTTTTATTAAGAAATGCGTCAATTTGTTTTTCCTTTTCTTTCATTACCTTTGCTTTAACATGTTCATCGCTCTTAAAGTTTTCCATAATATCGTTAATCTTCTGATCTCTTTCTTCTTCATAGAGCTTTACTACGTTTTCATTGTCTGCTCCTTTAGCATCATCAATTCTACCCTGATACTGATCTCTCAGGTTCGAAACTTGATCGGATAAAGTACCATAGCGCGTACGATGCTCCTCAATATCTTCTTTTGTCACTTTAATGTTGCTCTTCAATTCTTGTTCAGAAGTATGATTGATATCGGCAACAGAAACGTATTCGATGTATTCATTCAACTGCATGTCGAAATCTTCTGTATGAAAATAATCTTTATTCACGTACCAATGGCCATTGTCTAAGATGGATAGAATGCCGCTAAGTCCAATGGTCAACAACACAATCCACACCGTTATTTTTGTTCTACTTTTCCATCTTGTATCCAATTCCCCATACCACCTTTAAATACCTCGGATTTTTCGGGTCAATCTCAATCTTCTCTCTGATTTTACGAATATGAACGGCAACTGTATTTTCCGCGTTATAACTCGGTTCTTTCCATACCCGCTCGTAAATGTCTGTTATGGAAAACACTCTTCCTGGATTACACATCAACAGCTCCACGATCTTATATTCAATCGGCGTTAATTTTACAGATTCACCGTTAACCGCAACTTCCTTCGCTTCCTTATCGAGTGTGAGTCCGTTCAGATTGATGAGCTCCGTCTTTCCTTCATATGTACCGAGTGTGACGTATCTCCGAAGCTGAGACTTCACGCGGGCGATCAGCTCCAACGGATTAAAAGGCTTTGTCACATAATCATCGGCGCCAATCTGCAGCCCCAGCACTTTATCGGTATCTTCACTCTTTGCACTTAGTATGATAATGGGGATATTTTTTTGTTCGCGTATTTTAAATGTGGTGGAGATGCCATCTAGTTTTGGCATCATAACGTCCATGACAATCAGATGGATTTGGTGCATATCCAGCATCTCAATCGCTTCAATACCGTCTCTTGCCTGCACAACGGTTAATCCTTCGTTTTTCAGATAGATTTCAATAGCGTCTCGTATCTCTTTCTCATCATCTACAACCAGCACTGAAAACTCATTCATGTTTCTCACTCTCCCTTCTGCATTATAGCATGGTATATATTTGAAATTACCTTCATTCTACACGGCATTCCTTTACAATTACCTAGCAAAAATCTTAAGACTTTCTTAAGTTTCAAGTTGGTCGGGTGCACGAAAAAAAAGGCGCTTATCCTGTTACAGATAGGCACCCTATTGTTTAAACGTAAAAGTTATTTTTAGCAAAGTGGTTTTGTCTTTTTAAAATATATTAGTTTAACATTATGTGAAGCTAAATAAAGATTTGTAAGATTCACTTCTGAATAACAATAAATCAGATCCCTTCCGGAAAATGAAAAATGATATATTTTTCATTCCATACCTCACTGATAACTGAGATATTACCCTGAATACCTTCGAAAGCATATGAGGTTTCGTCTTTTTTTACGTAGGACCACCCTTTACCATTCATTAAGTGTATCACGTTTTCATCCGCTTTTTCCTTTGTTGAGATATACCATTGATAACCCTGATAATACGAAGGTATTTTAACGATTTTTCCATTCGCTTGATTTACCAACATCAATACTTCTTTTTTAGAAACGAACTTTACAGGTAATGGCTCATAAAATCTACCAAATAAAAATACACCTACCACTAGCAGTGATATGGTTATATTGTATTTCACCCATTTTTTCATGAAAGTTTCTCCTTCATGTAATCTCTATAGCTCACAATCGAGCTGAATTTAGGAAATAGATCTCAACTTAATAATTATTCTTTTCATTACTCGTTTAATCCTTTTTCTTCCATGTGATCGGAGTCCCACAATCAAACCACGTGTAAATTTCCCGCTTACCTTCTATACTATAGAAGATAACAAGTTTTGGAGGGATTGACGATGTTGCATATTGAAATGTGGACAGACTTCGCTTGACCATTCTGCTATATTGGCAAAAAGCGTCTGGAGGATGCTATCAAACAGATTGACCATCCGATCGAGGTAACGTATCGCTGCTTTGAATTGGATCCTACATTGGAACGTGATGTAAAAGAAAATATTTACGAAAAGCTAGCTAAAAAATATGGGATGAGTTTAGATACCGCGAAAGCCAACACTCAGAACATGGTTCAAACGGCAAAACAAGTCGGGTTAGATTTTCAGTTTGATACGATGATTTTAACCAATACTTTTGATGCGCACCGTTTAACGATGTTTGCTAAAAAGCACGGTAAAATGAAAGAGATGACCGAACGGATTCTGCATGCGTACTTTACGGAATCGAAGCATATTGGGGATCATGAAACATTAACAGAACTTGCAGAAGAAGTTGGACTGAACCGAGATGAAGTGGCAAAAATGCTCGCAAGCGATGAGATGGCAGACGTAGTCCGAGCTGATGAGCAAACAGGACAGCAGCTTGGCATTACAGGCGTTCCGTTCTTCCTTCTGAACAAGAAATACGCCTTAACCGGCGCACAGCCGACGGAGGTGTTTGTTCAAGCACTGAACAAAGTCATTGCGGAGGATCAGATAACTGTTTTGAATGAACAAGACGGAGCGATTTGTGATGATGATGGGTGTGAAATTCCTGAGAAGTAGTTCGGCTGTGTAAAGCAAAAGAACCAAATAAAAAATGCAAAAATACTCAGGGTTAAGTGTATCCCTGAGTATTTTTTATGAAGCCATATAGGATACCTCAGACGCCTGCTAATATACATAGTCTTTAATATCGGTTTTCTTTAAATTCTCTAAAAATGCTGTGATCCTTTTAGATACTTCACTCTGGTCATGACTAATCTCTTTAGGCAGTTTTAATAGAACATAGTTTAGAGGGTTGCTATTGATTTTACTAAAGGCTGATTTAAAAATTACGTACATATAGAGATCTATGGACTCAGTTGTGATATCAAAGAAAATCTCAATTCTTTCATACTTATCTTTATAAATATGCGTCGGCTTAAATCTTACCGATTGTAAAAACATGTGTTGTCTCGCATTCAAGACCGATGCAAATTCTTTCTTATCAATTTTTATAATCTGTTTCTCCATTAAGGCTTCTCGGACATTTACTGAAAACTCTAATTCATCCTGAAATGTCTTCATACAAGATTCCATGAAAGGATGCATCTTTACTTGAACATAATCTTTATCTTCAGGATCTAATGTTTTAGGTATCTCTACATCTGTTTTCAGCCAAAGTTCTTTTTCATAAAGAGGAATTGGAAGATTTTCAGGCAGCTTAAAATGAAAGGCAATACGCCTTTCTTCATCCTTTGCTATTTCTTTACCTACAAAAATCTCATGACTAAAGAACGGATAATGAATGTTTTCATTTCCAAAATTATATGTCTTTACAAGAGAATGCTTTATTCTTTCAATCCTTTTAGGCTTATTTCCGCCATAGAGAATGACTTCCCCATTTACAAATTCACCGGGTATGAATGCTGAAGTATTAATGATAGTATCAACCCTAACCAGCCCAACCATAATACTTGATAGTATTTGTTTAATCATTGAATTCTCCTCCTACTCCCTTATTTTTGCTTACGATAAGAGATGTAATTAGTTTCGGCTAAAAACACCGCAAACTCTACTTTATGACGTTAAACTTTCCATTAAAAACGTTTTATGTACCGATTCTTGGCGTGCCTTTAAAACCTATTCTGCTGAAAAGGGCATAGTTATTTATTAATTCTAATCAGATAGTAAGATCCGTACTAGAGGGATTTATCACATCCTGAACGTCAACAGCTATCACAGTAGACTAAAAGGATGGATACAACGATTTAAGGGTGTTGCAACCAAGTATCTAAACAATTATCTTACCTGGTTTCAGGTACTAGAAGCCATCCATCACCAAAGAAATGTCGTTAATATAAAAGACTTAATAATCAAAGGGAATTTAATACAAAATTTGGAAACGCATGATACACTTAGGTTATCTAGATTAACGATGTAAACATATTTCTTGTTCGACTAACAGGCAGGTTAGTTAAAAAGGGTTCAGCTTCCCCTTATAGAATAAAATTATGAAAACTTACATAGTTTAGTAAAAATAAATAAATCAACTTTGACTGTCTGGAGTAAAATTAGGAGGTGGTAGAAATGACAAACCGTAACACTCAAGCGTCACAATCCTATTATTCTAGAGTCGCAGGGTTCGGGCTTTTACTAATGGCTATACTTGCTATGTTCACAAATGTTTCAGTTATTAATGGTCTTATCAAAACAGATGACGCTGCAACAACTGTTAATAACATCATAAACAATGAGATGTTATTCCGAAGTGGATTTATTAGCTTTGTTATTGTGCTTATACTTGATGTGCTGGTAGCTTGGGCATTATATGTTCTACTCAAACCCGTTCGTAATAATCTTGCAATGCTCGCGGCGTGGTTTAGGTTGGTATACACCGCCATTTTTGGATTTGCCTTGTATCATTTTTTGAACGCATTGAAGCTTTTAAGTGATGCTGAATACTTGGCGGCATTCACAACAGAACAGTTAAACGCTCAGGTGATGTTACAGATTGATGCGTTTAACAATGGATGGCTTATTGGATTAGTATTTTTTGGATTTCATTTGTTTGTCGTTGGTTATGTAATAATCAAGTCAGGAGGATACATACCAAGAATAATTGGTATTTTCTTAATCATTTCATCTGCTGGATATTTAATAGATAGTATTGCACATTTTCTTCTACCAAACTATACAGACTACAAAACGATATTCCTACTGATTGTCGCCATACCTGGTGTGATTGGAGAGCTATCAATAGCTTTCTGGCTTCTGTTTAAGGGTGTAAAGGTTGAAGAGATTAACAAGCCAAATTTTAAAATGTAAAATGATTCAATCGAAGTAAGTGCTTGTTCAACTAAATCATACGTTAGTTTAATAAAAACAATTAGGCTGTCATTTTATGGCAGCCTAAATTAATAGTAACAAATCAACATTAAACGCTAACACAGCGAAAAAAATATAAGTGAAACGTAAATACATCCTCTCATTTAAACATGAGAGGATGCTAGTTTTTTAGGAAGATTAATTATTACGCTTTAGACTTTTGCTCGATTAAGAATCTCCTCGATAAATAGCAGAGATCTATCAATAATGAGTTGCTGATCGTAATCGAGGGTAGCGACGTGATAGCTGTTCTTCAATTCCAAGATCTCTTTTTCAGAAGATGCAATCGAATCATAAATGACTTTAGAGTTATTTGGCGGTACAACATGATCTTCTGTTGAAACCAAAATTAACGCAGGACAAGTGATAGAGTGGAGATTGTTTTTTACTTTTTTCATCAACTCTACAATTTCTCCTACTGATTGAACCGGCGTTTTGTCATATGCGAGTTCAGTTACTTCAGGATTTTTTAAATCAGATCCAATTGCATCTAAAAACCTGTCATTCGATTGTTGCATAGCTTCCAAGTCTGGAATATCAATCGCCGCATTTATTGGGATAATCGCAAGGATGTCTGGATAGGTTTCCGCTAAGTATAACGCGAGTGTACCTCCCATAGAGAGACCCGTAACAAAAATCGTGTCGCAACGCTTTTTGAGCCAATGATAACCTTCTTCAACAGAAGCAATCCAATCGTTATAAGTAGTCTTTTCCATATCTTCATAATGTGTACCGTGCCCCTTAAGCCTCGGACCGCAAACCGTATAACCCTCTTTAGCGTAGGCTTCACCTAGTGGACGCATACTTTGTGTTGAACCTGTAAAACCATGTGAGATTAATATCCCCACGTTGTTCCCCTCGAAATAGAAAGGTTGAGCATTTTCAATAACTGGATAATTTTCTGTCATTCTAATACCTCCAATCTATCTTACTGCTTAATGTATAGTTCAATGAAGTGAGTTCATTACCCTGCTAAAGAAAACATTTTAATAGAGTAATATTACTAGGAATTATAAGATAGAGATAAACGGAATTCTTCATACAAACGCAGGACATTTTTAAAGGGAGATTGGACATGATTATTAAAGATATTGAATTGTATGTTCCAAAGAACAGGAAATTGAACTGGACGTTTTTTCATGAAACAAGATGTATCGCTTTTTTATATAGCCGCCTATTGCCCAAAAAACTAAACGGAAAAGAATATAAGGGGATTCAGATTTTTTGTATTAAGAGTATGGAACACAAAGAGCAAATCGATGCATATGATCCTATCACATTTAACTACTTACCTGTTTATGTTGAGACAGATGTTGAAGCCATTTTAGCGAATCCCTCTGATCTGGAAAAGAAAGAACACGCACTCGATATTGTACATAAAGGGATGATACTAGCTGCTCAAGAATTGAATTGGGATCTACCTGTTTTTGAAGAAATATATAACACGATTAAAAAGACAAAATATGAAAACATCTATCCCCTTTTGAAGAAGAGCAGCCCTAATCGAAAATACATGTGCACCATACTTTGTCATCATGAGGTAAAGAGTATTGATGTTTATCTGGAGATAAAGAAAAGAAATGGAGATGTCATTAATACTGAAAAGCTCTTCTCTGTTGAAAACAGGTATGAACAGGATCTTTTTAGTGATTACGGCAGTCTTATTTGGAAGCTGAATCATAAAGTCGAGTTTGCAGATAAGGATTATAAAAAGGTTTATACGCTGACATTTCTTGAAAAGGACAAACCTGAAAATTTAATATGGAGAATTGAAAAGAGGTAGATTGTTAGAAGTTGTCTAAGAGAAAAAGGGTTTTAAAAGTGAAAAATAATGACCATGCTACATATATGAAGTTTATTTAAAGAACAATCTTTCATACATCCATTTCAAACAACATAAGATTAAGTATCAAGTTATAGAGGTGTTGGCAATGAAACTTACAAAAAATCAATACAAAGAGCAACTTTTAAAAAGACTGAGTCATTTCGAACACTCAGATTTTAAGATAGAAAAGATTTCTTTTTCTTCCCCAATGGAAACGATTAAACATCTAGCCCCTTCTCTAATACCTATAAAAAAAAGCCCTAGAATATAGGGCTTTTTTCATTTCATTGATGTCAAAATATTGTTAACCGTACTAACAACAGGATCATTTTTAGACACCTTTACTTTATTAATATCAAATTCAAAGTTATTATTTTCCGCATAGCTGCGTAATAATAGATCTCTATATTGTTCTTTAGTTAGCTTTGTTTTTTTTGTAGGTTTTCCTATCATTTGCGGAGCAGGTTTTGATAAAGTCTTCATTCTTCAACACTCCTTTATATACATTTTATACCCATTTTCAAGCAGGTGCAAACGATTAGACGTGTCTAGTACTTATCATCCTCTGGTGCGTTTATAGTCTCTTTTAATAGATAAAGCTCATCTGAATCAAGTTCGTTTACAGACAATAGCATAATGCTATCTGTAATAATTTTGCTATATTCGAAAATACCATTCAGCACTTCTTTATCGTAATCCGTAAAAATGTGATCTTTACTTTCTATTAACACTATGTAATCGCCAACTAATTCTCTTCTAGCAGCAAGCATAAAGTGAGTTTCACCGAACATTTTCTTTCTTGTATGAATTTTTGTGAGGGCTCCTGAATCCAGTTCATCCATAAGTAAGGTGGTCAATCGATTATACTCTGGAGACAAGAAAGAATCTTTTTGTTCCTGGTATTCTAAGACTTGAGTTGAGAGGCTAATTTGGAGTTCAGTGTCAAAGAACTCTTCATATTTCATAAGCAACTCCCTTAAAACGGGCTCATAGGGAATATCATCAGAGTTCTTAAATTTCTTTATAAAATAATCGTTTTGTCTTAATACACTCGAGATAAAATGGAATTGGTTTAGCTGTTTTTCTTGAACCTTTGCTAGTTCTGCAAATTCTACTTCAAACTGCATGACTTTTATACGCTTGAGCGGATTTGCTATTAAGTTCATAGCTACAAAAATGCCTAATAACATGACTAGGACAAATCTTAAGACAGCAAGTATAAAAGGGCTGAAAATCCTCCCCATAAGATCATTACCATCTTTAACAGCTGCTAATGATTGATTATAGTAATATCCTTTTACAGCATAAATAACTCCAACAATAAAAAATACCATAATAACGACATAATAAATCTTATCTTTGTTGTGTTGCATCCTTTCCCAAACGGGATTCACGTAACTAACCAGTCTATCCCAAAACATTGTAAATGTTTCTTTCATTTAACTGTCTCCCTCGCAACAACTTATGCCTCCATCTTCTATATGTGGTCACTGAATCCCTGCAAAATAACGATAACTATTGCAGTCTAACTTTTCTGATGCATTTCAACTTGGTTTATAATAAAGTAAAGATATTCTGGCATTGGAGATGAAATGATGTTCTTTGGAATAGATGATTTCTTTCATTTTGCATACGATAAAGATTCGCAAACCGTGAAAAGTAACATAGAAGAATTATTGGGAAAAGTAGAAACTGTTCATGTTCTTTCAAAAGAAAATAGAGTATTAGTTTTAACGAGGGATTCATTAAAAATTGACTATTTGTATGGATTTGATTTGGAAGGCCGTCTCAAATTTAAGACACCACCTCCAGAGCATTATCATTTTTGGTATTTAAACGGCAAGCAAATCGCTTGTATTGAAGCGGATGACTCTGCAAAAAAATCACCTCGTTCAGGATGGTGGTTTTCAATTGATCTAGAAAACGGAAATTTGACGATGGGATCGCCCGCTTACTAATTTATTTTTTCATGGTAAAGCAAAAAATGCTCAAGGATCACTGATTAAGCGTCCCTGAGCATTTTATTTTATTCTTCTCGTAACCATGATTATAGTAGGCTATCAATTTTTTAGATTCATATTTTTAAATTCGGATTTATAATGTTCGTTCTCAAGAGAATCATCCTGAAGGATTCCTCTTCGGACATATTTGATAAGAGAAGATACCTCCTTCAACACTCTACTCTCTTCAGTTGGCTCCTTCCACCAATTATCCCTTTGTCCATACGGTCTGTCATCTGAGCAGTACGTGTACTGAATCCAGCTAGGCATATACGTTTTAAGCGTGAGTGAACATCTTTTCATGTGATAAGGCGAACTCACAACCAGTATTCTGTTTATGTTTTGGAGACCAAACTTTCTTTGTAAAACGTAGGCAGAGCCAATCACGTTTTCCGTGGTGTTAGTTGCTTCTTGTTCTAAGATGATCTTTTCCTCAGGCACTCCCATCCTAACGAGATGCTCTTTCATCCATTCGGCCTCAGTAATTTCTTTATCCCACCTGGCGGATGAGCCGGAAATCAAGATGAAAGGTGCTCGATTTGCTAAAAATAAGTCCGCAGCCTTTTTAATTCGGTACATACTCTTACCTCCGAACACGAGTATGCAGTCGCCACACTTCCCATCATCAGATAAGTTGGTAAATAACAAGTTTGTGATTTGTTCTCGTGTCAGATCTGTTGAATCAAGAGATGAAATGAGCATGTAGCCCTCCTTCAGTTGTTACTAGTTGTTTTTTCCTAATCTATACCCACACGAATTAAGTCTAAACAAGGCTATTTGACAAATGGCCGGTGCTGACGTCGTTTCACTATACGGTTCTCTCTAACTTCACCTCAAAATCCGGCTTCGTAACATATTCCTTATAGTGAACTTGTCCTTCTTTGTTCAAATAATCCAGATAACGTGTGTGGTAAGCCTCACCTGTAAGCATGTCGAGCACTTCATCTTTCGCCACCCAGCGGCTGTCCGTTGTTTCGTCTGACACGCCAAGTTCTCCTCCCACTGGCTTACAAACAAAGTCGAACATCACTTTCGTCGGAATGTCTGTTACGCCATCGTGCCATTTGTATTGAGCTGTGTTTGAATATACGCCAGTTAAATGTGAAACGGTGACGTCGATCCCGCTCTCTTCTTTCACTTCTCGAACGAGAGCATCCATTAAGTTTTCTCCCGCTTCAACCTGCCCTCCCGGAAACACCCAGCCGTTATGATGTGTTTTTACCAATAAAATGTTTCCTTTATCATCCTCAACAAGTCCGCCTACTGCTACAATATGTGTTGGCATCGCCATAATCCTAACCTCCGATAAATTGTATTTCTATCATCCTATTTCATCATACCTACAATTAGTATTTTTTCCCATAACAACCAAATGATAGTTTCATGATAAGAAAAACAGCTATCCTAGATAAGATAGCTGCTCCTATTTCTTATATTTACTTAAAGCGTCAAATAAAAATTCCTTGTTATAATTCGCCTTTTGATGGATTACATCTACCCAATGACTGATTGCCTCTGTTTGATCCTCTTTATGTAACCCGTTATTGGTACTTAAGAAACTCTCCCAATTGTAAAATTCCCAGTGAGCGGTCTCTCCTTTATGAGGAACTCTGCATTCAAATAGTGGCTTCGGACCTATAAGATTTTGTGAATACTCTGCCCCGCGCAAAAAATCATTCATTTCAATTGGATTAAGATCAAATACTTGTTTAGAAGTTTTACCATTTGGTCTATGATAAAGGATTTCCACCATATTGTTCTTTTCAGGTTGGACTTGAATTTCAGCTCCCGGAAAAAAGCCTCTTAACCTATAATTTGTGTAATTTTCACTTTGGGTTTCAACCAAAATAGGGCACAGCCATTGGTCACCTAAATCGCACAAAAAACGATTGCCCTTATCGTCTAGCGCAACAACGGCCACATGTGCATGTTCTGTATGAAATTGAGAACCGATTGGAAAAGCTGTAATCCCGTCTTTCTTAAACTCATCGAGTAACCAGAGGGCAAGATCAAAGCAATTACCTGTAATACCATACTGTTTCCGATGTTCTTTCATGAGTGAAACGTCTCTTTGTTTTCTGTGTGTACCTTTATGAAAATACCAAGCCTTCGTTAACGTTTCCATCGGAAAATCATCGAATTTACGCCAGGTTCTAAGAATTTCTGATGATGGATTCACAATTATTCACCGCCTTTATTTCCTTTCATTAACAGACCATAGTCTTTTAACATTCACTAAATTCATTTCTTTAAATTCCATTCTATAAATATCAGGTTTTGATGTACTATGTAAAAAATTCAAGTCATAAGTGCTATCAAAATAACCCATCATCAACGTCATAACAGCCCCGTGAGAACCTATTACTATTTTCTTATCACGAAATTTTTCTAATAGCTCTTTTAAAACTTTAATAGCCCTTTTTTGACAATCATCATTGGATTCTCCGCCTTCTAATGCAAAATCTGATTCCTTAAACGATTTCTCCAATAGTGGAACTAATTGCTTATCAGAAATCCGATTACCGTCATAAGAGAATTTCTTTTCTTTTAAATCTTCATATACTAATACTTCTTGCCCTATTTGTTCAGCTAAATGTTTGACCGTTAAAATGGAACGTCTATAGGGGCTTGAAACAACTACATTAATGTTTTCACATTTCAAAATGTCAGTTATTATATTAGAATCTAAATAACCTTTTTGAGTTAATCCCCTTGTTCTCTCATTTCCTTCTTTTGGCGATTCACCGTGTCTTACCATATAAACATACGTACTCATCATTTATTTCCTCCACTAGTTTATAAATTCAGGAAGAACAAGATTGTTATTACCAACTAATTATACCTTTAATGGAAGATAGATACAGTACTATGCTATCCACCCAGCCACTTCTAGGAATTATCTAAAAAGCAGTGCGAATTCATTTACGAATCGCACTGCTTTTATGAACATTTAGATCTTCTGTTAACTTAATAGATTGCTTCACTCACAGCTTTGTCGTATTGTAACTCCCTAACACACGAACATCGTGTCCGAAAGCCTGCAGAATTGTAATCGCTTTGTTCATCTTCTCTTCATGTAAACCGTTTTGCGCTTCTACAAAAAAGTGATACGTTCCTAATTGTTTCTTCGTTGGGCGCGATTCAATCCACGTTAAGTTGATTGATAGCGCCGTAAAGACGTTCAGTATGGAAGATAATACACCCGAATAATCTTCTGTCGGAGAGATCAGCAGCATTGTTTTTGTTTTAATTTCACTAACTTCTGTGTTTTCTTTGCTGATCACCACAAAACGCGTGTGGTTATTATCGTTGTCTTGAATGCCGCTTTTTGTAATTTGTAAGTCGAACACCTCGGCTGCATATTTTGAGGCGATCGCCGCTACATCTTTTCGTTCTTGATTTTTCACAGCTTGTGCGGCGGCAGACGTACTGTCATACTGCCTGCTTTTCACTTTGGATTCTCTTATAAAATCCCTGCACTGAGCGAGAGCTGGAACAATCGACCATACTTCACGTATCTCATCCAAGCTAGCTCCTTTTAAGGTAAGGAGGTGCAAAGAAACTGGAAAGATGATTTCTGCTTCAACAAAAAGATCATGCCTGAGCAGACCGTCTGCTGTGATGTTAATCGTGCCTTCAATCGAGTTTTCAATAGGAACTATCCCTTTATCAGCAATCCCTTCTTCAACCGCTTCGAGAACATCTACTATCGAATCACACTTATGCCAATCGTTCTGTTGATCAGCAAAATATCGAAAGGCAGCTTCTTCCGAGAAACTTCCTTGTGGACCTAAATATGCTACTTTCATTACGAGAGAACGCCTGCCTTTTGTTTTTCATATCAGTATACAACGATTGATGGGATTCACCAACTTTTTAATAGAAAAAGAAAAAACGGAACTATTAAGATAGCTCCGTTTCTCCTACACCTATTGTTTTATTTCAACGCATTAACCGCATTAATTAAGCCGAATCCTGCTTCCCCATCATACCCACGTTTGAACACATCTTCAGAAGAAGATTGAATAACGTGTTTTACTTGTGCTGGTGAAAGCTTGTCTTTACCGTGCTGTGCGATAATTACGCCTGCAAGTGCAGCTGTTTTCGGTGCAGCCATAGAAGTTCCACCATAATAAGCATATCCGCCAGGAACTGTAGCTAAGCAAAGATAAGTGTTATCTCTACCCGTTTTAGTTACAGGGTCATAGTTAGGACCAAGGTCTCCACCTGGCGCCATTACATCGATTTTCCCAACACCATAGTTGGAGTAGAATGCTAAATTCTTAAGCTGTCCGCCTGCAGATACTCGAATCAACGATTGACTACTCGGACTACGGTGAGTTGCACCATTGTCATCTCCAGACAATTTTCCTGGAGAACTGATATCCACTGCATTGTTTCCAGCAGATCCAACTACCGTCACACCTTTTTGAATTGCGTATTGAATCGCTCGGTTAAACAAACGAACATCTGCTACCGTATCTTTAGTTGCATAATCAGGATTTTGGAACCAGTCATATCCTCCAAGAGACATGTTTACAACATCAACATTGTCATCCGCTGCTGTCATTAATGCTTCAGCGATATGAGACGTTTCCGCTCCACCTGTTGGACCGAATACGCGATAAGCTGCTACTTTTAAATCTGGACCTACACCCATTGTACGGCCTTTAGCGGCAATTGATCCTGCAACGTGTGTTCCATGTCCATTTTCGTCAATTGCATCCTTATATCCTGGAACGAATGACTTTCCGTATGCATAATTGTCTTTTAAATCTGGATGGTTATAATCAATTCCTGTATCAATAACACCTACAACGATGTCATTTCCATCTACTGATTTACCAGTGCCGCCAGGAAGTTTCCATGAAGCTCCGTCTCCTGTAACTTGCTTAATATCCCATTGTAATGTTTCGTACAAATCTGCACCTGTTGCAGCTTCAGTAACCATTGCCTGAGCTTCAATAGCTGCTGTTTCAGGGTAAACGATGTTTTGTACTCCTGCATCTAGTACTGTGCTCGATTTCTTAATTTGAGATAGGAAGTTTGGATTAGTAGAAACGACCTCTACCGCACCAAGCTTGTCCAGTTTCGCTTCAATCTGGCCTCCAGCTTTAGAAATGTCAGCTCCAAAATTTGTCGGCAACTTCGCTTGATCCTTAAAAATAACTATGTACTTCTTCTCTTGCCCTACTTCTGCCTTTGCTAAAAATGGGGAGCCACTTAATGCGACGGAAGCCCCAAGTGTTAGTGCAAGGGCACTAGCCATAAATTTACTTTTCATGAAGATCATTCCTCTCTTGTATTCTATATTTTATTATAATTATTTTTCATATATTTACAATTCATTTTCAGAACATTATTTATATTCTGTTAATAATAATTCATTATACCCACAACCAAAGTCTCGTTATTGTAAACATACTAAACTATTATTAGATATGAATAATTTTTCTAAAATTACTTTTCTGGCATAATAAAAACAACCTTCTCAACTGAGAAGGTTACTTTAGTAGGACTTTTAATTTTTAAGCTGCTTTTCAAGAAGGTTAATAAACTTCTGTTGAGCTTCTGGCTTTTGAATCATTTTATTAACCCGAGCCTTACTTTCTAAGCCTCTAACGTGACGGTTTATAAAGAATAAACGGTGATACTTTTCTTGTTCATATATACGCTTAAACCAATCGTACTCTTTTAAAATCTCTATATGACGATCAATCTTTTGCGTATCAAGTGTGTCCTTATATCCTGTATTAGAAAACAAGTTGCTTATGAATTCTATTAATGCGTTTAGAATGGTGGTCACTCCCTATTACTTGACTTTGTATAGATTTTTAACGACCCGCCATCAACTCCATATACTTCTCCAACATGCGTCCAGCCGTACTTTTCATAATACCCTTCCAGATCCGTACTAAGATAAAGATTTCCAAATCCTTTTCGCGCAGTTTCTTCAATAGCATGCTGAAGTAATTGTGAACCGATTTCTTTTCCTCTATATTCTGGATTCACATACAAACAGGCAAACCATGGGTATAGATCTTGGCGGCTGTTAAGATCATTCCTAAGCAATGCATAAGTTCCTACAATTTCTTCTTCAATTAATGCAATATAAAACCTCGGTAATTCATCCTTTGTTTGGCAAGAATGAATCATGCAGTTTTCATAAAACTTGTAGTTTTGTTCGCTTCCCCACTGTTTCCAAAAAACATTTACTGCCTTATCAAACAAATCTTTTCGCTGTTGTACTTCAACTATTCTCAACAAGTATCTCTCCTATCATTCAAACCTTTTACTCTTTGGAAAAATTTAAATTCACTCGTTCACTTTCGCTTTTTTAAAGATTGAAAGAGCCGCATAGCATGACAAAATCAAGGAAACAAAAGCGATAAACGTATACATATTTACATACAGTGTGTTCGTTCCTTGATTGAGCCAGCCAAATCTATAAATTTGTGAATCCATGTTTGTTGGTGGTCCGCCTAGTTCATGGATCAAACGCTTAAAGAAGGAGATCTCCATCACAATAGAAACAATGAAGACAAGAAAAGAAGCTGCTAATATATTTGTCCATTTCTTTCTATTCAGTTCCAGCTTTTTTAACAGTGTTAGAAGTGCAAATCCAGAGTAGGCTATAATAATGATTGCAAAAAATAGAGGAATTAATCCTAGGTTTCCATTTCCTCCAAGCCGGCCAGGCTTTTGTGTAAACAGGTCTACAAGAAAAATAAAGAATAAACTCGCTACTACAGAAACGATCCATTTATTAAGATATGCCCTCATTACCTGTTCTCCTTTTATAAGGGGATCTTTTTAAGATCTCTTTATGGTAAAGTTCTTGTTTCATTCTCCATTTTTCATTAATCACACCGAGCAACTCTTCTTGTTTCTTAAATGAAATAATCCTGGAGTCTTGATTTTCAACTCTATTTTCAACCTCATACTTTAAAGCTGTTTCATATGTAATTCCATCGAAAATAGCAAATAATAGTTCATTTAAATCGGTAGTCGTTAACCTTTTTAACTCAACCCCTCTTTCGACTATAGCGTAGTGATAACCAGTTTCGTCCACCTCAATATGAGGAATAGCAAAGTCTTTGGAGAATCCGTATGTTAAGTGATATGTATGTACATTAATTAATTTTGCATAGTGATCCACTACTTTTTTTATTGATTCTAGACTTTCTTTATCCATTCACATTTCCGCCTCTCAGTATTAAGTCACAAAAAATTTACCTTTACCTGTTTCCTACTTCATAATCATGTGCTAGTCTTCTTATATAGGATAATTTAACTAGATTAGGATGTTCGACAGATGTGTAATGATAATATTGCGATACAAATCATTAAGAAGCTAGGTACATTGTTCGAGGAGTACAGAATGAGTAAGTGTGAAAAACAACGCAAAAAATTGGTTCATGATATCCAGATTCTTGGTGAAAAATTAGAGGAAATTCAATAACTAAGCTTAGGGTTTTTAAACTTTAAGCTTTTTTTATTTCTCGAACGTATACCTTTCTATAATAAAGTCTATAAAGGACCGACTTGCAATTGGCAGCACTCTTTTATCCTTATAAGCAAGACTGATCGTGCGTGCAAACGATGGTGAAATTGGTTTTGTCACAACCTGATACGGACATCTGCTTAAAATCAATTTCGGTAAAATCGAAACACCCAGTCCCTGCTCAATCATCGACATAATGGCGTAATCATCATGTACACGGTATTGGATATTCGGTTCAACACTGTTTTGTTTAAAGATCGTTAAGGGTTCACTGATTTCTCCCTCATCTAAAAGGATATAGTGTTCGTTCATCAACTCTTCTAAAGAGACCACGTCTTTTTCAGCTAAAGGATGATTTTCTGGAACCACCGCAAACATTTCATCTTTTTGCAACGGAATCATCGTGAGATTCGATACAGCATTTGGATTCACAAAACCAAAATCAACGCTGCCTTCTTTAATCCAATTCGCGATATCTGTATAATCCCCTTGATGAATTTCAAATTCAACCGCTGGATATTGTTTCTTAAACTCTTTTATCAGCCCCGGCAACCAGTGACAGGAAACACTTGAAAAGGAACCGATTCGAATAAGCCCGGTCTCTAACCCTTCCATCTCTTTAATTTTTTCTTTTAATTCTCTATGTGAGTTGCAAATCTTCTTAATAAAAGGCAGAAACTCTTCTCCATCTGGAGTCAGTGTAACTCCCGTTCGAGACCGTAAAATGAGAATCGTTGAAAGTTCTTCCTCTAAGGAATGCACCATTTGGCTAATGGCGGATTGGGTATAACCGAGCTCTTCCGCCGCTTTCGTGAAACTGCCTGTTTCAACAGCTTTAATAAAAGCATAATAAGCATTCACTCATCTCATCCCCCTTATATTAGAAAATCTAATACTTCCATTATAAATATTCGTTTTATTAATGAAAAGCCAGGTGTTACGATATATCCACGCAAAAGAGAATGAGGAGAGGTCAGGCGTTCGAATATGACACAAAAACAAGCAAACTGGATTTTAGCTTCTGTTTCGATGGGTTGGGGATTGTCGTATGTGTTTATGAAACTCACGGTTGGCAGCATTCCTTCATTAACGATCGTTGCCCTGCGATTTGGCATTGCTTTTATTGTGATGATGTTGATCTTCCGCAAAAGAGTATTTTCGGTAGATGTTCAAACGTTGAAATACAGTGCCATTGTTGGTGCTTTGTTATGGGGAGTATTTATCACGCTTATGTATGGGATTCAGCATACGTCGGCTTCATCTGCCGGATTTCTGGTGAGCACAACCGTTATCATCGTACCGATTCTACAGACATTCATCACAAAAAAATGGCCGACGAAAGAAGTGGCAGCAGGCGTGATCCTCGTTTCTTTTGGCTTAGCTCTTCTTACGATTGGTAAGGATTTCAGGTTTGCGTTTGGCTCATTTTATTGTTTAGCAGCTGCGTTTCTGTACGCTATACACATTATTGCAACGAATCATTTTGCGCGGAGAGTAGATGCCTTAATACTCGGGATCTATCAACTCGGATTCGCGAGCATTTTTGCAGCTGTTGGGTCGTTTATTCTTGAAACTCCCGTTTGGCCGCAGACTCTGATTCATTGGGTAGCCATACTCGGATTGGCACTCATCTGTTCTGCTTATGGCTTTGTGATGCAGCCTATCGTACAAAAGTACACGACGCCTGAGAGTACGGGTTTTCTGTTTTCACTCGAGCCAATTTTCGCAGCTCTGTTTGCATTCATCTTCCTTAAAGAAAATATGGGGCTTCAAGGATATATCGGTGCCGTCATTATTTTGTGTGGTGTGTTTATCGCCAACTCTACTTATACAAAACATAAGGCTATAAGGCTAGTGGCAGAGAATAACGGAATTGTGGAAAAGGCTTAGAGGGAGTTAGATTTAGCCGCTTTAACCGGCAGCTAACTCTAGGGTTAGGCAAAGAATAGATTTTACATAAACAATGCCGCAAGCCAAAACCCTGCTGGAATGGATGCCCAGAGTGTTGCATTTATGAAAATCAGCTTAGGATAACTTGTTTTGTTAATCCCATTTTTATAATAAAACCACCATACGTTCACAGCTCCGATTACCCAGACAGGAAGAATTAAAAAGAACTCTGGCGCGACATAAGTTTCGTCCGTATAGTTCTCTCCGATGGTTCCCGCTGCAAAGAAAACAGCGATAAAAACCGTAAGAAAGCCGCAAATGATGACATTGCTCCAAACAAGAAAAGTCTTCACTTTATCTAACTCCTTTTTGAGCGTAATGTTAGATCGGCCCGCCGCCTCCACCATGGTGGTTGTTTCTTCCTGCAGCCCTCGTTCTTTCAGTAGCATTATTGATCTGCGTTCCTTGACTCAAATGCTGATCATCATGGTAGATGTTGACACCGCCCGTCCCCCTCTTCTTCCCGCGATTATCAAAATAAATGGCTAGTGCGCACACAATGACAAGTGGTGTTAGAACAATTATCCATAACATATTGATCACTCCTCACTATTTATATAACCTACAATCTTTTTACCTTATTATTCCATTATACAGGTTTTGTTCTGAAAGTAGGTCTTGTTTTTTAACAATCGACAATCCCACGTCTCTTACTATTATCGTATGTCCTTCTCAAGCGGACAACTTCTTTCATGTGAAAAATTTGTGGATTGAACACCAATTCTTGTGGATTGAACCCAAAATCTCGTGGATTATATGTAAAATTTCGTTGATTGCATATCTATTCTTGTTGATTCAAAGCCTAAATTTAATGGATCATCAAAAAAGATGTACTTCTCAGCTGGAATGGGCATTATAGATTCACTTTACGATACTCTTTTATCCGCTAAAACCGACCCTGGCCGACTGCCACACACTTTAAGGAACAGAATCAGACAATTTTTATTGACCATTGGATCAAAACTGTGCAGAAGACCATCCTTTTTCACACTTAACGAAAATCCTTTCTTTACCGCAACAAAAAACCGACCCAATTCTCTATCCAGGGTCGGCTGCTTACTTAATTATTCTGTTTTGCTGCTATCTGGCTCGTCTTCCCGCTTATTGTAGTCGTATTTTGAGGGATCAACTTTCTTGAATCCATCAATTTTGTGAAAACGCAGCAAATCACCGTAAACGGTTTTATCAGATAGATCGAGTTTCATTTGTACGTCTTTTTCTAATGCTTTAATCTCTTCCGTCTCTTCAATCAGTTCACCAGTTTTTGAATCATAATATTTACCATCGATTCCGGTTACCTTAGGAGAAACAAAGTCTCCGTTACGTAACGGTGTCACTTCATCATGGTCCTTAGACATTAAGTCCGTTCCGAACTGAATGTAGTCTTTTGTTTCCATGCCCAATAAGTGCATTAGTGTTGGACGAAGGTCGACTTGTCCTCCGACTTTATCGATGGTGCCACCTTTTAGACCAGGTGCATGGATAAACAATGGTACCTTTTGTAGATGTGTGTTCTCATAAGGTGTAATCTCTTTGCCGATTACTTTTGCCATCGATTTATTACGCGTTTCGGCAATACCGTAGTGGTCACCATACATGACAACCATCGTATTGTCGTATAGACCAGCTTCTTTTAAGTCTGAGAAGAATTGCTGTATCGCTTCATCCATGTATCGAGCTGTTTGGAAGTAACGGTCTACCGTTCCATCTCCTGTTGTGTGAGGTTCGATCGTCGCGTCCTCTTCAGAGATTGGGTATGGGAAGTGGTTCGATAATGTGATGAATTTTGTATAGAACGGTTGCTTTAATGACTTCAGCATCGGCATCGATTCTTTGAAAAACGGTTTATCTTTCAGCCCATAGTTCGAAACGTCTTGTTCGTTCATATCATAATATTCTGCGTCAAAGAACTTCTGAAAACCAAATCGTTTGTAGATTACATCACGGTTCCAGAAAGACTTGTAGTTACCATGGAAAACAGCTGTTGAATATCCTTGTTGTTCCATGATTGCCGGAGCCGCTTGGTACGTGTTTTCTCCTTTTGTTGAAAACGCTGTTCCTTGTGGTAATCCGTACAATGAATTCTCGAGCAAGAACTCAGCATCAGCTGTTTTCCCTTGAGACGTTTGGTGATAAAAGTTATTGAAATACAATGTGTTCTGGTCTCGCGTTAACGAGTTCAGAAACGGCGTTACTTCTTGTCCGTGTAATTTATAGTTGATCGCAAAGTTCTGCAGGGACTCCAAATGAAGGTAGATCACGTTCATCCCTTTGGCTTTCCCAAAGTATTCCGGGTTTGGTTCAGCGTAATTGGCTTTCACGTAGTTCTCTACTTCTGTTACGTCATCTGTATTCGCAAGTGCACGTTGAGCCGTTGACTTAGAACTCACTACGGCATCATAGATGGTGTAGTTATACATCCCTAAATATTTCACGATGTAATTACGGTCGAACGTTCTTGTTAATAGCTCAGGACGATCAATTTCAGCTAATAGTAAGTTCGCTGATAATGTAATGACGGCTGCAAGTCCTACAGCCAAAACACTTTTACGCTTTACTTTAACGGGTTCTGGGTTAATCTTTTTCGTTAAAACGAACACCAACAATATGATGATATCTAAAAAGAATAGAACATCGTAAGGGTTAAACAACGCACCAATACTATTGCCAATCGTACCGGCATTGTCCGTCTGCGTTAACGTTGGCAGCGTGATAAAGTCTGTAAAGAAACGGTAGTACATCATATTGGCATACAACAAGAATGTCATAAGACCATTAATGACAATCATCCAGATGAACGATTTTCTTCCTTTAGCAAACAGTGCAAACCCTAAGAAAAGTAGAGCAGAGCCTAGTGGATTGAAGAATAATAGAAATTCTTGAAAACCACCTTCTACTCCTAGGTTAAATTCAGTTTTATAAGCAACGTATGTTTTGATCCAAAGAACCAAAACCGTTAATGTGAAAAACACCATATGTTTATTTATACTATTTTTTAGACTTGTCAATTTTCTCACCTCTACTGGTTCCAAAACAATCTAGCAATCTTCTTTACTTCTAAAAGACATCAAAATACTTTTTAAAACAATAAAAAAATACTACAAATCATTAACTAAAAAGTCAATTAAACATACCTTCCAAAATGACTGAAATCATGGTTGAATACACTGAAAAAGCCGCCGTGTAGGCAGCTTTAGGTAATTATGAACGTATTGTGACTAACTGACTTTCATGGTGTTTTCAACGTAATCACGTTCCGCAAAACGTACGATAAGGTCCTTCTGTGTCAGGTGGAAGTTTCGTGTACTCTTCTTGATCTGGTGTGTGGGCATATGGATTTGTGAGTACGCCAACCAGTTTCTCCATCACGCTGTAGTCTCCACTCTGGGCTGATTCGAGTGCCTCTTCTACTCGGTGGTTTCGAGGAATGACACCTGGGTTGCTGTTGCGCATCAACTCATCTGACTCTAACTTCGATTCAGGCTGTCTCGCTCTTCTTTCCTGCCACTTTTCTTGCCATGATGCGAATTCTTCTGATCCAAACAACTTTGCGCAATCTTTCGTACCAAACGTTAATTTACTGAAGGTGTTCGTAAAGTCCGCTTCATGTTTCTGCATCAGATTAAGCAGTTCTTCAATCAGGGCTGTATCTTCTTTCTCTTCATTAAACAACCCGAGTTTCGATCTCATTCCTCTAAAATAGTTTGCATGATACAACTCAGAAAATCCATAAAGAACCTCTTGAGCCATTTCAACGGCTTTTTCTTGATCTTCATGCAGCAACGGCAATAGAGTTTCTGCAAATCGCGCAAGGTTCCAACCCGCAATACGTGGCTGATTGGCGTAAGCATAACGGCCTTCTCGATCAATGGAACTGAAGACAGTCACTGGATTATAAATATCCATGAACGCACACGGTCCATAATCGATCGTTTCCCCACTGATCGTCATGTTGTCAGTGTTCATTACCCCATGAATAAAACCAGCCAGCTGCCACTTCGAGATGAGATAGGCTTGACGCTCGATTACTTTTTTTAGCAGGTTCAAATACCGTTTTTCATCCATACCGATTTCTGGATAATGCCGCTCAATCGCATAGTCAGCGAGCTCCTTCAGTTCCTCAGGTGTTCCCCATTTTGCTGCGAATTCAAAGGTACCCACTCTCAAATGACTGGACGCCACGCGCGTCATAATCGCACCAGGCAAGTTGGTTTCACGAATGATTGACTCTCCTGTTGTTACAACGGCAAGGCTGCGAGTGGTCGGGATCCCAAGCGCATGCATCGCTTCACTGATGATGTATTCACGCAGCATCGGTCCAAGAGCCGCCCGACCGTCACCTCCACGGGAATAAGGCGTTCTCCCTGATCCTTTAAGCTGAATATCAAAACGCTCACCTTGAGGCGTAATCTGCTCACCGATCATCAAGGCACGCCCATCACCGAGCATGTTAAAATATCCGAACTGATGGCCAGCGTATGCTTGTGCAAGTGATGATGCTCCTTCAGGCAGCTTATTTCCGACAAACACAGCAATGTTTTCTTCGTTTTGAAGTGCCTCAATGTCTAAACCAAGCGATTCGGCTAAGATTTCATTAAGCACCACTAATTTCGGTGAACGAACAGGATTCGTATTTATAGTAGAAAAGAATTTTTCCGGTAGACGAGCATAGCTATTGTCTAAGTTCCATCCCGTATCTTTTGTCATGTGATCTCCTTTAATGATTTTCTATTTGTTATCGTTTTTCTAATTCCACAGTAACACAATGCAAACTTTAATTGGTCTCGTTCTGCTCATTTATTATTCCCTAATGCATACAAAAAGAGCCTGTCACAAATGCACCATAAATGAATTAATAAGACATTAAGTAATCGAATTAAAAATAAAATATAGATAAATAGAAATTTTTTATATTAAAGTAAAATTATAGAAATAAGCATATGTAAATGGTAAGATATGTCTGGCAAAGTATCGAAAAATTAGGGGGATCATTTTGAAAAAATTCTTTAGAGAACATCCTATTTTATTTGCTGTTTTTATATTATTAGCATCACGTTTAGTAGGATTAGGTGTAGTAAATATTATTAAGCTATTTCAACCAGACATTGACATAATAAAAGATTTAGGTTGGCTCATACAAATCCTTTTTGCATCCACTTCTGTTGCACTTGTGTATTGGTCAGGTGATGTAAGAGGAAACGGATTAGCAAAACCTGTGTCGAAGAAAGAATGGTTACTGTGGATACCGCCCTTAATTCTTCCTATTTACATTTTCTTATCTCTCGGATTTCATGTAAGTGACCCTTCAAAAATGATAATTTTAATTGTTTCTGCTTTATGTGTAGCAGTCAATGAAGAAGTCATCTTTAGAGGGGCACTTGTAAAAGGATTTCTTCGTTTTGGAACGATGGTTACCCTTTTTGTTCCATCAATACTTTTCGGTCTTATTCATTTAGGAAATATCTTGGTAGGCGGAGATGTCAAATTCGGTGTATTCCAAGCTCTTTGGACAACCGCAGCAGGAATCGCATACACTGCTTTAGTCCTTCGTAATGGAAGTATCTTGCCTGCTATTGTCTTTCATTTTGTTTTAGATCTTACAGAATATTTCGCAACAGGCGAAAACGGTGTACACGAATTAGGCTTTTCGACAGAAAGACTGTCCATATTTTTAGCACTAACAATTCTTTTTGCTATTTATGCTTTGTACATGTACTTCAAAAATACGAGGAGGCTCATAAGTGAATAAAATATTCCTGAAATTAGAAGGATTCGCTGTTTTGATATTAAGCCTTTATTTTTATCAATATTATCAATTTAGTTGGGTTTTATTTTTCATTTTAATATTTGCACCGGACATATCCATGATCGGATACTTTCTGGACAATAAAATCGGTGCATTAATATATAATATATTTCACACTTATATTATAAGTATTCTATTCATTTTTTTCGGACTATTATTAACTAGCGAAACACTCTTAGCAATCGGTATCATTTGGTCTGCGCATATCGGAATGGATAGAATGATTGGGTATGGTTTAAAATATTCAACAAGTTTCAAAGACACTCATTTAAATCGCATTTGAATTCTCGCGTAAATAAAGTCAAGCTCATAGAAAAAAGCAACTGATTTGGTATCAGTTGCTTTAGTTCTGTTTCAAAAACTATTTTCCATTTTTCATATGTAATTAATTTTTATTTAATTTTTAACACATATAATTCTTCGTTATCAACGATTTTTCCAGTATTGATAAAACCTAAATTTTCGTATAAACGTTTTCCTAATTTATTTTTAGGATCTGTTGATAAATAAATTTCTTTGCAATCATCTATTTTTTTCATTTCTTCAATGACGAGTTGTATAGCTTCTTTTCCATACCCATTTCCTTGAAATTTATTATCAACCATGATTCGACACAATTCATAATTATCCATCACGGTTGAGTATCCATACATGGTAAAGCCAATTAATTGTCCATCTTTTTCAATTGCTTTTGTTGTCCACGTTTTTTCAAACTGAGCTTGTACCAAAGATAAGGCATTCGATGCTACAAATTCCTCACAAATAGTTGGCATATTCTCACTTGTTGACAAGAAAATTACATCTACCCAATTCTTTTCATTTATTTCTATTAGTTTAATCATCGATACACCTTCCAAATTTTATATATACCTCAGTTGTAAAACAAAAATAAGATAGCAGCTATATCGCCATGAAATATCTTTTAAGACGATTCAGAATATAAAAAAATCCCCCTATAAATATCTTCAACCAGACTTACGAAGAACATCAATCCCTAGTCCGAAATAGATAGCACCATACCTTACAAATCGTCTTAACGAAGCATTATTTCTTGATACCTCTTTTTGATCCAAATAAAAGTCTTGTTGTTCCTTAAAAACAATTAATAAACTTCCAATCATTAAACAAGCTATACTTGCGATGATAAGCCATACCATTTTCATACACCCGTTCTTGTAGTTAAGAATACGGTGATGTACTTCAAGTTGTTATTGACTTCATTATACATTTAATTCCCTATTTTTTACATGATAGATATTAGTTAGGATGGATCGTTTAATTATCGATTATCTGATCAAAGGGTTGAACTCGTTAATTGAATAAACTTTAAAGGATAAAGTATATGTCCTTTAAGAAATGAATGCATAAAACAAACGACCAGACAAAATTTTATATCCAATTACTATGCTATTACTCTATTTTTCTAAAGAAAATTATTTCTCAGACATCTCATCTGCAGCTTTCCGTTTATGTTTTTCATCAATGATTTTCTTGTTAAGGATTCTAACTTCGCCGACCATTAACAACCTCATATCTTCTACTATATACTTAGCTAACTCTTCATCGGTAATATCATCTCCTTCAATATCAAGACGGAATTCTTGCCCTTGTATTCCACCGCCGTTTGTAAATTCGATTTCAAAGTCAAATTGAACTCTTTTATCCATTTCAGATCCACCTCTGATTAGTTATAGGTTGTTAATAGATACCTATTCTTGTTAGTTGAAACAATTACCTTCACGAATAGAACTGCTCTTAAGTTCAATAAAAAAAGAGCTGTTTAGCTCCCTGAATTTTTAACAACACAATATGTTTATTCATCAGTAATTATTCCATCATCAAAATGAATGTTTTGAAATTGCGTTGTTCCAAATTTTTTATAGGTGATTCTTAACGTGTTTATATCATTAATGGGATTTGTACCATTGAATTCAACTCGTAATACTAAGTAAAAACCATCATTTACTTTGTATCCCTTAAGTCGAACAAAATCGTCATCTAATCCATCTTCTCTAACACTATCTTCATCAAGTGCACCAATTCTTTCTGTACTCGCTATAAAGGGTTGGATCGAAAATTCTATATCGTCTTTTCCAACAATTGTTCCATCTCTTTTTATAAATTCCATTTTTTCAAGTCTTGGCTTTCCAATCCCATCCCATTTAAATGGATATCCAATGTAATAGGGTTTTCTGTCTTCAAGATTTTCTATCCCTACTGATGCATGACCCCATTTTGTAAATTCTCCGTCTTCACTTATAAAGTTAAATGTCCACCAAAGACCTAAAAGGAGCATTGTTGTACAAAAAAACAACAAAGTAACCTTTTTCTTCATTTCCCCACCTCTATTTTCTTTTCGTTAGCCCGATCCAAGCATAATAGATGATCCATAATGAAAGAACTATCAATATGGCATAATGCTTCTTCCCTGAAGGAAGGTAAACGAGCAAGAGACTTCCTATAATGATTGACGGGACTAGCAGGCAAGAAATAATTTTTCCAATGCATATTACTTCACACTCTTTCTTTACTTCTAATACTCCATCGAATCTGCAACTTCCAACAGGTCTTCCATCTTAAACTCTGAACCCATCAGCATCATTCCATAGTGATAATCGTCTTTTTTCCAACGAATCGACTTTACATCTGATGTATCACTTTCAATGACAACCTCTGTTCCATCATCCAACTTTGTCGTCTTTCCTTTTCCTTCATCATGGAAGTTCGTGTTTTTATTATGAAACGTTGTAACGTTTAGAACTGCTCCTTTCCCGTTTCCATACACAAACTCGGTGTGTGTGATATCCCCTTTTGGATCTCCAGGTGGTTCCCCGGCGTACCTGAGTTGGACATGTTTTGGTTTAAACGGCAGTATTTCTGGTGCCGCCAACCTTTCCTGCACGCTCTCTGGTAATTCCTCCACCATCATCTTTACATCTGGATAATCCTTCTTTAACTGTTCAACAGTTTCGTTCTCACTGCATGCCGTTAACATGATCAATAATAAAAATCCAAATATTCTTTTCATGTCATTCCCCCCTGCTCCTCTATATTCGGTTTTATGGAATATAATTCCTGTTCCAATCAAATCATGGAGCCGAAATCATCCCTTTCATTTTCAATGTATGCGAGAACACCGATGAAAAAAGACGCAACTCTTAAGAATTACGCCTTTTCCACTCAGTAACTTATAAAATTTTCTCCATGGATATTCTCGTATTTGAATATCCTAGCTTCTTATATAATCGATATGCGCCGTCATTCTTACCGAACACACTCAATCCGATCGACTTCACACCAGCAGTTTTAAGAATTTCTTGAAGCTTTTCTAACGTCTTGCTTCCATACCCTATGCCTCTTTTCGGCTCATCTATTAAGATGTGATATAAGTAAGCTTGGTTGATTTCAGAAATGATACTGTACCAAAGAACGCCTACTTTTTCATTTGAATGGTCGTCTACTATATTGTACAAATATTGTCCTTTCGTAGCTAAACCATCCTTAAACATATCATTCATCATCATTTCAGATTCTTCTAACGCTTGCTCCATTGTTAAGTCAAAGTTCTTCGTAATGTCTTGAGCATAATCAGGAATCATAAAATCCAAATATCTTTTAAACTCTTCTTCGTTAACTTTACATAATGTTATCATTCTATCTCTCCATTCTATTTTTCCGAATCAAATCATTAGAAAGGAGTAAACAGAGGTATTTTTATATAAATCATTTATCATGAATAAACACCTTCGTTTACTCATGGTCTCCATGGTACGCACATAAAGTTATTGGACATTTGCAATCCTCCTTAGACACACAATAATTTTACCATAAAAATACATTTACTCTTTCATGTGATCTTCTACAAATTCTCTCATCTCTTCTTTTAACTTTTTAGCTGATTCATCCATAAGTTCACCTGTCACCTTGCTTCCTAGAATGTTTTTTGAAACTGGCATTCCTAGAAGAGTGCGTTCGCATTCCCAAATTTTTATAGTATGTAAATCTATCAGTTCGTCAGTTTCATCAATCAATCCTAATGAAATTGAACTGCAATAACCTGGCTGGAAAGGATCTTCTCCATCTTGGTCATAACTTCCCTCTAATTTCATTCGAACACTTTTGACATTCTGAAATTCATTTAGTACCGTCTCAAGCAGTTTCTTTAGTTCCTGCTCTTTTTCTCTAATCTCCTTTTTTAATTGGGGAGTAAAATCACCTTGTTTGTATATCATTTGCATTCAGCATCCTTTAGCTCTAATTGTGCAATGGTACTCGCACTTCACCTACTTAAAGAAATGACCACGTCAATTTACTTTCTTCTTCACTTCACTCTCATACTTTTCTACGAGTGCGTTATTGGATGACACTCCATACTTCTTTTCTAGCTTTGGTTTCAGTTTTAACCACATCACGTTCTTTTCGTATAGGTCGCGGTCGAATTGATGATTAAGCTGAGCAAGCGACAATCCTAAAGCATCTGCATACGCTAGGTGTTTAGGCAAATCACTTTGATCGGGTCCAGCTTTAATAAATTGGTCCACTTCTTCCTCTGTAGCGGTGACTCCATATTTCTGTTTGGCGATCGTTTTCCATGCTTTATCCTCATCCATCGCATTTTTTGCTAGGTGTACAGCTTGTTTCTCAGTTAACTCTGTCTCATAATACAACTTTTCCTGAACGAGTGTTCGAATGAGCCATTTGTTAAGCCGCTCATCACCATCTGCCATTTTTCCCGCCTCAGATATGGCGTTATGAAAGACTTTTTTGTAATCATTAAAAGTATATGTATCCAGTATTTCTTTTTGTTCTGCTTCACTTTTCATCTTGATATTTACCGAGTTATTTCCTTGTAATTGGCAACCTGCTATAAGGAATATTACGAACAAACTAGTGAAAATCATTTTATTAAACAGCACTTCTCAGTAATACCTCTTTTCACAGCTTTCGGAATTCTGTTGTTACTGTTCAAAACATATTTGAATTAAACGCTTTTATAAAAGGAATAAAACATATAATATTTTAAAATACATTAGAGGTGAAAAATAAAAATAATAAGCCATTGTTCTTCAGGAAACGCACCCGATTGTCGAAGAGAGTCTCACGCCCCTACATTTTGTTCATGTCTTTACGCTGCATACAAGTTTCTCCTGGTATTCTATCAGGGATTTTCCGTTTACCATTTTTTCTATCAATTATAAAACCAATGATTAATGAAATAAGAATTATTCCAATAAACACGACCAATAATGTCACACGAACACCTCCAAAGCATTATTAAACATTCCTGCACCGTTTGTTTAATAAGTTTCATTATAAAAGCCGTTTATCCTTCTTAGATCAACGCACCCGATTGTGGAATAAGAAAATATTTATATTTTAACAAAAGTAGTCACACTTCTCTTTGATGCAATAGTACGTCTTACAAGTTCTTCTTTCCATTTCTTCGAGTTTAGCTGGTATTCACCATATTGGTCTTTATAGGTCTTTTTTAAGATATTCACAGTTCTAGCTTTTTCTGGAAAATTATAAGACAAAGGTATACCATTCCGTCCTTCTTCAAATATGTACTGTTCTACAACATCACCTAATTCCATAAATGAATCCAAAAATGTAATAAATTCAATGGTCTCCCCTCCATATTCATAAACATAAGGGAGTGTAAATGGTAAAAGTTCTTTATAAGCTTCACCACTTTGAAATGGAAAATCATTACCGATTGAATGGTATTCAGGAATTGATTTCAAAGTTGCAATAAAATAATGACAAGTCATTACTTACTTCCTCTCAATATACACATTCTAAAAAAGGGTCATGTTCAACAATCCTGCACGTTTGTTGAATATGAGTTTGTATATTTTTATATTAAATTATTTATTCGATTGAGCTGTCTTTTAATCCTTTTCTGCTAAAAATCGTAGGTCATTTGAAAGGTGAATTCGCATTCCAAAACGCAGCGTGACAATAGTTAATGTCGTCTTGCTAAAACGTGTGCGAATTGAGGCGCTAATTAAGGTGATAAAAGTGGTGTTTTTTAACCAAAACACTTATATACCAATAAAAAATCGCAACGAATTACGCTGCGATTCATAGTGCTAATTACTATGCAATTTGGGTTGTTTTTTCTCGGTTTCTCCCTCAAAAGAGATTGTCTGGACGTTTTTCATAAAAGTATCCCTTTGTGGAAGATAGAGAATTCTTCTATTAAGTGTTCTGTTCTTTGTTTAGTAACATCAGTCAAAATATCTGGCCATTTACTTTATGATTTTATTAAATACTATTGGAAAACTGCTCATCCTTTTGAGCTATGCAAATCTGTTAGCTGTATCTCGTAGAAGCGCATTTTCCAACTATATGACTAAAGAAATCTTAACGCTCTTTTGACTTTCATTGCAAAATTCAGTGGATCGTCAACATCTTCAATATTAACGTAAATCAAATTTGGGTCATCAAACAACCACTCGTTGTGTATGGACGAAACTTCTATTCCTTGATTAATAATTGCACTAACAAATTCAGCTACTTCTTTTTGCAAGAGTGCTACCCTACCTAGACATAAAGCTCTTCCACTTTGATCTCTAGATTCGTATGAGAAAGAAGTTGTAACTCTAAATTGTTTTCCCATGATATTTGCATTAATATCTTCTCGACTTATTGTTGCCACACATTTTCCACCGGCGAATCCAGCTTGTCCACCGATAATTCTTGCAAACTCTTGACAAGTTGATTCTTCATTCATCTTCATAAATTTTTCACTCCTATCACTATTACTATTACTATTAGGTTATGAAAGATTGAATGGATTCGAAATGGACATTAATCTAATCATTCAAAAAAAAGATTTTGTTAAATTAAAGAATGGAAATATTTAAACCAAGTGCTGAAAGTGATTTTTCACTTCAAAAACTTTAAATATTAAAAAATCGTAGCGTATCTGCTGCGATTTTCTTTCCTATAAGGTCTTCGTTAAACTCTTGAATAACTGTATAATTCGTCTTTTACCGAAGTCTTCCTTAGTATCTATCCGTCTTTCAAAAAAGTAAGGCTGCCCCAAAATTCAGGACAGCCTCAACGTTACTAATAATTTTTAAAGTTTAATACCCAGCTTTTCTTTTACTTCTTTTATCTGCAAGATATGACGTTGTTCATGATACCCTACGAATGGAATCCATTGTTTTAAGCTGATGTTTCCGAATATCGGATGAGGAAATCCCTTTTCCTCTAATTCTTTTTCATCTGCCGTGTTGTCGATTTCCTTCAGTTTTTGATGCGTGGCAGCCAGCTTCATTTTTAATTCCTGTAATGTGGCAAATTCGTCACTTGGCACCGCGAATTCAGGTGCATCAACCTTTATTTCACGATTGATCGTTGCTTCGATGGGCTTTGAACGGGCATTCACAGCTTCCCCATTTTTTAGTTGATGTGCGATTGTTTTCCCGATTCCACCTTCCATTAAATATAAATGTTCAAGGATTTGCTTGATCGACCATTCGTGATCGGAGGGCTTTTTGTTCAGGATTTCATCCGATAAGCCATCCACTTCATTGTACAAATCTTCTCGGGCTTTATCATTAATAAGCATGTTTGATCACCTTTTATAAATCTGACTTGATACGATTTTATCATGAAACGTTCAAATTATTGTTGCTGTAAGTTTTGCATTAGGAAGAGAAAAAGCATTCCGAATCCGAAATGCTTTTTGCTCGCTCTTTATTTTAATTGACTGATAAAAGGTCCATAGTTTCTTGGTGTACGCTGAACAGACAGCCATTTTAGTGTGGTGAATTCTTCTAGCACCCACTCACCGTTAAATCGGCCAAGTCCAGAATCTTTTTCTCCGCCAAACGGCATATGTGGTTCGTCATTTACTGACTGATCGTTCACGTGGATCATACCTGTGTGAATATCATGCGCGATGTTTGTCGCGTGTTCAATATTCGTTGAATGAACCGCTCCGCTAAGACCGTACGGATACGCATTCGCCATTTGAATCACGTCTTCATCCTTTTCAAACGGAATGAGTACAGCGACAGGTCCAAAGATTTCATTTTTCGCAAGAGGCATCTCGTTGTTCACGTCCGTTAGAACAGTCGGCTCCAGAACATTTCCTTCTGCACTTCCGCCTAAAGCGACTTTCGCACCTTGCTCAACGCTTGCCTCTACATCTTTTAATATTCGATCTACTTGTTCACGATTGATCAGCGGACCAACGTTTGTGTCTTTTCTAGAGGGATCGCCGTATTTAAGGTTCTTAGCGCGTTTGATAAATGTTTCTGCAAACTCATCGTAAATTTCTTTGTGGACAAAGATCCGGTTGATCGCCATACAAATCTGACCTTGGTGATAAAATTTACCGAAAAGCGCTGAATCTACAGCCTGATCGATATCGGCATCTTTTAAAGCGATAAACACGTTGTTGCCGCCTAATTCAAGTGCAGTCTTTTTCAGGTTCTTACCAGCAAGTTCACCAATATGGCGGCCAACTTCTGTAGACCCTGTAAACGAGATAAGACGCGGTGTTGGGTGAGTTACGATTTCATCACCAATTTCTGAGCCTCGTCCAACAATAACATTAATAAGACCTTTTGGAAGACCAGCTGCTTCAAAGATACTTGCGAATATGAGTCCTCCTGTAACAGGTGTATCTGTCGCTGGTTTAATAACGACTGCATTTCCTGTCGCTATGGCAGGTGCAATGGAACGGATCGCCAAATGGAACGGGAAATTCCATGGACTGATGATTCCAATAACCCCTAGCGGATTTCGATATACTCGATTTTCCTTACCTGCTGTTTGCGAAGGCATGATCAAACCTTCCATACGATACGGATACGTCGTCGCTTCTTTTAGAATATTGAGTGAAGCTCGGAACTCAGAAATGGCCTTCATATATGTGCTGCCTGATTCTTTGATGATCCAGTCTAAAATGAACTCTTCATTCTCCTGCATCACTTCAACAACTTTTTCCAATACAGCGCGTTTGTTTTGTGGAAGCTCGTTCGCCCAATCAGCTTGTGCGATTCTTGCTGCTTCATACGCTTCGTCTAAATCTTCCTTCGTTGCGGCTTGAACCGTAACGAGTTCTTCTCCAGTAAACGGATTGGCGTTTACCATCTTGCTGTCGCTTCTTCCTTTTCTCCATTCACCATTGATATATATATTTGAAAAATCAGTGTTCATAAAGTTGCACACTCCTTTTTACTAACTAAAGATTAGTTAAGACCTTACTCCTTTTCAATCATGTTGTAAATTTATCTGCTTCAACTGAATTATGTGATTTTTTAACCATTCGGAATTTATTGATTGCATAAAAGATGTTCATTTTTTTATAATGGTGGTGAATGGAGGCTGGTAGAAATGGCAAATCATTTTGCCGGAATCAAACGCTGCTCATGCAAAGCCTAATAGGGGCGATCCTTTGTATGGGCGTATAGTTTAAGTAAGTTTTTCGCCCGAACATGAGTAATCGTTTCTAAGAATGGGCTTTGCACCTTATTCTCTTTTCATTAAAAAATAAGGAGCTGAATGCAGTGAATTCACCATTCATTAGAAACCATCAATATAACCTCATAAAAAAACAGGTCGGACAGTTGCAGCATGCCTGCAACAATGGGGCTGACCCGAAAGTAATAGAAGCCGTTGAGGCGAGTGTTCAATCTAAAATTCTAGAATCTTTTTCAGGGATTTCAGAATCTCAAAAAGAAGTGGTAAATAAGGTGCTAAACTTACGTAAAACCGAAGACTTCCAACACTACCTAAAATCTCTAGAACCTTACTTAAAAGAATTCACACCCGTTTCAGGAAAACAGATTGACAAACTTTTCCCTAAAAATAAAAAGTTAAAAACCCCGGATATGCATGTAATCGATTTTCGCCAGATTAGTTACCTTGGCTGGGTTGATATCGCAACAAATAAATTGTTCCTTGTTTATCATCTAAACGGACAATTAGTAGGCGTACAAGGCCGATTCACCCCAGCAAATAAAGGGATCTGCTTTTTATGTAATGGAATTGGAGACGTTGCGTTATTTTCAGCGATAACAAAATCGAAACCAGCGAACGCTTCACCTGATTACTATAAAGCAATCGGAAACTATTTATGCGTGGATAGTCAGGCCTGTAACAAAAGAATCACGGATATGACGACATTGGAGAATTTTTTGAAAGAGGTTCTTTATTAACAGCTAATTTCGGCAAGGATTAATAAACTGACAAAAACCAAACCAGAGCATGTATGCCCTGGTTTGGTTTTTCATTTGAAATTAACTTCAATTTTACTCTTCAATGGCAGGAAAATGTGGTACAACTTCTTCTCCAAGTTCTTGTATCACTTCTTCTGCTGGTCTTTCGCTGTCAAACAGAGCAAAAAACAGATGGTTCACTCCTGTCTCTTTATACACATGCAGCAAGTCGATCAAATGGTTCCGGCCAAGTCTAAAGCCTAAACGGATCGGTTGAGGTCCTTCATTTGGATTCTCAGCCAGATCAAGGTGCATCGGCTGTGTAAATGGTTTAAACGTATGGGGATGGAAGTGATTCACTAACTCTCTCCACCTTTCAATCGTAACCTGCTGATATTTAGGACTTCTAGGGTAGTACATCCAGCCATCGCCATGCTCAGCAAACCATTCCATGTCCTGTTGGGCATAGCCTGTTATAAAAGTCGGGATTCTTTTTGCAGGTTTTGGTACGAGATTCGCCGCATGGATATTTCCTCGAGAAGAACGAATAGACGGAAATTCGTTATATAACACTTTAATTAAATATTGAAATGCTTCAATAAACGCTTCTCCCCGCTTTTCATGGGATACACCTAATGCAGCAAAATCTGCACGCCGGTCACCTGAAGAAACACCTAACAACAAGCGTTCTGGAAACAATTGATCGAGTGTTGCAATTTCTTTCGCTACACGTAATGGATGACGCAATGGCAAAACAGCAGCGGCTGTTCCTAAAGCAATCTCCTTTGTTTGGCTCGCCAAATAAGTCATATAAATCATCATATCGTAAATTTGTCCAACAGCAGGATCTCCAAAGTTCGGATCTTCCAATAGGACATCACGAAACCATAAACTTGTAAAACCTAATTTCTCAGCTAACTGCGACAGCTCCACTTGTTGTTCCATTGTAGGCGTCGCAAATCGGTAATTTTCAAGAGGGATATGCAACCCAAGTGTCAATTCTCCCTCTTTATACATACGTTTATACGATTTATGATTTTCGAATGGATTCATCTGTCATTCCCTCCCATTTTAAAAATGTCGTTCACAAATAAAATCATACTCTTCTTTAAGCAAAGTAAAAGTACGCACTTTAAAGTACGATAGGCACTTTGAAGTAATTATTGGATTGTAACCGTGTATCAAAGAGTAAGAGACAGCGAATTGGATTTTCGGTACGTGTTCTGTTCGCGCAGCGATACACTTTTTACGCGCAGTAAGACCCGGTTTACCCTCAGTGAAAGCCGTTTTTCGCGCAGAAACGGCCTGTTTGCGCGCAGATATGGTCACTTTGCGCGCACATCGTCTCTCTAGCACCAAAAAACAGCTTCACTTGCCCACTCAAACCCAATATTCCTAGCTTAAAAACACTTACAAAATAAAAAACTGACATCATAAGGTAACGTTAAGTACCTTTTGATGCCAGTTTCGAACTTTTATAACTTGTTATTTCTTATTTTTCCACTCGTCAACTAATAATCCGTAAATGACATGATCGACATAGTGATCATACAGCCACTCTGCTTGCCGGATTGTTCCTTCCTTTGTAAATCCGAGTTTTTCAGGAATCGCACGGCTCTTTCTGTTTTCTTCAGCTACACGTATTTCGATGCGGTTCAAACCAAGCTCTGTAAAGCCATACTCCACATATGACTGACACGCGCGTGCCATGATGCCTTTTCCTTGAAACTCCTGACCGAGCCAATACCCCATAACACCAATTCTGTGGGTTTTGTTCAACTCATTAAATCCAATAATTCCAGCAATCTTTCCTTTATAGATGATTGCTGTTGTTTTTGGAAACCCGCCAGTTTCAATCACACCATTTAATGTCGCTTTTATGAATTCTAAGGAATCTTCTTCTTTATTCGTATAATCCAGCCAGCCTAGCCATTCTTTTAAATACGCTTTGGCTTGAATGGTCAGATTGAAGAACTCTTTAGCATCATTCACATTAAATAATCTAAGTGATAGCTCCTCATCAATTTTATGTAAAAACATCACACAAACCCCTTTTATTTCTAACTGTACCATAAAAATCCATTGTGCTGTTTCGCACAAGGGAATCGACTTACATCTTTATTACAAAGTTACTTCTTTTTGCTGAATAATTCTTTTCGCTGCAAAAACAAATGCGAACGATAAAACTGTCAGCCAAATAAGTGCAACGATAGGATATAGCAATGGCAGTCCTAACAGATTAATCGTATGAAAGTGAGCAAAGAAAAACTCAACCTGCATGATATAGAAAAACGAGAAGCTGAACAGGTACTCGATCCAGTTCGGCAAGGTCATTCCGCCTACAATCATGAAAGGTACGGCAAGAATCGCACCATTAATAAAGAAGGAAGTTAATGCATTTTTACAGAACGATGAAACCAAAATGATGCATAGAGCAAAACTTAAGGCTGCCAGTAAATGAAAACTTAATTGAATCAGATGATATTCTAACATCGTAAAGCTGTATGGCGAAAAATAATACTCAAATATATTTTGTATAGGCGTTGACCATCCTGAAAATCCATACTGAATTCCATTCCACGCGAGGTTGAAAATCTCCCAGGCGATGACAACGGATGCCGTATAAATAAAAGATGCGAGAACTTTTGACCAAAGTAAGCTGCTTCTGCCTTTACTCGAACTTAGAATATATTGATCCACACCTGAACTGTATTCTTTTGTGTAGGTAGCAGAAAGTCCAATAAGCAGCATGCAGCCGGTTAAGAGAATAGAGAATAAACTCGTATATTCAATGATTTGCATAGGTCCCTTATTATAAGCAAAGTTAGACACATCTACTTTTTGAATCATAGATTTTTCAAGCTCAGTATTGTAATCCTGTTTTTGCTCAATCTCTTGATATCTGTTTTTCATCTGCCTTTCTGACCCTTTTATGAATGCAATCGTTTCATAAATTATGCCATGAGTATGTTCCTTTTCATTCACAAACTCACCATTTTGATTCTCTTTACCTTCTTCCACCCTTTTTTCCACCATCTCATTAAACTTTGTGTTTTGTTTATCAGCGAGTTCCACCTTTTCTGCCGTTAACGGGCCTTCCCACTCTCGATACATGTCTTTTTCCCAGCCGGGCGTGTAATTGTAAGTAAAACCCGTTGTAAATAAGAGGAGAAGAAAAAAAGTCAGATAAATGGTTCGCTGCTTAAAAATTTTGTAGAGTTCAAATTTCAACAGCTGCCTCATGCTGTTTCCTCCTCATCAAAGTAGTATAGGTACAAATCCTCTAGATTCGGAACATCATGAACGGCATCGTCTTCTGGCTGATGATCACTAAGAATTCTGAGCTGGTACTTATTATCGATTCGCGCTATGTTACCCACTCGATAGTCAGCTTGATATTTCGTTACTTCTTTTTCATCGTCAATCAGGAGCGTCCACACCTTGTCCTCAATACCCTTTAATAATCTTTGAGGTGTTTCTTTTTTCACAACCTGACCTTCTTTTAAGATCAGAACTTCTTTCGCGATAAATTCGATATCTGAAACGATGTGAGTGGATAAGATGACAATTCGATTGGCAGAGATTTTAGATAACAGATTTCTAAACCGGATTCGTTCTTTTGGATCAAGACCCGCTGTTGGTTCATCGACAATTAATATTTTAGGATCGTTGAGCAGCGCCTGTGCAATTCCAATACGCTGCTTCATCCCTCCTGAAAATCCTCCAATTTTTTCACGGTGATGACTAGCTAAGCCAACTAACGCCAATACATCTTCCACTTTTTCGTTTGTTTCCTCTTTTGGCAGTCCTTTTAAAGCCGCTACATATTTCAAAAATTTCTCTGCCGAAAAGTTTTTATAAAAGCCGACATGCTGCGGCAAATAGCCGATCAAATCACGATACTTTTCATCCATAATTGTGATGTCTTGCCCGTCCAAATAGATTTGACCTGAACTCGGTTTCATCACGTTCGCCAGTATGCGCATCAGCGTTGTTTTCCCCGACCCATTGGCACCGAGTATTCCGTATACACCTGTTGTCAGTTCCAAGTTGATTTCATTCAGAGCTTTTTTATCGCCAAAGCTTTTGGTCAATTTATTGATGGTTAATTTCAAATGTTACACCCCTTTTATAAATGTTGGCGGCTTGGAACAGTCCAACGATTGTTGCCACTGCGATTAACGCTAGGAATATTTCGACTGGTGCACTTTCCATTCTTTTGATCATTAGCGGCTGAGCGAGCAGCGTGCTAGCACCTAACCAAATAACGATTCCAACGGTTACGGCATAGATTTTTCTGAACCTTGTCACAAGCAATAACGATAGAGCTGTAACACAGGTAAACGGAGTCAGCCAATATAACATCAGCTTTGAAACCATCAATTCGTGGCTAAGCATCTCAAGGCTTATTGTAAGTAACACATTGAGTCCAAGATTGAAGCTTCCCACAACTAACATTTTTGAAAGAAGGATCTCTTGAAAGCTGTACTTGTATGACATTTCGAGTTCTGCCATGCCAGCATTTTTACTTTTGATTACCTCGATTAATCCCGTAATTGTAGGAATTGGGGCAAGCGTCATCATCATGACATAGGGGTTAATCTCACTTAACAAAACCCCTAATAAAGCAACCAGAAATAATAGTCCGTTAGCGATCCAGAATAATGAACTCATATAAAAGACTTCTTTGTAAGCATGTTTTGTAATATCAACAACGCTCTGTAGCGCTGAGCTCCATTTGTTTTCTTTTACGGGAACGTATGGCCTAATCGCATTGATTGTCATCATAATTTCATCTTCTGTTGGAAACTCAACATCATATTCATCCAATACGTCTTCTAATTCCAGCTCGAGAAACTCAATTTCGTTATCCATTTCGCTATCTGATGGTTGGTGTGGATTTCTGTTTCTCATCTTCAACACCTCGCTTTAATAGTTTTGCTAATTTCCCTAATCCTTGATGCAATCTGGATTTTACCGTGGAAACATTCGTTTCTGTCACGTCAGCAATCTCTTTGATCTTCATATGATGAAAATACTTTAAGATCAGTACTTCTCTTTGATAGTCAGGCAGGCTGTTAACTGCTGACTTCACCTGTTCTCTCGTTTCTTTCCGTTCAAATATGTAAGGTACATTATTCTGTTCACAAACGAGGGTTTCATTTAGTTCTGTTTGCTTTGATGTCTGGCGATAATCCGCACTTCTCCAATAGTCCCGGCAATGGTTAACCGCTAAAGTATAGAGCCAGCTTGAAAACTTGCCCTTATTGGAATACGACTGAATACGCTGAAACACTTTTATAAAAATTTCCTGCGTTAAGTCATAGGCCGTTTCCCTGTTTCCTACTTTACGGTAAACATAGGCGAAGATTTGCTTATAGTATTTTCGTGTTAAAACTTCCATCGCCGCTTGACTGCCGGCTACTACCTCTTTCACCAACTGTTCATCTTCAGGCATTATCATCACCTCAATTAGTAAGACGAAATGTATTTTAAAAGGATTTAAATTTTTGTGATGCGTAAAATGATTTTTTTATGTAAGTAAATTTACGGTACGTGATCTTATATTTGTTACACAATCGCGCAGTGATCCACGTTTTACGTTGCTTAATCTTTATGTACACAATTTCAATTATTTCAAAGTAATGGAATATATACAATGTATTAAAATTCAAAATATATTGAATTTAATATTCGTTTATTTTAGAATAACCTTAACTACTACACATGGAGGTAATCATGAAAAACATTTATTCGCCGCTGCCGCAAGAAACGGTTTCTATATCAATCGAGTTCTCTCCTGTTTGGGAGATTGCTTTAGGCATTGCCGGCTACACCCATTCCAAGTTACGCCACACTTTTGAATTAGATGAAAAATGGGCAGACAATAAATCCTCTATGACTACAACATTAGTAAACAACTTAAAAGAAATGGAACAAACAAATTTATGGTATGGGCTGCTCGTGATGCAGAATCATCTGTCCGCATCTACTGTTCAAAATTTTTCGAATGCCGTTTCTGAGTTGGAGCCTGAAGTGTTTTTCGAAACGCTATTACCTTATAAGGATCGTTTTCACGAGGCATCGCGAAAGGAAACAGCAAGAAACTATGAAAATACGGATAGCTTTTTTCACTATGCGTCTCTGTTTGAGAATCATGAATACTTAGAGGGTTATGTACAAACGCTTGGCAAAAAGAAGCGTTGCGAAATTATTGAATTGTTTGTTGAGACGATGTCTGAGTGGTACGAGTGGATCAGGCAACAGGTGGAGTGGGAAAAGTGGATGCAGGCTCTTGCATTTGAAAAGAAACAGCCTGGTTACATAGATGCGGACAAACCGGTAAAAGAGATCGAACGCATTACGGGTGGCGCGAAGTATCTGCCTGAACCTTCAATTTGGCAGGTAAAACTCATTCCACACGTATCGTACCGTCCTTGGATTTTGGAACAACGAACGTCTGATACAAAGCTGATCTTTTACCCTTTAAATGAAGAAGCACTGCTTCAACCGGGTACTCCGCCTCAAGAGCTTGTTCGTGGTCATAAAGCATTGGGTGATGAACTGCGATTAAAGTTATTGTACCAACTTTTAAGAGGGCCGTTGTCACTGCAAGAAATGACTGTGCAGTTCAACGTTTCAAAAACGACGCTGCATCATCAGCTGTCACTCTTAAAAGCCGCTAAATTTGTGAAGGTTGAAAAAGGCATCTATTCCGCCAATAACGCAAACATTCAATCATTCTCTAAGCGACTTAACCAATATCTCGGTGAACAACTATGAATCTAACAAAATACACTAAATCCTTCAAAGCCCTCTGGGTCGGAGAAATTATCTCAGAGTTTGGAGGAGCTGCTGGCGGAATTGTAAACGGGCTATTATTGTATGAACTAACAGGCTCGAAAGAATGGATGGGAGCGCTCTGGCTCGTTTACTTTCTGCCTTCATTGATCCTTCAAGGAATTAGCTCTCCCTTTTTAAATCATGTTGTAAAAGAAAAAATGCTAAAAAACATCCAACTGATTCGTTCCGTTGCCTATCTTCTTCCTATAATTGGTTACCTTAGCGGCTCTGATCTAGTCACGATAGCAGGATTAGTCATACTGCAATGTATGTTAGGATTGCTGCAGCCGATTTATGCAAGTCTATCGTTCTCGCTATTGCCAGATCTTTGTGAAGAGAAAGAGCTCGTTTCAGCGAATAGTTTATTAGATGGTACCCTTCGCTTGATGAGCTTTATATCACCTGGTGTTACTTCCCTGCTTTTAGTAGTCAGTCCTCTACATGTTATCTACGGATTATCCAGTTCCATGTTCTTACTTAGCTATCTGTCACTTTCTCGCATTCCACAAATGAGCAAAACAAAAGTTGCCACCTGGTCAAAAAAGTTTTGGTGTAATGAGATGAAGGCTGGTTACAGTACTTTCTTTCAATTTCCACAGTTATTCAGACTCACTCTACTTTCATCAACTGTACAATTTGCAGTAGGAGCAACATTGGTTTTGAACGTGCCGTTTATCCGTGAAGAGTTAAGTGGGCAACCGTGGGAATACGCTATTTTTGCTGGGGCGTTTCCTGTTGGATATGCGCTTGGTATGGTTCTGCTGACAAAGTTACCTAAAAACGCAATAACGATGTATATCGGGTTAGTAGGCGGGGGCTTCTCTTTCGCACTTTTGTACTTTGTGCCCTCTATCCCTTTAGCTTGGGGCTGTGAATTGATTGGGGGTATATTGTTTCCTTTATTCAACGCACAAAGTGCCGCGATCTTTCAGCACGAAGCACCGCGAGAACGTTTATCACAACTAAGTTCAGTTCGTTTGCTTTTTCTGCGTATTACGATGCCACTGGGAATTCTGTTCGCATCTTCCCCTTTTCTAGGAATCAGTACGAAAGTGGCTTACTTATTCATTGGGGTGACTATCGTCCTGCCAGGGTTGTATTTCCTTACTCAATCCTTTGTTCGAAAGGAAAGTGCAGTTACAAATAACAGCGTGAGAAAATCAAGTTAACACACAACAAACGCCCAATATTCCTGGGCGTTTGTCTTAAGTGCAGTATTTATGAATGTTTAGTCTTGGTAATGTTTCGGGTTACAAAATGGAATCATATAACTCAACTCGAACATCAAGCGGATTCTCAGGATTATTATCTATTTGATAAATTTCCAAGTTCCAGCTTTCATCTGAACGTGTATATCCTTGTTCTGCTATCCATGTATGTAAATGTTCATACGAATTTCTTATTTGCACATTCGGTCCATTGTGAAAAATGGCAGCGTATCTCTGCGGAGGTATTGTTAAAGCAACCATATTTTCTGGTATGGTTTCATATTGACTGACTTGAACACAAATCCAATATCCATCCATTTCAGGAGACGGTGCATCTACTATGAAAGCTCCTATTTGTTGACCAGCATTCAATACATTTTTTATTTCATTTGTTCTCTGCTTCAATAACTCTGCAGCTTTCGGAATTTCTTCTATATACTTCTCACCAGCGCAAATTACTCTGTAGCCTATTAATTTTATCTCTCCTACATTCTTTACTTGCATTTCACTCATCACTTTTTGAGACAAGAAACCTCATCCTTTCTTATTTCTTTTGTACAAGACCAAAACCAATTCCTGTAGGGTCCACTAAATAAGCAAGGTAAAACTCATCAAATTCCATCTTGTCCCTAACAACAAGTGCCCCGTTTTCTTTTGCTTTAGAAATGGCATCCTCAATCACATCTACTTCAATCTGAATACGTGCTCCATGAGGATGATCGTAAGGACCTTTTCCTATTCCCCCACTAATCCCGCTGCTTTCCCCTTTACCGGTATTCATCGCCCAATAATCCCATTGAGGACCAGCAAACTCCCAACCAAATACCTTAGAGTAAAATTCTACAGCTTTTTCAGGTTCCTGACTGCTTAACTCAAATCCTATTACTTTACCTGTCATTTTTTTCCCCTCTCTCGTAATTAACTTTTTTCCGATCATGCCCAATATCAATTATTCCAAAATAAACCAGTTAACTCAATCAAACTATGTGCTCATTAATAGCATCACAATGAATCTTTTCTTCCTAACATAAAACTAGGCAAAACACATGAGATGATAAGAATAATAGGTGTTACAACAAAAAGGCCAAACAAGTCTGTTTTGTAATTTAACGGTACATAGGCATTCCATATCCATGACATGATGTTCCATAGCACGATAAATAGGATGATCGAAAAAACAGCATATACAATCTTTCTTAAGAAATACTTCATCCCCATACCCTCTTCGTCTTTAATATACGTTTCTAATGTACCTTCAATAAAATATATTTAAGTCCTTCATTGCTATCATCAGTTTATTTTCAAAATATTTCACTATTAAACTTTTTTATAATTTTAGCTTTTATCATTGAAACCTAGTAAAATAGAAACAATAACAGGAAAGAAGGGGTGATCACTTGAAACATAAAATGAAAGAATTGTTTGAGGAACAAAAAAGTGTACATGTTCTTTATTCATACAATGGCGTAGAGAATTATTTAGAACAAATCGTGGACTTTATTCAAGATGGCATTTCTTTAGGCGAATACGTTATTGTTATTGAAAACGAACGCATCTATAGGATGTTGCACAAAGAACTTAGCATCCGTTTAACACCTGATCAATTGAAGCTTGTTCATCATATTAATAACTTTGATTTTTATTATTCAAGTGGCAGTTATCATCCCCCTGCCATATACGAGTACTTCTGTAAAGCTGTACAGCCCTACTTAGATAACAATCTCTCTTTTCGGTCATGGGCACATGTTGAGTGGGCAACGATGGAAGACCCGCTTCATCTTATCGAGGATCTTGAGAAGATTGTAGATGAAGCCGTGAATTTGCTGTCCTTTCCCCTCATTTGTGCATATGAAGGAGAGAGAATGCCCGATCACCTTAAGACCATCTTATTAAAAACACATCCCTATATTTTGATTGATAATCATTTTACGATTTCCGAACAATATGAGCCAGTAGCGGATGTTAGTAAATAAACCAGCTGTCGTGTCAGCTGGTTTGTTTTTTCTCTTTAAAATATCTTTTGTATCTGAAACAATACTCCCCATAACGTAAAGAGCCCCGTAAACTCTAGGAGAACCCTATCAAAAATACTTCTTTATAAATACTTTTCCATACGTATATCAGACCACATCCTATCTTTCCAATATGTAAATTCTTCAATGCGTCCAATTTCCTGATAACCTAATTTTTTGTATAGTCTTTTTGCCTGGTCATTATATTCAAACACACCTAGTTCAATGCGACGCAGACCTTGTTTCTTAATCTCATTTTCTAGGTATCCTAGTGCTTGATAACCAACACCCTTCCCTCTGCCTTCTGACTCTCCAATCGTAATTCCAATCCAAGCTGTCCCTTGCTCTTTGCGATTAAAAAGATGAGGTGGATCCACCATATAATTCATTTCACCGACCAATTGATCATCCATGTGTATAAGATAAATTTTATGAAATTCTAATCTTGCCATTAAGTCTTCCGAAGTAATTTGCCTTTTGCTTTCCAATTCAGCTTTGTTTTTATGAGGCCGAGTTAATGGAACGATAGCAGGGTCATTTTCCCAGCGGTTTAATGCCTCTACAAAAATTTCAGTAGGTTCAATGAGTTTTGTAATGTAAATATTCACGTTGTTGTAGCCTCCGTGTCATTTCAATCTGTTAACTATTAATCTTATTTCTCTTCCAACTTGTCAGCAATTCGCTTTAACGAATGGTTGATCTGATAGAGCATCACGAGTACAAAAACAGCTATACCAATCGGCAAAATAAATGTGAATAAACCTAAGAGTGGAAACCAGGATCCTGCATATTCCATAAAACTCACCGCCTATATTAAAATTCATTTTAATACCAAGTCCAATATTGTTTCTTCCCAACGTTGGTCATACTTTATGTCGACTATTTCACATAACTTCTTATGAACTTTTTTAAACTCTATGATTATGCTCTTCATAACGCTGAAGATTTCTTCACGGCTGCTGTGCCATTGTTCAAGAAGATTTATTTGCCAATCTGCAAGCTGACTTCTCTTCCCTTCTATCTTTGCCCAGTCCCCAAACGTGTTCGGTTGGGCGCCTTTAGCCATATACCAGCCTGTTGCCATAGAAAAGCGCAAGTTATCCAAACAACTTAACGCATAATTGATTTCGTTTCTCATGACGCGCCGATAGATTTCATGAACGTAGGCAAAGAATTTCGTTCGCCACAGTTCAACTTCTTCCGCTGTTGGTGAATAGGATAGCTGAAGAGATTTCTGCCTCACCAGCTCTGCTAGTGTTTCCGGATCGTGAACGATTTTTATATGTTGCAGCCAAACGGATGGCTGAAGATCTCTCTTTTTATAATAAAACGTATCTACTTTTATAAAGCTATCATAATGAGCAACGCTATACGTTGTCCAAGGGAAATCTTCATAGAAAAGGACGGTACCCCACTTCTTTGCTCTTTCTTTTTTGCGTGATCGATACTCCTCGAACACTTCATCTTTTACAACGATTCTCAGATCAATATCGGAATAGAGATCGGTGTTTTGGTTACCGATTGAACCACCGTAAAAAACGGCTAACACATTTTCATCGTTGAACAAATCTAGTTCAATGGCTCTCATCAAGATGTTCCGTTTCTTCGGAAGATCGCGATCTCTCGCTTCAAATTTTGCTTGTATTGACTCAAATCCCACACACAGGTAACCAGCTCCTCGTATTTGTTGAATTGTATTATTCGCTAACAAAAGACTCAACCCTTTTTGTTTTGGAGTTTATCACAAAAAACAACTCACGAACCTAAAGGATCGTGAGCTCTCGTTTTTTACAGTCCTAATTCTTTTAAAATAGTTTCTAATGTTTTGCCATCGACCGTTGTAACTGGTGTTGGTGCATTGTTAACGGATGTGTTTTGCTTTAGGTAATTTTTTTGAACAAAACCGATGTCTTTTGCATTTACCGTGCCGTCAAAGTTAATGTCTGCTGCGCGGTTATTTGAGCCCCATGCGTCTTGAATTGCAATCGCGTCTTTCACATCAATCACGTTGTCTTGGTTGACGTCACCCGCTACAAGAGGAATGTTAGTTGTTTCTGACTTCCCATAAAGGACCCCTTTGTATTCAAATCCAAACTTATTATTTTGTTTTGTAATAAAGTGTCCTGGCACATTGACTTCAAATGTATACTTTTCGTTGCTAAGTGGCAGTGGTTCAATATTCAACCGTGCATTGCCGCTAAACATATTTGAAGCGTCTAGTCGGTAGTCACCATTTGATACACTGATCTTTGCCCCTACCTTTGTCCAGTCACGGTTTCCAATAAAGTTTCCGCCTTCCACGACATACCCCTCTGGTCCAAGGTTCGCTTGTACACGGTTGAATGTTGGCTTCAACAAATAGCGTTTTCCTGCGTTTAGTAAATTTATCGTTTGACCGTTTTCATCTACGAAAATCGCTGTCGGATTAATGAAGCCAATCGGGTAGAAAAGCTCGTCTTGTACTTTCACTTTTACATCTACTACTTCGGAACGATCAAATTTTAGATTTTCATTGAACTTCACTTTAACCTTATCACCATTTACTTCAATTGTTGCTTTATCTCTAAAAGCGTTTGTTAATTTTGCCTCTTGCAAGTAAACATGCTGAATGCCAGGGTTGGCAAAGTTCCACGTAATTTCTTTTACACCTTCTAAGTTATCCATAACAAGTGAAGCATTCAGGATGTCTCCAGAACGTGCTAATTCGACGTTATGTTTAGCGTAGGTTACAGGCGTTCCTTCTTTTACGAATAAGTATTCCTTCCAGTTTGCCTGGTTCCCTGCTGCATCATATCCGATTACGTTAAAGGAAAGAGACTTAGCATTTTCATTCATCGCTACTTCATCGATCCACTTTCCGTTCTTGTCCAGTCGGATTGGACCGTTTGGCAACGGAAATCCGTACGTATAGACAGCAAAGTTAGAAGATTGATCCACATTAAGACCGGCTTGCTGCATAGTTGCCACATTGTCATCTGTTATTTCCACTTCAAACGGATAAGTAGCTTGCCCTGGTTTGTATTCAAGGAATGGTGAGTCCCCATCTAGTGAACTTTTCACTTTTGGCGTTTCAATATCAATGAAAACATGCTCGCTCTTGATTTGTTGTTTTCCTGATGGCAGTGTTGAAACGAACTTTAATTTGTAGTGCCCTGGCTCTGCGACACTCACTTCTGTTGCAACTGGATTCTTTTTATTCCCTGTAAATCTGTAAAAGTTTCCGTTGAACGTTTGCAGGAAGTAATCGCGATCTGTTAGTGCTGCGGTCATGTTAACCGTACCCACTAGTCCAAGATCCTCGTTTGTCTTACCATCTTGTAAGACGATATCCAGTGTTTCAATAGGTGAACCTAGATTGAACTGTGACATCAATTGAGTAGTTCGATATCCGTCAAATGCATGGTTGTAATGACTTGGTGTAATGGCGCGAGACAGTAACTCAAGCTTATCAAACCCAGGCAGTGATTTCTTAAAGCTGAATGGTACTCTGTAGTTCTCCGTTTGATCTTCGCTGTTCGTGATTAATAGGTATCCTTCATACAGTCCTTTTTTAGCTGTACCTGGAAGAGTTAAGGATACGTTCACGTTCTTAACCGCATTTTGTGTTACTTTAATCGTGCTGTCTACTTCTACTTCTACGCCGTTTTCTTTTAAGCTATTTGTTCCTGGTTGTACGTTATCAACGACTTGTACATCAAAGGTCTTTTTCTTGTCGCTTTGGTTTGTAAACTTGATCGTTTTCTTTACTTTTACAGAAGCGTTCTCAGCTACGACTTGTTTATCAAAGCTAAGTCCACCGGTCTGGTTCTTAATTGTTACTAAGTTTTCTCCATTCGGAATCAACGTTTCATCCTGCACTGTAATCTTGGTTTCGCTGTGAAGCGCTTGGTAAGGATCAATTCGTCCAGCACCTACTTCAAATACACTGTAGTCTTCATTCATCTCATCCGCAGAGTTCATGAGAATTGTTTTGATTTCGGTTGGCTCAAGATCTGGGTTTTCTCCTAGCAATAATGCCGCAACGCCAGCCGCAAATGGAGATGCCATAGATGTTCCATTTAAGCGGGCATACGCATATTTATAGTTTTCTGGTGTTTGATGGTTCACCATGTAGGATGGGAATGTGGATAGCACACTCACTCCCGGTGCTACGATTTCTGGCTTCATTTCAAAGTTGCCGTTAACGGGGCCTCTTGAACTGAAATCTGCGAGCTTATCCCCTTCTGTAAAACTTTCTTTTAAATTGCTAAACGTCAAGGTTTGATTTCCGTTCGCTATCGCTGATTTTAGTTCTTCTCCTGCTTTCTTCGTCATGGAGAACGTTGGTACATAATCCGTAGATTCACCTAAGTTATAGCCAACATGACCATCCACGTTGTTGTATAGAATAACGGCTTTTGCTCCGTTCTCTTTTGCAAACTTCACTTTATCGTTAAGTGCAAAGTCTCCACGTTTTACGAATGCAATCTTGCCTTCTACATTTTTATTCATGTAGTCCGCCTTATTTCCAAGTCCAACATCTACAAGCTCAAGTGTTGTTCCTTCTAAACTACCAAAGGTACTGGAGAAGCTGCGTGCCATGCTAACTAGATCTGTAGACCAGTTGCCTACTTTACCTGTAAAAGTAGTTTGTGAGACAGGTACGTCACTTGCACCAACGGTTAAAGCTAGAGCTGCCGTACCAGGTGATCCGAGTGTATACCCGTTCGGCCCGCTGTTTCCTGCAGAAACGACAGCTGTTACACCGTTTAATACGGCATAATTGAGTGCTGTACTTGTCGGATAATACGGATCATTCACAGCTGCTCCAAGAGAGAGATTGATTACATCCATCCCATCTTGAACAGCCTTATCGATTCCAGCAATAACACCTTCAGACGCTCCGCTTCCGTAGGGACCAAGAACACGGTAGGCGTATAGATCAGCATCTGGTGCCACACCTTCTACTGAAACTTCACTATCATTCTCGTTCTGTCCGACAATCGTTCCAGATACATGTGTACCGTGTGACGTATAGTAAGAATTGCTGCCGTTATACTCCGGTTTCTTAGAAGTTTCCCAATCTTTGTACGTTGCTTCCATCGGATCAGCGTCGTTATCTACGAAGTCATATCCGCCTTTGTACGCATCTTTTAAATCAGGGTGATTGTAATCTACTCCTGTATCGAGAACCCCAACTTTAATGCCTTCCCCCGTGATCCCTTCTTCATGAAGCTTGTCCACTTTTAGGTATGGAAGACTTTCAACAGACGTTGTGATTTCCCTCTCCACATCGCTTGGAAGTTCTTGTTTTTGAACGGGGTCCACCGTATATGTAATGTTTTTATAAACGGCTTTTACTGAATTTGATTTGAGTAAGTCTTCTACTTGGTTTGCAGGCAGTGTAATCGCTGCGCCGTTATATGCTGATTTATACGTTCTAGTAATTCTCGGTGCGTTCTTTTTCCCTTTAATCGTTAAATGCTTCTCTACATCTTCTTTAAAATTTTTATGCTCTTGATCCACTTGTGCTTGAGCAGTTTCTTTTTTGAGTGACTTCCCTTTCATTTTTGCTTCTAAAACAGCAACATGACTAGGTTTTGAATGAAATTCTACGATAACGGAGATTTCCTCTTCCGAATTCAGTTCGCTGTTTTGAAACCCTTGAAGTCCCCTCTGGTTATTCAGTTCTAATTGCTTTAGGGCTTGTCTTTGTTCTGCAGTTAACGATGATAAAATGTCTTCTGCTTTCCAGGACGTTGCATTAACGGTCTTAGAAGAATTGGAACTGAGAGGTGATAAAAGTAATCCTGTTGACAGGGCAAGGACGACTGACTTTTTTGCAAGCTTGGTGACTACCATAATTCTAACCTCTTTCTCATCTCGTTTGATTATTCTAAATATTAATATATTTTTATCTTAGTAGTATTAGAGAGGAGTAGCTATCGGGTTAATTTTATAGGTCTTTAGCACGATTCGATTTTAGATTACGCGCAAAAATGGGTTGGAAGGAACAAATTATAGTAAAAAGTACACAAAAGCATTTGGGTTAATTTTGTTTAAAAGATGCTGGTGATGAACAAACAAAAAATGCCTAGAGAAAAATCCCTAAGCATTACCGAATCTTTATGTTAGCTTTTTTAAATTTGCCTTTTTTTGAGCCTGCCATACGTGGATCATACTCGGTACTCCTGCTGCCATACTCACTATGAAACTCCACATCACATAGCGCCATTCACCCGTATAAGTTGCGACTATGGTAAAAAACACTAACTGACCTACTAGGGCAAACCATGCAGCAATCCAGCCAGCCAGTAAGTTCTCCTTCATTCCATCACTCCTCGTATGTTCGCTTTTTAATAATTTTAACATATTTATCCATTTTAGGTAGAGATAAAAAAAACACTTTATTTCCCATGTGAAATAAAGTGTTTTTATTCCTACTATGTCATTATTCTTCTCTTACTTTTAGACCTAGAAGTGTTGAAAATCCTATGGCTTGCTCACGGGATACGATGCAGCCTTTCAAACTTTTGATGTCTACGTTGATGTTCTCAAACTTACACGTGCTAATATCAATACCGGTCAACTCTGTTTCTGTAAAATCAGCATCGTCTAGATTACACTGGTTAAACTTCACTTTACTTAATTTCGTCCCATAAAAGTTCGCACTTTTGAGCGACGAGTTTTCAAATATAACGGGCTTTAGATCTGCATCCACAAAACCACTCATGTCCAACTTGCAGTTTTCAAAGGTCACATTCCTTAGGTTGGCTTCTTCTAAATCCATCCCCATCAACTTACAATCTTTAAATAAAACTCTGAACAAAATGCCTTCTTTAAAGCTCGTATTGGAAAGATCACAGTTTTCGAAAACGACGTCCGTCATGTCCACTCTGTAAAAGCTAGAATCCATCATTGTCACATTGTTAAACGTAACTTTTGACAGGACTAATTTTTCAACGTCCTCATTTTCAATAAAGTCACCATTCAAGGCGCTTTCCAAAAGGTATGGATCTTCGTCTTGATAGATATCGCGAAACTTTGCCTCTTTGAATCCTGGATGAATCTTTGGCAGTTCTACTTTAAAATTCTTCATCAGCTATTCCCTCCGTTCCAATCGTCTTATTTAATAGCTTATAGAAGTGCTGCGTTAAATTTAAGTCTTTTCTTTTTGTTGAAAGTCTGTGCAATGAAAAAAACGGCTGAACTTAATGTCAGCCGTTTCTCCTTATTTAATAAGCTCCTTGTGAGTAAGTAAGCTCATAGCTATGTGTGTAAATCTCAAAGATGTTGCCGAACGGATCTTCTACATACACCATCTTGTAAGGTTTATCGTTCGGATAGTATTCGCGGATCGGCATGCGCTGCTTTCCGCCATACTCTTTAATTTTTTCGACGATCCCTTCAATATCAGGATCTTGGATACAAAAGTGGAATAATCCCGTTTTCCAGTATTCGAAGTTGTTTTCTGGCTTCTCATTGTGCGGGAACTCAAACAACTCGATTCCAATCTTGTCACCTGTTGCTAAGTGAGCAATTCGGAATGTTTCCCAGTCGTTCCCGAATACATCACGGCACATTTGTCCGATCGGCGTATCATCATTTTCTACATCAGAAGGCTCCATGATGACGTACCAGCCAAAGACCTCTTTGTAAAATTTGATGGCGTCCTCTAAGTTTGGCACAGACAGCCCGATATGAGAGAATGTTCTAGGATAGATTGGCATATTTGTATTCCTCCTTGTTTTTGTTGATTACAGGAATCATTATACCCAGACACACCTCTCGTATGTAAGAACGCACTTTTAAGTGACATACTATCCTGGAGGTAAGAAAGGACGGATTGTATTTGGATGCTCCTTTAAATAAAGATGGCAAATTAAAATGTTCCATTGAATATACCCTGCAGAAGATCGGCGGTAAATGGAAGACTGTAATTCTTTGGCATTTAGGTGAAGACGGTACGCTGCGCTATAACGAATTGCGGAGTTTGTTGCTTGGTGTCACCCATAAAGTACTTACAAAGCAGCTGAAAGAGCTTGAAGAAGATGGTTTTATCTCTCGAAAAGCTTATAACACCGTGCCGCCAAAAGTGGAGTACTCGATGACTGAGTTAGGTGCAACGTTAATGCCGATTTTGAAACAGATGCATGTATGGGGAACGGAGCATTGGGATTTGGTGTGAGTTGATCAGCGGCGAGTTTGTCGAAAATCGGATAAAATTTCCTATGTGCGTAATTATAGGTGTTATCTACGGAATTATTAAACTTTACCTCGTATAAAAATGGAATTACCTCGTAAATAATTTCAATCGTATTTCCAGTGTAGACATATCTTTAAACTGTCCTTTAAGAGTGTACATAAAAAGAGGCTTATACTCATAATTTGAGTCAGCCTCTTGTTTTTACATCTCTGACAAACTGTTTCTTATAGCTTCAGCTAAAGAAACATACTTCTCATCCCCACTAACACCTAAATAAAGACTCTTTAACAACGATTTGCAGTTAGCCATCACATACCAATACACTTCAGGTGGTAACTCTTCTTTTTGTGCTTTTAGATTGGCTGGAATCTCTGCAACGAATGCCTCTAATTCTTCTCCACCGACTCCTTTGTTCAACATCGCTAGAACCGGCATTACCACGCGATCATCTTCTCCATGCACAAACACCGTTTGCGCATTGCAATACTTTTTCAAAAGTGGCTCTATGATTTTAAAATAATCCTTCTGAGACACCTTTTCACTTTTCAGCAGCTCACCACTCGTGTCCGCAACATGCGCTACACTATGAGCCCAGCCTTTTACAGGAACGTATCCACGTAAATCTTCTTCCAAGTGAATATATTGAATAACCGCATCTTTCGCTTTCGTTACAGTTTCTTGAGGCAGAAAATCTGCTTCATTGTCTTTGTAGATGATGACATCAATTAATAGGGTCGTAAACGCTCTTGTGAAGACTGAATCCGTCCCATTATCGCCGATCCCTTTATGTAAAAGGTTATTTAGGCTATAATCCATAAGTTCTTTTAATAACGCAGGATCTAGTTGATTTTCTATGATTGACTCGCAAAAAGAACGGTACACCAGCTCTCTTAAATCGCTGGTTGGGGAACCAATGTGAGTGATCATCGCATCCACAATCGCCTTTTTATTTTCTTCGCCCCACTTTTTTTGTCCACTTTTCATATCATTTAAAATCTTAAATAACTCAGTTTCTGTATATTGTACTTTACTCGATAGTAATGTGGTCATGACTTCGCCTCCCGATTGTAATTTTCTGTATCTCTATTATACAATACGAATTGATTTTTGGTATTTTTTGTATAACCCTTAACAATTCTGTGTACTGGGGCTACTTGTTATTGTATTTTTGGATAGAATGATACAATAAAAGAAATTCATTGAAAGAGTGAAAGCCTTGAAAAAATATATGATTTTCGTTGTGTCCATACTGTTTTTAGCAGGCTGCGGGTTCAACAAACAAGAAACAACAAAAAACATTTTCCTGATTCCTGAGGGCTTTGAAGGATCCATCTTTACGTTTTACAATATGCCCGACGAGCCTGCGTTAAAAAAGGAAGATGGCTATACAGTGATTCCCGTAAAGGAAAAGACGTTGAAAGAGTTAGAAAATACGGAGATTAGTCAGTACGGTGTTTATTTAACGTCCACAAAAGATATGATCTACGGGGTTGTGAATGATAAGTATTATTACGTGGATAAGAACGGCAACCGTAAAGAGATCAATGACCAATGTATCAGTCTTGGCTCGAACGGTGCCTTTAATGGTAAAAATGGTGAAGATATTAAGTACTCCGTCATTCAGGTGACGTCTTCGAGCTGTGGTCCTTCTTTTAAAGAAAACGGAAGAAATGATTTCAATGCTCAGGTCAATCATGTTGGCAAATATTATTATCAACAACTGGGCATGAAAAAATAAAACGCTGCAGAGGGGTCAGACCCTTGCAGCGTTTTTCTATTCGATAAAATACATCTTTCCGTCTACTTCCAAAGATATCGCTGATTGTTTCATGTCTTCTTTCAAAGATTTTGCATACGCGACCACAGCATTGATGCTTTTCTTATCTAGATTCTCAGCAAAGCTATAAACGATCGTAACTTTTTCTTTTACAAGCTGATCGTCCTCCGACACCCATGCTCCTGTTCCTTCGACCGCCGTTGCCCCACCAAACATGTTAGAGAACGTCTCAAGTGACTGATTCACGTAAGGCGTGTTATCGATCGGTTGATCTACATCGTATGTCGATGGCACATAGATTTTAATAACCTCATCAAGATGGTATTGACCCTTTAGTGCGTTCGTTTCTTTCGCTTGAATCGTTTCTGGATGACTTGAATCGTTTAGAGAAAACGCAAGAAAACCAATCAATACTAACGATAAAACCCCATACAAAATTTTGCTCCCTTTCAACCTGTCCACTCCTTTTTATACTTTAAATCGATAATAAGATAAAGTGTAAAGAAATTGGTAAGGTTGTGAAATAGGTTGATAGGTTCAAATGATCATAAGTGAATTCGGGACTTTTTTCATAGTTTATTGCATTCTTCATTTATTTCCAAATCGCTAAATACTTCTTTTTGTAATTAGCGTCTGTTACGGTTTCGATTAAATTCAAAGCTGTTTGTTTTATATCATCTTCTTTTATTTCGTTAAACAAGTTTCGTAAGGCTTGAAGGATATCGTTTCGAATCAACGTGAAGTTCTTTTCTTCTTCACAAGCATGAAAGCGATCAACCAGATGATTAACTACCATCTCTTTTTGTTCATTGCCAGCAAGGGCGATTCTCCATATTGATTGCAAGCTATGGCGAGCAGTCACAAACTTTTTATCATAGGTTACATTCCAAATGGCAGGAAAATCGTTCAGTATTTTTTTCTCAGGATCGCTAATTGCTAAATGCGCGAGAAATTGTGCCGCCCTTGATCTCTTGTGATTGTCAGGATCATCAAGATCATCTTTCAACTGATCCCAGACTTCGTAAGCCCAATCGACCGGTTTTTCAGTAGCCGCAATGATTTGGTTGTACGCTTCGTATTGAACGTTTCTGTCGGGTGAGTTTAGATTTTCGAAATGGGATTGCATCGGTTTGTCCATGTGTCACCTCTTATTTCTTGAGATTTATCGAAGGATATATGGTACTGAATTTGCGTTTTTTTATTAATCCTTTCACATCACTTCGTAAATGAACATATTGTTCTGCTGTTTCAGCATCCATCCAAGTGATTTCTTCAATTTCCTCTGGAAAAGAGATTCCAATTTCTCCACCAATGATATTCCCTTTAAATACAAAGAAAATAGCGTGATGTCCTCTATCTTCAAAAAAAGCTTCATTCACAGAAAAGATTCCTTGAAGTTCTACTTCTAAACCTGTTTCTTCTCTTACCTCACGTTTAGCGCCTTCCTCAAGGGTTTCTCCAGGTTCAACTGCACCTCCAGGAAGTGTGTAGTATGAAGCACCTTTTCCTTTATTCTTTACCAGTAAGACCTTTTCACCTGTCTCATCAAAGAGAAGTACATATGTAACATCTACTCTTTTCATATAAATGGTTTCTCCTTCTTTTTTATCATTCGACCCTTGCTTTTCGATTATTTCATAACACTCCTGGCAAGAATAGTGGTAAAAAGGAGAGTTGATAAGCATGGATCAAAATAAAGAATATGCTGCTGCCCATCTATCAGAGGATTTGGTAAGCGAGCTGCAATCGTTTGAAGAGAAGTTAAGCGGTCAGTCGAACAAAAATCTTATCGTAATTGCCTATGAAAAAGATAGTGAGCGTTCGTGAACTAAAGTATTTAATGGAAAGAGAAATAGCATCATAGTCTAACGGGTTCTCTTTGGAGTACAAAAAGTTATAATCGCATATAAATTAGCAAACGAAAAAGCACTGCAGTTCAAATTTGCGGTGCTTTTATTGATTGCAATTGGGCAGAGCTTCATTCCGTAATCGTACCCTTTTACTTCAATAACATAATTTTAAATAAATCTTTTTAAATATCCGCCAAATATTTTGTTCATAACTTTGGGAGTGTTTTCTAAATAAACATTAATTTGTTCAATGTTTGATTCGAATTTATCAGAGTTTCTTTCATCTGTTGGAAAATCAGATATTCCTTTAATAATTATACATTCAACATCATTCTTCTTACAGATATAAGCAATTGCACCCGCTTCTGTATCGGCTATTGTTATCTCGTTTTCTTTAAGTTCTAAATAGTCATTCCACATAACTACTGCTTTATCCGATGTGCCGATTGTTCCGGCATAAAAATCATTTCCATACTTTGATAAATCAATATCAACTATGAAGGATTGTTTAATAAGAGGCTCGATTTCTTTTACTGTGCAATCATATTGAACGGCTTTATCGGGTACAAAAATATCCAAATTACTGAACTTATCATCTATTCCTGCACATGTTCCAGCAACGATTACTTTAGTTAAATTAAATTTAGAAATCATATACTGATTACCACCCACACCATTTACTTTTCTTACACCAGTACTATAAAAAACAAGTTCTGAATCATTCATTGTTCTTTTGAAATACTCGCCATAAGGATAACCGAAACGTTCATTATCTTTTATGCCAAAATATCCCAACGCCGCTTCATATTCCCACTTCGTTGCTATACTTATTCCTATCATCGACTTATCACCCTACAATAATAATTTGTCCCTATTGAATGTCTACTCGGTCTGATTTCATTTTTATCACTATTCTTCTTTACTTTGCTCATCAACAATTGGTTATTAATATGTAATTATCCTTTTTTACCAACATACTACGTCACAGCATACTTTTAATCTAATTATATATTTGATTTAGCCGTCGTCTAATCCTTTTCCACCAACACTGGTAAGTCTTTTAAGTGAATTCCATACCAAATCGCAGCGTGACATCCTGCTAGAAGCTATGTGAATTTGGTGCTAATCCGAACATAAAAACCCATTAAACATTGATATAGCAACAAAAATAAGCAAGCTAATTCATATGTAAATTAGCTTGTTATATGTATTGCTTTTTTCTGTTTTGTACTCCAAAAGCGAAATCTTTTCATCTGAGTTATCTCACTTCCTCTATCACCGATTCTCCTTCACTTCCTTCAGCCCATCTCCACTTTTCATGCAAACGGATTCTTCCGTCAGACAGCAATTCAGGTGTTGAATGACATTCTCCTCCCTTAATTTCATTCGCTTTGTTGACGTGATTGTACCTAAACTGCAAGCTGCCATCGTCGTTTACCAACCCGATCAGTGTCCCTTTTACAATTTCCCCGCCGCCATATGCAGCTGTTAAGATATTTCCTTCTTGTTTGTAGTAAAAGACCGTTTGAGAAGACACCTCTCCATTTGCAGAGTTTTGCACCGCGACGAATGTTTTGCCGTCATAATGAGTCAAAGTATAAGCCTCCAGATTTTATAATATTCAAATAATTTAACATACCTTCTTGTTTCCCAGCAATACAAATATCCAGTTCCATTTTAATAAGTTTAGAATATATACAACTTTTCTGTGCATATAGTTGGGTTACAGCATCGGAGGGAGATCACTTCATGTATGATTACTTATTGCCGCTACAAAAAAGACACCTAAAACGAGCAAGTGAGATTCTAACCGAATCCTTTATTGATAATCCCATGTTCGTCTATTTCTTTTCTGAGCCGAAAAAGAGAAGAAAAATCTTGAGTATGACCTTTCCGATCGTCATCCAAGTCCTTCAGTCCAATGGCCGATTGTTTGTGACTTCAGATCATGTGGAGGGTCTTTTTTGTGTATCAAAGCATGGGGAGAAAACGAAGATTGGAAAGCTCCTAAATGCGGCGTTTACGTGCGCGATTCGAATTCCTCAATTTTTGATCCATCTGTCGCTGATTGAATTTTTGCGAAAAGCGAGCCGCTTGCAGCCCGCCAACAGCACTCTTGCAAAGTATAAAATGCGATTCGACAACTTCCTTTTGGTCGACTCTGTTTGTGTGGATCCCGCTCACCGGCATCAGGGACATATGACAAAAATGATGAAGGCGGCTATAGAAGAAACAAAGAAAAGAAAGACCTTTTGTTTGCTTCAAACAGAAACAATGAAAAATGTAAGGATCTATAAGCATCTAGGGTTTTCGGTGGTCGAAGAAGTAAGGTTCGATCACATTCCCTTCTCTACTTTTGTGATGATTTACGACCCATATGGAATTACGGATTAAATGAAGAAAAACCAACCGGAATAAGGGTAGCCGGTTGGTTTTTTTAGTCCTTATCTATGAGTATTGCTTTCGAACCTCATTTCTTCAATGAAAGTTGATTGGAGTGTAAGATGCGAGACTCCTTGAACGGAAATCAACACTTTCATAAACCTACTCCTCAATAAAAGGACGATCACGCAGATGCTCCGTTTGTTCCATCAACACATAAGCAAAATGATCGTAATTCACCCATTTCATTGGGATGACGAGCTGTTCCTCATTTTTCTTATTGAAGACAAAGATTCTTTTTTTGTTGTACTTCACTTTTTTAATATCCTGAATCTGAATCACGTTTGTTTTGCTGCCTTTTTGCACAACAAGATCGTGTCCGACAATCAGCACCTTGCTTCTTTTAATCTTCCAAAACTCAAGAACGGTTAAAATCAGACCGATCACCGTAAATCCAATTGAAAAGTAGATTCCATCGTCAATGCCATCCATAAAAGTCGTTGTCCAGTCCGACAACAGGATCGCATAAAAGAACCACATTCCTTTTGATAGCTTTGGCGAGCTTTCAAAATGGATTTCATCATGAAGCTGTTTCTTCGTGTCTTCACGCTTCGCAAAAAATTCGTCTTTGTGTTGTTCGATCGACTTGGCATCAAGCTCCACAAAGTCAGTATACGTTCCTTCCCAAACATGAGCCGTGTCATCTCCTTCTTCTAAGGAGAAGCCGCCTGCCCAGCCTACATACTCTGTACCTGATTCTTTGAAACTCAATAAATAATACCGTACCGGCTGGCCGTATTGGTTCTCAGTATCTATTGAATCCAGAACATTGATGTGTTCAGGGAACTTGCCTAACAATCTCTCATCTTCCTCATCCTGCATGTAAACGAGATGAGTAAACAATTTCGACTTGGCGATGATCGGCTGTTTTTTATCTTTGATTGGGTAAAGATTCTCTTTGTTGGAACCCTTCAAATCCCAATAGAAATCTTCCGCACTCTCTAAGTTCTCCGCCAACGTACCGAGAACGTCTTCTTCTACTTTCACGTGCTTAATTAAACTCACAATCACAGCTTTTTCAGCAATGAGTGGATCTTTGAAACGTACCGCTTCGCTTAAATACTCTTCGCATTCAAGCGTATAGTAATAGTTCATCAACTGCAGAAGAAGCCCCATGTGAAAACGAATAGAAATGTACTCTTCTTTCCAAGCGGTGTAAACGAACTTGGCAGAGTATTCTTTATCGTAAGAAAGGTATTCCCTTCTCGTTGTTTCATAGTCTGTTAGGAGAATCGGCAGAACAATCTCCTTTTTGTATTCCCACTCCACTCCGGATTCGGTAACGGAATGAATCATGTCATACATCATAAACTTGTAATGTGGCGTGTGGATGCGATTGATCGTTTTGTTCAAGATGTTTCGAACGAATACAGGAAAGTTCACAAGTTGCTCGACAGGCAGATGAACTTCCTCTTCGTTTATCAATCTCGCAAGCTTTTCTTCTATTTCAAAAAAGATCTCTTCATCCTCTGTTAATAAAAAGAGTTCAACGGCTCTTATTTGTGCAGCTGGTGAGAAGGAATCAAAATGTTTAATTAAGTGGTCGATTACTTCAGGCATTGGGTAATCACAAACAAAATCGATTAAATAGAACGATGGATTATCCCACTTATCAACCGATTTTGGAAAATTGCGCGCCGCTGCTTCTATCATTTCTAATAAAAGCTCCAAACGGATCTTTTCGTTTTCTTCTTCTTTAAACTCGTACAAAAGATCGAGCCCTTCAAACCGCTTATCAGGGTCATCACTTTTAATCTGCTTCAGCATACTTCTGACTTTTAATTCGTTCATCTCTTCACCTTTTATATTCAAATTTAATGAACAGAAAAGCATTCGATTTATTCTAATTTATCCCTAAAGGAAATTCAATCTATATTTTGGAATAATTTAGCTTTTTAACTTTATACAGGAAAACAGTTGTAGAAAAACAATTTGACTTGAACGATCAGCAGGCTTATAGAGTGTTTCCCATTCACCACTATTCGGACCTTGCTGGCCACCCTTTAACTAAAAGATAGATGCCGGCAATCAACAAGACCACACTCATGCACAGTGGCATGATCCCCACTTCTTTCAGTGCCGTTCCATACACACCAAGACTTCTATCATATCCTCCGATATAACCATCGATGTCTGGTGCTGTTATGTAAAGTGAATAGATAGATGCTGATATGAGTGTCATGCCAAACAATACGATACTGGAAATGAAGAAGACACTGCCGATTATTAGCTTTTTCACAATAATACCTCTTTTCAATGAATATTTATGAAACACATAACTAAACATGTTCACCCTTCTTATTCTAGTTTCCTTCAGTCTGACTGCTACATAGCGAAAAAAAATCCAGCATTCGAAGTTGGAAGCAGGAGTAATCTGTCCGATTCAGTTGATAATCTGCCCAATTCATCTAAAAATCTGTCCAATCTCCTCCGTAATCTGTCCATTCACTATAACGTCACAGACGTCCGTAAAAATAGCTAATCCTCCATCTACGTGATAAACTATTTTCTTGGTTGCATTCATTATTTAACTTTATGAACTATATGATGTGCGTCTGTTGCTGAGGAGGACTTTTATGAGAAAACAAATCATGACCGCTTTATTGCTCGTGACCGTTCTGGCTGCGATGGAAGGAACGATTGTGAGTACGGCCGTTCCACGAATTACGAGTGATTTGTCTGGCATCGAGCTCGTGAGCTGGGTGTATGCGGTCTATATGTTAGCCACTGCCGTTTCCACTCCAATCTACGGAAAGCTCGCTGACTTGTTTGGCCGGAAAAAAGTAATTCTTGCCGGCATTATTTTATTTTTAGTGGGATCCGCGCTTTGCGGAATTGCGATGTCGATGGAGCAGCTTATCTTCTATCGTGCGATTCAAGGTCTCGGAGCTGGTGCTGTTATGCCGATTACGATGACCATTATCGGGGATCTATATTCTGAAGCGAAAGAGCGAGCAAAAGCACAAGGCTGGATTTCTGCCGTTTGGGGCGTTGCAGGTGTGCTCGGACCGTTAGCAGGTGGGTTCCTCGTTGATACGTTGTCGTGGCGTTATATCTTTTTCTTAAATATTCCGTTTGGACTTGTGGCCTTCTTCATGCTGGCTGCGAATTATAAAGAGAAACTTTCAAAAGGAAAACCGTACATTGATTATTGGGGAGCTGTCACCTTTTCGCTTGCGACGATTGCCTTTTTGTACGCGCTGTTAACAGGCAGTCAGACACAAGAATGGGGTAACCCCATGATTATCGGGCTTTTCGTTATTGCGGCCCTCTTTTATGTTGGGTTTGTCTTTATCGAGAAAAAATCACCCGAGCCGCTCATTCCGCTTAACCTTTTTTCAAATAAAAGTGTTTTGATCGTGAATTCATTAACGCTCATTTCTGGCGCAGTTGTTATATGTATCACCATTTACTTGCCGATCTGGAGTCAAGGGGTGATGGGTAAAACAGCAACACAAGCAGGGTTCGTGCTTATGCCACTACCTGTTATGTGGACGCTAGGTTCACTCGTTGCTGGAAATCTTGTCGGTCGCTTGAGAGATAATTGGATTATTACACTTGGAATTAGTGTAGTAAGTGCCGCTTCACTCATTTTCTACTTACTAGATGCACATTCACCAACGTTCTTGATCTATGTGGCTTCAGGCGTTTTAGGACTTGGAATGGGGCTCATCACTCCAATCTACATGTTAATCATTCAAGCTTCTGTTCCGTCCAATAAACGAGGAGTGGCTGTAGCTTCGAACACGTTCACGAACACATTCAGTCAGACGCTCGGATCAGCGGTTTTTGGAACCATCTTTAACTTGATCACTCTTTCAAGAGCTGAAAAAGCTGGACAAGACCTTGATCTGAATGCTTCTTTTGAGCATGGCGGTGAACTGCCGACCGGCCAATTGGCGCAGCTTCAAGAAATCGTCGCGTCAGGAGTACATGCCATTTACGGAGTGATGCTCGTGCTCACGGTTATCGGAATCGGCGTCTCTTTCCTTCTTATCAAACATCGTGAACAAACAATAGAAAAAACTTAAAACTAAAAGAGTGCTCTTTGTTAGAGAGCACTCTTTTTTATCGTTTACTTGATAAACCTTTTACAAAAATTATACATAGTGATATATTTTCCCTATACATTTATTAAAAAGCAACAACATACGCAGGAGACAAGACGAAGATGAGTAATAATGAAAAGTTTGATATCATACCACTGTTAACTTATATAAAGAATGTAAAACAAACATTTTTAGATAATGAAAAGCTTAATTGTCAGCAAATAGAAGTTTTATTATATTTGTTAGACAACGAGAAGTTAACGATTACAAAATTAGCCGACAAGTTAAATATTAGTCCTGCCTCAACCTCTACAATAATTGAACGGCTTGTTAAAACGGAATTAGTTGGTCGTGCTTATACAGAACGAGATCGAAGAAAAGTTTACGTATCTTTAACCGAAAAAGGTCTACATGAAACCCATCGGTTGGTTGCTAAAAAAGATGAGATTCTTATTTCTTCCCTTTCTCCTCTTACAGAAAAAGAGAAGTTTGAACTTACCAAAATCAACGTCTTATTTAAGAAATTGAACAGCTAGATTTTTAGACCAGCATCATCAAAACGGAATAACATGCTAAACCCGTGCAAAACGCGAGAAAACTGCTTTCCTGATCTTCAGGCAGCTCTTCTTTTAAAACGTTAAGTATGATTCCTCCCGCAAGAAGAGCAACAAGCACTGATAGAATCAGCTCATGAACTGCCGTTAGTACACCGATTCCCCAGCCTAACAGAATCGCGATGGTAAGAAGAACTCTGCCGTATTTGTCGTATGTATGTTTGTGGTCTTTTCTGAGACCCCAGTCGTTTGCAACAAAGTGGATGCTCAGCGCTGTAAAGAAGAAGAACATTCCCCATTTTGTTTCATACTCTTCCCTTATGAGCAAATAACCAATCACTGCATTATACACAAAGAATGACGCAGTATGAATCCAGAAAACCCCTAGTGAAGCTGGAGCATCATCCGTGTTGGAGCTGCTGTTATGCTTCTTTTTAGATTTCTTCACCATTCGTTCAAGTCCATAAAAAAGAGCTAGTCCGAGCATCGCAATCATATAAATATGATCTTCAATATATTTACCGATTCCTCTATCAAGCGATGGTTCAACTTTTTCCTGGTAGTGGTTCAGATCGGGAAGCAAATGCAGAAACACATATGAAACGGCAACACCTCCTGCGAACGATAGAAACTTGCTGCGCGGCGATTTGCCCATAAAACTTATGTACTTCGAACTTAAGTGTACAAGTGCAAATCCTATTACAAAAATGAAACTAAGCATTGTTTTCGTTAGCATAAAAGACGTCCTCTCTATCCGTGACAAAAGTACATACTTCTATTATGTAACCATTCCCCCTGCCTCATAAACAGCTGGCACTATGTTTGTCCGAATAAACTTGTTATTTACCCAATCTTTGTTAATTGAAACGCTCTTTTCAAATAGTTGGTAGTTTTGTAGCGTAAATTGTCATAACTTCATACTTTTGGGGTGAATTGCGACAATTGGAAAATAGAGCATGTGCTTCATGTCTAAATCATCCTTTATTGATAATATGTAGAAATCATGATGTGAGAGGAGTTAGTGATGAGAAATTATTTACTAAGCAAATGCTTACTCTTTTTTATTGCAGCGAGTTTTCTATTTGTTCCCGAAAACGTCCAAGCGCACGGCCTTTTAACAAATGGCAATCAAGGATACGAGGTTTCGGCTCTGCAAGAAAAACTAAAAAAAATGGGCTTTTTCTACGGACCGGTGACCGGGTATTACGGTGCCATTACAGAACGAGCGGTGGCAGATTTTCAGTACAAAACGAACCTTTCCTCTGACGGAGTAGCAGGTCCTGCAACCTTTTTGATGCTAAATGACATAGAACAGATGGCCCGAGTTGTTCATGGTGAGGCACGAGGTGAATCACACATTGGTAAAGTTGCGGTAGCTGCGGTTATCTTAAATCGTTTGGACGATCCCGCATTTCCCAACAATATAGGTAATGTCATTCATCAAACGAATGCCTTTACAGCCGTTCATGATGGCCAATACGATTTACAGCCAAACAGCTATGCCTATCGTGCTGTGATGGATGCCATGCAAGGCTGGGACCCTACATACGGATCGGTTTATTACTATAATCCTGAGCTGGCAACAAACACCTGGATTTTCTCAAGACCATCTGTTACAAAAATCGGAAATCATCTTTTTGCGCAGTAAAATTGTATAGTGAAGACTCATGGGGGTTAAGTAAAGCGGCTTTTATGAGTCTTTTTTTGATGGTGGTTTAGCGGATTTTGTTCGAAAATCGGATAAATAATTTTATATACGTAATTATAATGGTTATACACGTAATTATTGGTGATTACCTCGTATAAAAAGTGGATTACCTCGTAAAAATTTTGTCGTGTTCGTTCGATAAGAACACTTCCTTTTTTTTGTACATTTCATACGGAATCTTACATACTAAAAAGGTGTGCCTCCAACTAAAGGCACACCGTTCTTACTCATTTATTGAAATGTTTTGCTTACGTGAATGAATTCACGGTAACCAGAACGTGTCAGATGATATTGATTATCTAAATAACCGTCTTTCACTAACGATTCAAGCGTTTCTTCCGGGATGATGTCGATCACTTGATCCATACGCTGGTTCAAATCTTCGAGGGAAGCATTTTTCAGCGTGATCGGGTTCATCATACGCACGATTCCTTCAATTCTGGAATCTCGTTTTTGAAACAACTGCGGCGTTTTCTTGAACACATTCTGGATACGATCTTTAAATTGATTCAATTCTTGTTTCGTATTGAATGTTTCGGTTTCTTTTTCTCTGATTCTTTCGTTGAAGTACTTCATTTCTTCATTGCTTAATTGTGCTCGAGTGAACAGCTCGTTGTAGATTTGCGTCTTATCCATCTCGATTTTCGCAAGCTCTTCTTCTTTAATCCGCTGGGTTTCCCAGATTTCTTCTGAGATTGATTCTTCTTCCGGTTCTTCTACTTCCTCAACCACTTCTTCTATCTCATCCACTTCTGCAGCAGGTTTCTCTACTTTTTCTTCTTCAAAAAGCTCTAGTTGTTCAACAGGTTCAGCTGTTTTTGTTTCCTCTACAGATACGGGTTGTGGCTCAGCAGTGACAACTGTTTTAGACATATGGGACTCAATCATCTTCTCCAGCTTGTTCAATTTGCTAAAATAGATGAGTGATATGGCGATAGCGAAAAGTGAGCAGAATACAGATATAAAATCGGAAAAGCGGAAAACAAATGGTGCAGTTGCAATTTTATAAAATATCAATAATGCGAATGCTCCAATGATGATAATCTTAAGCCAGCTTTCACGGTTTTTAATTTCGTCGATACTGTGAGAATCTTGATTTTTATTTTTGTTTGAAAACATTTGTAATCGTTTCATAGGATTTACCTCTTTCATAGAGATTTTCGTGCAGTTTTTTATTTTAACGCAAAATACGAAATGTGGGAAGGAAAAGCACGAATTCATCATGAAACTATCATCTTTTTAACAGGTTAATAAAATAATTTTTAATTCGGGACATATGTCCTTCCCAACAACTCTTCACTTATTCTTTAATAAGTATAGAATTTTACGTTGGGAAGTGATGACATGAAAGGAATTCTGTTCGCGTTCTTGGCCGGTGCGTTTATTACTTTACAAGGTGTTGCGAATGCACGGATCAGTCAAGACATCGGTTCCTGGCAAGCGGCTACCATTACGCAATTGACTGGCTTCATCGCCGCTCTCTTGATCGTGTTGATCGTAAAAGATCAAAAATGGAAACAATTTAAACAAGTGCGTCCGATCTATTTAACGGGCGGATCGTTTGCGGCCGTTGTGATTTACGGCAATATTTATGGCATCCATTCGATCGGTGTAACGTTGACGATTGCTGTAATATTAATCTCACAGCTTGCTATCACCTTTTTGATTGATGGCAAAGGCTGGTTCGGTGTGATGAAGAAAGAGATGAAACTTCCGCAATTTATCGGAATCGGTATGATGATTGTCGGAGTCGTGATATTGAAGTTTTAGTTTGTGTAAGCTTTGTTGTTATTGGAAGTAGTGATTTCCTTTACAGTTGGCTTCGCTTTCCGCGGGGCGGGCGGTGAGCCCCTTACCGCTTTGCGCCTTTAAGGGTCTCACCTGTCCCACTCGTCCCGCAGGAGTCTCACCATCTTTCACTCCAATCAACTATTCAGCGAAGAAACAAAAATTGCTAGCAACAATCTTTTAGTTAGAGTCAAAATTGAGGTGAACGTGATAAATGAAAGAGCTGCATGATCCTAATCTGCTTCAGCATTACATCGAAACATTCGAAATTGCTCCTATTCTTAATGAGGATCTTCTGCCCTATTTAACACTTCACCGCTATGATAGTGGTGAGCTGATTTGTTCGCAGGGCGATCTCTATGAAAATTTGTTTTTGTTAGTCAAAGGCAAGCTGAAAATCTTCAACACATCACCTGAAGGCAAGACCCTTATTCTATCCTTTAAAACGCCGCTTGATGTTGTTGGTGATATTGAATACGTGCAGGGTACGGATTTTATCAACACGGTTGAAGCGGTCTCCGAGGTTCATATGATTGCTGTTCACCACCGGTGGCTGAAGAAATTTGCCAGCGATCACACACCGCTTTTGAAGTTTTTATTAAAAATGATTACGGAAAAGTTTTACGTGAAATCTAGTTCATTGAGCTTTAACTTGCTGTACCCGGTTGAGGTGCGTTTTGCGAGCTACCTGTTATCGGTTTGTTTGGATGAGTCAGATGCTCTTTATAGCGGGAAACTCAGCACGAGTCATTTAATGGATGCTGCAAATTTGATTGGAACGAGCTATCGGCATCTGAACCGCGTCATACAGCACCTTTCATCGGAAGGGTTAGTAGAACGGCACAAAGGTTTTATCGTTGTAAAAGATCGGGACGGCTTAAGTGAGCTTGCCAATCATAGAAATATTTACGAATAGAGAGGGTGTTAATCATGCTTTTAGGGTTATTCTTTGCGGTTATTGCCGGCTTACTCGTTGGTCTGCAAAATATCTTCAACACACGGGTTAATGATCATGCAGGAACGTGGTCGACCACTGCATTGGTGTTAGGTCTAGGATTTCTCGCATCCATGACGCTCGGGCTTGTTTTTGAAGGAACAGAGCTGTTTGCTCTTCACAATATGAAAACATGGTTTTGGTTCAGTGGATTAATCGGCGTAGGAGTTGTTGTTTGTCTTGTACAAGGAACGCGATTGCTCGGTCCGACATTTGCGATTTCCATTGTTTTAACTTCACAGCTCGGATCGGCATTATTACGGGATTCAATGGGCTGGTTCGGATTAGAAAAAATTCCGTTTACGACTCAGCAGTTAGTTGGTGTGCTCGTAATCATCGGCGGAGTGATTGTGTTTAAGTTTGGCGGGGTTTCTAAGGAAAAGCTCGAAGTTCGGAAAGTTCAAAGTCAGCTAAAACACCAAGTTGCGGGGAGATCATGAATCTCCTCTTTTTTTTGTTCAAAAAAGCAAACCTCCTACTTATTACCTTCTTTCCTCCTCAAATTCCCAAAACTTTCTCCCCATTCACCTTACTAAAAATGGGTAGTCCCCTCTATTAAAAACAAATCAGGCATACGGTACACTAAAATAATAGAACCCTTTTTTGAAAAATTCAAAATATGGAGGTATTACTTTGAAAGTGAAAAAGAAAGTTTTGTCTGTTACCTTGTCTGGTTTAATGGCTTTTGGCGCGCTAACTACGCTATCTTTACCTGCACATGCTGTCGGGAATGGTCCAGGAACAGGAAATGGATCCATTCAAACTTCTATCTTACATACGTATGAAGAGCTTGTTGATTCTTTAAAAACACTAGATGCAAAACAAGATGCTATGAAACTTGAAGTAATCGGCCAAACCGTAAAAGGTCGAGACATTTACATGGCAAAGTACATATCAAATCCAAGTAATCCAACCATCTTATTTTTGACACAACAGCACGGGAACGAACAACTGACAACTGAAGGCGCTTTGGAATTTATGAAACACCTTGGTACGAATAAAACAAAAGGTGTGTTGGACAATGTGAACGTATTGGTTATCCCCATGTTGAACGCTGATGGCGCAATGGGAGATGTGAATTTCTCCCTTGAAGATTACTTAGCTGATGGTGACCGCCACCTTACACGCTATAATGCGAATGAAATTGACTTAAATCGCGAACATGATAAACCGACTAGTAAAATGGAGCCTGAAGCACGTGTTCTTCATGAAAATGTGTTCGCGAAGTATAACATTGATTACATGATTGATCTTCACCACCAAGGAACGTTGAGTGAGACGGATGGGCAACTTGTGTCTGGTTCTATGTTGTATCCTACGAATCCAAATGTGAAGCCTAAAGTGGTTGAAAAATCAAAACGCCTTGGTGCTGTTGTGTTCAATGCCATCCAAAACACGGGCTGGGGTCATATTGGTAAATATGATGGCGGATCTGGTGCAAACATTGGACGTAATGGTGCTGCTGTCCGATACGATATCTCTACTCTCCTTTTTGAAATGCGCGGAATGTCTGATCACTATCGTGAAGACTATGCGCTAGGTCAAAAGAGTAATGGATATTTGATTAAGCAAACGATCGTCACGCTAGATGCAGCTGTACGTGCGATTGCTGATGACTCAATCGACACGGTAGATGCTAGTTTTTGGGATACACTGCCACAACAAAAGAATCGTTCTGGAGAAGTTGACGACGAATAAACTAGAAAAAACAGTTCTCTCGAGAACTGTTTTTTGATGTGTTCTACCATTATACTCGCTTACGGTACGTGAAATTTTAAGCACCAAAAAAAAAACACCTCATACAACGAGGTGTTTTTCTAAAATAGGTGTGTTTTCATCATTTACTCATAACTTTTTGCACCAATATAATGTTCTGACCAGTATGAGCTGCTGAGTTCAGCTGACGTCACACCTTTTGATGAAGATGCGTGCATGAACTGATCGTTTCCGATGTAAACTCCTGCATGGCTCGGTCCGTCGCCTTCTAGATTAAAGAATACAATGTCGCCGACTGCGGGTTTATCCACCTTTGTTCCTTCTGCATAGATTTCATCAACTGTACGAGGCAGATCAATGTTCTCTGCTTCATCAAAGATATAATTTAAGTATCCGCTGCAATCAAAGCCGTCAGGTGATTCCCCACCCCACTTATAAGGTGTGCCTTCATATTTCTTAGCTACCTCTACGATTGAAGAATCACTTTGTTCACCGCTTTGATCAACACCGAGCGCTTTGAACGTTTCTTCCCCAGCGATTCCATCAACTGTAATGCCTTTATCTGCTTGCAATTTTTTTACTGCGTCTGTTGTATAGTCACCATAATAATCGGTTGTTTTGCTATAAGAAAAGTATCCTTTATCACCTAATGTTTGTTGTAGGTCTTGTACATCTGAATGCTGCATCCCAGGTTTGAGTGTCTGATCTCCGAGTGCGGCTTCCCCCACTACTGGATTGAACGCCATAACCCCTGCAATCGCAAATCCTGCTACTGCCTTTTTCAAAATAACATCCCCTTTTCTGTACCTTATTTAATCTGACCTGTCCCATACTAACAGGTGAAGATGACAGAGAGATTGTAAGGGAGTTACAGCGCAATAACAATTTTTGGCGAAATGTATGAAGAATTACACATTGTAATATTAGATAATTTTTTCCAGCACGTTGTGGACAAATAGAAGGAAAGATTGCCGGTTATTTGTATAGAGTATATAAAGGGCTAAAATGGTAAGGAGGCGTCTATTTGGAGTTCCCGTTCATCCATACTAACTTTTGGGATGCATTAATCGCTGTGCCTGCCATCATTGTTATGATTGAAATTCTTAAAGTTTTCTTCCCCTCTCTCTCTGCTTGGATTCCAACGATCGCCAGCCTGCTTGGACTGATTATTTCTGTTTTTATTGCGCATCCGCATAGTCTTTGGACAGGGATTGTTATGGGGATTGGCTACGGCGTTGCTGCGGTTGGTTCGTATGCCGGCTTCGCAACGGTTTTCCACCACTATCGAGATCGAAGTCCGCATAAACCTTATAAATAGTTGAATGCTAGGTGAAGTTTGTTTAAGTTTAATAGTGTACGGACTTTTTGAAGAGATTAGGAGATTATCATGAAAAGAAAAACAGCAATTGTAACCGGTACTTCCAGCGGGTTCGGCATGCTTTGTGCTGTAGAACTTGCGAAAGCCGGTTTTGATGTGGTCAGCACGATGAGGAATTTGGATCGTGCAGAGAATCTATTAAAACTAGCTGACGTTCACAATGTGGCAGACCAGATCCACCTTCACCCGCTTGATGTAACATCAGCTGAATCGGTCTCCACATTTACTGCTTACATAAAAAAGTTTCATAGCATTTATGTGCTCGTGAACAACGCGGGGTTCGCACTTGGCGGTTTTGCAGAAGAGTTAACCGTAGATGAGTACCGTTTGCAGTTTGAGACGAATGTTTTTGGTGTGATTGCGGTCACTCAAGCTGTTCTTCCCATCATGCGGAAAAATCGCCGCGGCCGTATCATCAACATGAGCAGCATCTCTGGCAAGTTCGGTTTTCCAGGACTATCGCCGTATACCGCTTCCAAACACGCACTAGAAGGATACAGCGAGAGCCTGCGTCTGGAGCTCATGCCGTTCGGTATTGATGTTGTTCTTGTTGAGCCAGGTTCTTATCAAACGAACATCTGGTCGTCGATCGACAACATGACCATTAACTCTGAATCTCCTTATCACTTTTATATGGAAGCCCTATTAGAAGATATTGAAACAGGCAAAGGCAGTCATGGCGATCCGCTTGATGTGGCGAAGCTTGTGACGAGGATTGCAACCTCCTCAAAAACACCCAAACTGCGATATACGATCGGTAAAGGTGTAAGGTTAAGTCTGTTTCTGAAAGTTATTTTGCCGTGGAAGTGGCTTGAAAAAGTTATTTTAAAAAAGCTGTTAAAATAAATGGTTGTGCTTAATCACCTCCTATTGTGTGCAAAATGGTAGTGAGGTGATTTCTTATGAAGTTTTTAATTATTATTGGAAGTCTAATCATCCCAATCGGAATGTTTTGTTTGCAATATGCTTGGCCTAAAAGCCGTTCGATATTTAATATATGTGCTCTTTTCGCTGCGCTAACATTCGGAAACCTTGCAGCAATCAGCATTCAGCAGATCCTTCACGACAACACCGTTTTCATGACAAACATTCACGGCGTTCTGTTGAATCCATTCTTCTTGTTCGCAGGCTCTTATTTAGGTGTTTACCTTATTTATCGCTTGATCATGTGGACTTCTTCAGAGTGGTAAAAAAGTTGAAGAATAGTTGAAACTTATTTTAACGGAGAATCGTAATTCAATATGGATCAGTCATTACGTTTGAAGGAGGCTGTTTTGAAAAATAAAATCCTCATCGTTTTTTCAGTGCTGTTATTATCGAGCTGCAGTTTTGGCGCTATGCACAATAAAAATCTGGAACAGTCTATTCATTCTGTGATGAAAGATGAGGGCAATCTGAATTTGAACAAGGTTGCTGAATTTGAGTGGGACGAAGCGCACCTATTCCCTCCTTACACCTTGCAGTCGGACATCAATAAGCAATTAGGGTTTACGTTCAAAGATCCGAGCAGCATAAAAAGCCGCGATGATATTTTCCTGCTGCTGTTTGTGGACAATCAAAAAGTGGTTCAATATGTTAAGGTGTCCAGAAAATATGGCGAACTTATTCCTAAGAATTATCAACCGCTCACCCCTTCTTCTGCATCATTTGAAGTGAAAAGAGTGAACTAAGATGAAAAGGTTATTAATAGCGATAGGATTAATCACATTATTAACAGGCTGCACCTCTGTTCAGACCTCTTCTGAGTTAACAATGCAACAACTTGATGTGGATGCAGCCGAAAAATCAGTACAGCAATTTGTTAGATCAGCACAACAAGAAAACGGAGTCTACCTGTGCCAAGATGAACAGAACAACATCTATTATGTGATGCTGAACGGAGTAAATATGGTGCAAGGTGATTCTGCACTAACCTTTTCTGATGTTGAGGTTAAAGGTGAAGAAGAGTCGCTGACCATCACTTATAGTGAGGATTTAATCAAGGATATGGAAGGTAAGAAATTAGCAAACCAGCTCTTGTACAAAATAAAGCTAAATAAAGATTATGAAACCCTCAAACTTTTTAAAAATGGTGAGGAGTCTCATTTTCATACTATTACTATTGGGGGAAATGAACATGAATAATCACGAGATCGATTATAAAATTTATGGCGACGACATGCAGTTTGTTGAGGTAGAGCTTGATCCGAAAGAAACGGTGATTGCTGAAGCTGGCGCACTCATGATGATGGAAGACGGCATCGAGATGGAAACTATTTTCGGTGACGGCTCATCTGGCGGCGGTGGGGGTTTGATGGGAAAACTGTTCAGTGCCGGTAAACGCGTACTGACGGGTGAAAGTCTATTTATGACAACATTCACGAATGAAGATTACGGGAAAAAGCACGTTTCCTTCGCTTCTCCTTATCCTGGTAAGATCATTCCGATGGACTTGAGCGAGCTTGGCGGTAAAGTGATCTGTCAGAAGGATGCGTTCTTAGCCGCTGCAAAAGGCGTATCTGTTGGAATCGAGTTTCAGCGTAAGTTAGGTGCAGGGTTCTTCGGTGGCGAAGGCTTTATCATGCAGAAGCTTGAAGGCGATGGCATGGCGTTCGTTCATGCAGGCGGAACGATTCATAAGAAAGAACTTGCTCCTGGAGAAGTGCTGCGTGTTGACACAGGCTGTTTAGTTGCCATGACGAGCGGTGTAAATTATAACATCGAGATGGTAAAAGGCGTAAAAACAGCATTATTCGGCGGTGAAGGATTATTCTTTGCCACATTACGAGGACCTGGAACAGTATGGATTCAGTCCCTTCCGTTCAGTCGTCTGGCGAGCCGCGTGTTCGCAGCCGCACCACACCGCGGAGGATCAAGTGATGAAGGCAGCATCGCTAAAGGTGTGTTCAACATGCTGAATGGTGATTGATTTATAGTTTTATGTAAAGCTGACGCAACCTTCATGTTGTGTCAGCTTCTTTTGTTTCTGAGGATAAGTTGATTCTTTAATTTTAACCTTATAAGTAAGACTCCCATTTGTCGAAAAACGGATAAATAATTTTATGTGCGGAATTAACAGCATTTACCGCGGATATAAAATGAATTACCTTGGAAAAAAATCGAATTACCTTGGAATTATAGAGTGTGTCTTCAAATCTACTTTATTGGGATAACTAAAAAAGCTATATAAAAGTAAAAAGTTGACCCTGAAATGAGAGTCAACTTCACTTTATACCAAAAATCAATTCATTTACGCCTTAAAATGCTGCAAAACAGTCCCACGACCATTCTCAACTTCTACCTCTGCATACGCCCCGTTAACAAACGTGATCTGTGGTGGCTGATGGCCGCAATCGACATCGTAAATGATAGGAACTCCCAGATCATCAGCCATATCTTGATACACGTCTTCCACGGTGTAATCCCCAATAGGCTCGTTGGCTTCACTTCTGCCAAACAAAATACCTGAACAGTTCTCAAACCAGCCGGCTAACTTCATATGAACGAGTGTTCTTCTTAAATCTGTGGTGTTCATCTCACAATTTTCAAGGTACCACAGAATGGGTTCATCTCCATTCAAAAACTGTTTTCTAAACTGAGCCACATTACCAAACGGCGTTCCGATCAGATGCCGAATCACATCGATACAGCCTCCGAGCAGTCGTCCTTCAACTTTCTCTTTTTCACCAGATGCTGTCTTCCAGTGGGTTTTCTCAGTGAGATGAAACACACACGATGTCGGTGCATCGTGCTGCCATTTTTCCTGATACTTCTCTGAGGACTGCTGCAGCACTGACTCTCCCACTTTTGTTCTCAACACCTTTTCCCACATGGCAGTAGTGTCATCCGAATACTCGCCTCTTACATCCACGAAGTTTGTTCCGTTGGCGGTTGCGAGTCCTGTTTTTAATGTAATGGCGAGCATCAGAACACTCGTATCAGAATAGCCGAGTATCCATTTGTCCCGAATGTTCGTGAAATCCACATGCTCCATGATTTCAATCAGCAGTTCACCGCCCCATGGAGGGATGATTACGCCGATTTCATCATTACTTAACATCTCGTTTACTTCGGCTGCACGCACTGTTGCTGGTGCTGATTTTGCTTTTGCTTGTGTCCAAACCGTATCACCACAGATCACTTTATACCCTCTTTGCTCCATACGCTCGCATGCTTGCTTAAACATGTCATGTAAAAATGGCGGCACACCAGAAGATGGTGCGGTTACGCCTATCACTGCATTTTTCTTTAAAATCGGATATTTAATCATTGAAATCCATCCTTTGGCGAAATTAAATCACACAAGTAAAATTCGACAAAAGGAGATGAATCCCTTTACTTCATCTAACGGAACAACCTTAAACCTTCCCTAAAAAAGCCTATTTCTTAACAATTTCACTATTTTGTACAACGAACAAGCTACTCATAAGGTACGTCCAACATATGCATATATCGAACAAACTGTTTTTAGAAAGGAGGCAATTCTTCTCATGAATAATCATCCTTATAACCACCAACATTCGATCGAGGAGTCTCAGTACGTGGAGCGTCAGATTGGTGAAGATGATGAAGGTCCATTTTCTCCTCCCCCACAGCAATTTGCTGCTCAATATCAAATACCTCAGCCGTACTTCGCTCAATCAATGCCCCCTCAACAGATCAGAGCGAGACTTTGCGGTTGTTTAGGAAACTGGGGACTTTTAGGGCTCAGACAGCCTGGTCAATTCGGCCGTGACTTCTGGTTCTTCCCCGTTGAGATCCGTCGTAATTCTGTAACAGGCTATATCTGGTTGTATGGCCGACGCCAACGCGTGCGCTATGGGTTTTCACAGATTCGTAACTTCATCTGCGTTGGTTAACGAGAAAGCCGCTCTCCAAAAGAGAACGGCTCTTCTTCTTTCATCAATTGTCGCGAGACGGCAGGCTCAACTGCCACGAAACCCCGAATGAATCCTGCACCCATGCGAACTTTTCCATTCCTGGAAGCTCCCCTAAAGGCATAAGCACTGCTCCACCGTTCGATAACGATTCGAAAAGATGATGTATTTCATCCAAAGTGTCACACTCTACGAACAAAGAAATGGCAGGAGTAAATGTGAACTCGTGTTTTATCCCGCTGTCTATACACATCAAGTTTTGCCCTTTAATGCTAAAGGTCGCGTGCAGCACCGTTCCATCTTCTTGATAAAGAATATTTTTGATCTCTGAATCAGCGAACAGCGACGTGTATACGTTCATTGCTTCCTCAGCTTGTCCTTGAAACAAAAGAAATGTGGTTACTTTTTGATCAGAAGTTGCCATTTTTTCATACTCCCCTTTCGATTCCTAGCCTACACCTTCGTCTTTTTATTCAAAATCCCTCCACAAAAAAAGACTATCTTGTCGATAGCCTCAAGTTTCTTGTTGTGTGCTGTGCTTTTTTTGATTGATGATTGAAATGATCCCGATCAGTATAGCGATTCCGACACTTACGTACAGCCCCGGCCTAATCGTATGCTCGAACCAAGTGCCGGTAACTGCTAAAAATATTAGCACGATTGCAACAATCGAGAAAAGTTTCGTCCACAACGACTGCTTCAAAATTTTCATGGACGAGATGATAATAAAAAGCCAGTTAAATAAAAGCAGGATGCCGGCAGCTGTTGTAATGTATTCATAGATCCTTCCAGGCAATAAAAGTGCGGTGATGATACTTGCTAAAAGTCCTGCTGCGGCAAGAGACATGGCAGGCAGTGGCATTTTTTTAAATTTAATGGTTTTCGCAAATAGTTTCGGCGCATCCCCATCTTCCGCTAACGTCATCAACAGGTTGGTAACCCCGAATAGTGCCGCCGCCATTGCAGAGAATCCCGCAACAATTATCGCTCCGTTAAAAACATGCGGAAAAAAACCGAGATGATACCGTTCCATCGCCGTTACAAAAGGACTTTCCTTATGATCAAACACATCCATCGCAACAGTCGTTACAGCGAGTCCCATTGATAGAACATATATAATCGTCAGTATCAAAAGCATGATCATTCCTGCTTTTGTGGCATCTTCCGTTTTTTTGAGCTGCATTGCCATCATGCCAATCACTTCAATTCCGCCAAACGCGTAAAAGGCATAGATAAGTGACGACCAGAAGCCTTTCAAGCCTCCTGTAAAGTAGCCGTCAAACGTATCTGGTAAGGCGAGATCATAGTTCTTACCATCCACTAGTCCAATAAGACCTGCGATTGCTAATACGATAAACATCACGATTGCCGCTACTTTTATCACAGCAAGCAGATTTTCCACTTGGTCAAACTTTTTTGTTCCAGCCAACACGACAACAATGGCGAGTACGGCATAAAAAGCAGCAAAAATCCAAAGTGGAATGTGCGGAAACCAGAACTGAGAAAGGATAGAGAGTGCAGTTAGCTGGCTTCCCATGATCAAAATGTTGGATACCCAATAGTTCCATCCGCAGCTAAAACCTGCCCATCTTCCGTATGATTGGGAAGCATAATAGCAAAATGAACCTTTTTGAGGATCTGCCGCCGTCATTTTCGCGAGCAGTTGAAATACGATATATGTACCGATTGCAGCTAATAAAAAGGAGAAAACGATAGATGGCCCAGTTAGCTGAATCCCGATCGTTGACCCAAGAAAGTACCCTGTCCCTATTGTGCAGCCGACTCCAACGAGCGAGAGCTGCCACCACGCCATGTTTTTTGCTTCTGATTTATCCATTTTGGGTTGAACAGGTCCATTACAATTGGATTTTTTCACAATAATACCCTCCTGCTATACAGGTATTATTGTTTAACTTAAATTGGTGAATATTCATGTTAAATGAAAAGACTCATGAACTTACATCTATTGGCAGGTTGGATTGGCGTGAAAGGAGCTAAATTTAAAAGTGCCAACACATGTTATCGGTGTTGTGAACCACTTTTGAATGCAATCTACTTATACAGGTTGGGGTATCAAGCGAATAATTCAAGAAAAACTGTACTTAATCCCGCGAGTTTGGAAAATATTCCGGCGAGTTTTAGCTATATTCCGGCGAATTTGGCTCATATATCGGCGAGTTGATAAAAATCGACAAATATCAACCAGCCCTATACCCTCACCTCTCGTATCAATGGCTGCAAGGGAAACCTTAAGATAACAAAAACGCAATCCCTTTATAGCCAAAATAACAGCCAAACCCGATGAGTGATAATCCCGATAGTTTCGAGATCCCATCTAAAATGCGGTCAGCAAGCATCTTACGGAAACCGCTTGATACGACAGCCATCGTAAAATCCCACAATAAAATCCCTGAAAAAATCGCTGCACTATATAACATCAAGCTTTCCATACTATATTTAGCTGCCGTTTCTGCAAGTATAGAACCGTAAATTCCTAACCAAAATAAGATGGTAAGAGGATTGGTGAGCGACATAAGAAAACCGGCCATAAAACTTCTGCTGTTATGTACCGTGTAGTCTTTATCACTGCTATTTTTTTCTGCTGCTGCTGCTTTTTTGAAGGTCTCTATTCCTGTATAGAGAAGGACGAAACTGCCGAAGAGCCATAGAAAGGTTTTGATGAATGGCGTGTTGATGTAGCTCACAAGTCCCATGTAGACCAAAAGCATATAGATGGCATCTGCCACTGTAGCTCCAAGCCCCACCATCCACGCTTGCCAAAATCCATATTTGATGCCTCGGTCCATCTGTGCAGCGTTTACTGGACCGATTGGAGCTGCAAGTGATAATCCTAACAGCACGTATTTTATAAAAAGAAACATAGACGACCTCCACAAATATGATGGACAACTCATGCCTGTCTTCATCTTATTCGGAAGCACGTCTAATCAGACCATAAAATCAATTCATTAAAAGGAGTTCAGACCAATGGATCACCAGTTCAGCCCTAAAATCCAAGAAGCTCTTGACCATGTAAAACGTGCGGATGAAGCAATGATAGAAGCGCAAGCGAACCAAACACCATCATGTTTTCAAACTGCGAAGGTATGGCTCGAAACGGCTCAACAATCTGTTCATGATGCAGGAGAAGGAATGTCTGAAGAAGAAAAAAAACAACTTCATCATGCAAAAGAATATTTAAGACATCTGCACGAAACACAAGCTGCTATTCAGGAAACGAGATACGATTGATTACTGGACGCAGAAATCCCTCATGATTTGATCACGAGGGATTTTTCATGCTATGCAAATAAATTTCGGATAAACCCGGCTTGGTTAACGGTTTCAGTTTTCACATCTACATTTAGTTTACGAATGTTATCACAATAAATATGAAGTCGTTGTGCTTTATCTGCGTTTAGATAAGAGGCGTAGTTGTCCAGCTTATCTACTTCGCGTAGTACATCTTCCTTCGTGTCTGCTTTCTCAATCCTGCTGCAGCAAGAGTTGATCTGGTCATAAACAGACATGCTAGCCACCTCCTTTTAGGTTTGTTTCTCTATTCCCTTCCCTCATTTTTTTAAAACTGAGACGAATGGACTGTCAAAGTCGTTTAACAATACTTTCCATATGTTGTCTGCTAGACTAAAAACGAGAGACTTGATGGAGGAGGACAACATGATGAAAGAATTTCTATGTACAACATGTGGAACACAATATGCTGCATCCAATTCACCATTAGAGGAGTGTGTAATTTGTAAAGAAGAACGACAATACATAAACCCAAATGGACAAGAGTGGACGACGTTAGACGACATGATCCAATCAGGCAAGTATCGAAATAAAATGGAGAATGAGCAGGACGGCCTGTTTAGCATAAAAACAGAACCAGAATTCGGTATTAGCCAGTCGGCTTTTTTTATTGAGGAAAAAGGGTTTAGACTTTTATGGGATTGTATTCCGTATCTTGATCAGGAAACGATAGAAAGAATAAATGCAAATGGTGGAATTGACGCAATTGCATTATCTCACCCGCACTATTACTCCACTCAAGTACGTTGGGCAGAGGCGTTTGATTGTCCGCTCCACATACATGAAGACGATAAGGAATTGGTGCAACAGGAAAGCGACCGGATTATTTATTGGAGTGGAGAAGAAAAAACGCTAGCCTCTGGACTTGTGATTCATCGATTAGGAGGACATTATAAAGGCGGCTGCGTGCTTCATTGGGAAAATGGCGGGGCTGCTGGTATTTTGTTGACTGGCGATGTCATTCAAGTAGTACCCGACCGAAAATGGGTGAGCTTCATGTATAGCTATCCAAATATCATCCCACTTCCTGCTAGCACAGTTGAACGAATGGCCAATAAAGTGGGATCGCTGCAGTTCAAGGAATTATATAACGCGTTTAACCGACATGTGAAAAGTGATGCGGATCTTGTTGTTCAGCGCTCTGCGGAACGATATATTGCGGCACTCAAAGGTGAATGGTTTACGACATAGAAGATAAAAAGGTGTCCAGTATAATCGGACACCTTCCTTATTTTATTTACAACATATTAACTTCAAGCAATCACCGGCGGAAGCGTGCGGCCTGTTTCCAGTAATGTTTTCAGGTTACATAAGATCGCGGGCCAGCCGTTGTTGAATCCTACAAACGTGTCTTCTTCCTCTACGATATCCGCTTCCATCAAATTTTCATGACGAAGAGTTAATCTAACTGTTCCGTTCATCTCTTTTAGAGTGAAAGTCGCGACGGTCGGGGTTTTACGCTCTTCCTCGTCCCATTTGTTGTTCCACGTAAAAGAAAGTTCTTTTTGCGGATCACACTTTATGATTTCTCCCCAATCGGTCACTTTGCTGCCGCGGGAATAAGTGATACGCGAACCTTCTTTCCATTCCGACTCCACCCTGCTTCCGAAAAAGTATTGTTCCGAAAGATCTCCATTTGTCAGAGCTTCCCACACTTTTTCAGGATGCGCCTCTATGTAGGTCACATACACGAACTTTAGTTCTGTCATGAACAGTTCCTCCTTTTAATGTACACCTTTTTCTGGATCCCAGTTTCCTTGCGATTTTCTGATTTCTACGATTTGTCCGATATGGTAAGCATTGTGGATGTTGATGTTCGCGAGCACTGAGTACCACGGGTCATGTCGGTCTTCATGAGCTGAGCGCTCAAAGATTTCCTCATCCGCTTCTTTCAGCGCCTCCGTCCAATGAGTTAAAACAGCAAACAGCTCATTTTTTGCTGCATCCCAATTTTCTTTGTTTTCATTTCGAAATGTTTCATCATTGCTTTCAATTTTTCGAGTTACTGTCTTTCCTTGAAAACGTTGCAAATAGCGTTCGTTCCAAAAGATTAAGTGGTTGACGATTTCCCATATGGAGTTGCTGTCACCTGATTTTCCTTTTGCCTGTTCAGCCGTTAATCCGTCAAGCGCGCGATCAATCGGTACAAACCAGTTCGGTTCATTGTGATTGGCGGACATTTGTCTCAATAGAATTGTTTTTTGGTCCACGAAAAAAACCTCCTGCACAGAAATGTGTACGAACAAACATTCTGCACCAAGAGGTTCAATTCCTTTTATTACTTTTTAAATTTCTTGTTTTAAGCCGAGTTCTGAAAGCTGAACCCTGCGACCTTCTGCACTTGAGATTGCCGCTGCTTCATTAATCGCGGTCAAATGTACGATATCATCCGTTGTAATGGCAGGCTTCTTACCAGTTTCAATGGCCTGAACCCACTGCTCCATGCTGGATGATATCGGATTCGGCAGATCTGGTGTCACCCACTCATCAGTGCCAAGATGTTTACTCTTAATACGTACATCTTGCCATTCCACCATCAATGTTCCTTCTGTTCCGTACAGTTCGAGCTGCTGCGGACTTCCGAATGATAAGAATCCGGTCTCAATTACACCCATCGCACCTGATTCGTACTCGACCATCACGACAGCGTTGTCATCCACTCCAAGGTTATAGAATTCGTTCAATTTTCCACTTACCGCTTTTACTTTCCCACCTAAACGGTTTGTTAAGTAGATCGGATGCGCGCCAAGGTCGATCAACGCTCCTCCGCCACACTCTTCTTTGTTATAAAAATGCTGTGGAAGCCATCCTTTTGGGTTCTCTTCAGATGGCACCGATCCGTTATGCGCCACACGGCATCTGATATATGTAATGTCTCCGAGCAATCCTTTGTCCACAGCTTCTTGTGCGTACAGATAAAAGCTTTCTGTCAGCCTAGGAAGGTTCACCATAAGCTGTACGTTGTTTTTTTCCACCGCTTCTATAATTTCTTCGCACTCTTTTACCGTGAAGGCGAGTACTTTTTCAGTAAAAATATGTTTGCCGTGGTTCGCCGCAGCGATGATTACGTCCTTGTGGCGGTTCGTTGCTGTTGTCACGATTACGCCATCAATGTTTGGATCATCGAGCACTTTATTTAGATCAGCTTCATAAGAAACACCTAACTCTTCCGCCCACTGTGTTCCGCGCTCTTCGTTCTCGTCCCACACTGTTTTGATAGAAATCGCTTCATTTTCCGTCGCCTCGCGTGCATAATCAACCGCATGCACGTGCCACTTACTGAGTAGAGCCACATTCATTTTGCCATCACTCCTCAAGCTAGATTTACCTTCATTATACATAAGTGAAGGTGGAAGTTTTATCTTTTTGCTGACTTCAAGTCTAGATAGACACGACTAAACAGATTTTGTTGTATTAACGGTGATTTCCATCCTATTTTGAAGTTCACCGACAAACTCCCCTGCTTTATCCATATAGATCAGCGCTTTGTTAATCTCTTGTTTTTGTCCAAAATAACCACGGGCATGTATAGGTTTCTTAAACACAATTTCGTATTTCAATTCATCACTTATTCCAAAAATAATCGTTAGGATTCTAGGAAAAGCCGTCGCATGAAAGACTTTCTTTTCATTGATGATGCCACCGCTTTTGTTATATTTGATCGAGGCAGTCTGTATGTAATTAATCTCGTTCACATCAAATTGGAGAGATCGTCTCGCACCTATTCTCATCACAACTTGTTCCTTGATGATTCGAAACGGCGTATTTCTCAATAAGTTATAATCGCCAAGCATGTAAATTACACTGTAAATATGTAAGAGAAGCATGATGAGTGCAATTTCAGGTTCTTCTTTTTTGAGGTAAATATGAAACACGATCATCTCGATAATTTGTTCGTGGATTAACGCTAAGAATAGGTAAAAATAGCTGGTGTTTTTATGATAAGGATAAACAAGTTCTTGGGTTGAAACTCGACTTTTTAACCTCCATCTAAAGAAGGCATGGAAAAGGATATTCCATTCTTTTTGGAAAAGCATGATAAAGGGATTTCTATCTATTCTACCTTTTCTATACATTATAAATAGTGTAATAAACAAACTTTCAAACAAAACTACTAAAATGGCGATAGAGATGATTAACTGGCGGTCTATAAGGATCACTCCCTCTTCTCTATTTGTCCTCTCACATTAATTGTAAAGGAATGGAAACGGTTCGAATAGGAATAAAATGGTTTCGCCATAAATCCGTAACATTAATATGTCAAATTTGTTAATTATAAACATTGTAGTAGGCGAGAATTTTGCTTACGTGAAATTAATTTTACAAGTGGTGAGTGTGTGCTTTTTAAAAGGACACATCCATCCGCACACCATAACAAAAAAGCCGGCATTAAAGGACAACTCCATCCTCTAATGCCGGCTAAAAACGTTATTACAGCTCCTTTGCCTTAAATGTGTCTCCACCTTTTATCGTTCCGTTCTCGAATCCTTTGTAAAACCAGCGCTGCCGCTGTTCGGATGTTCCGTGGGTGAAGCTCTCTGGAACGACATATCCTTGCGATTTTTTCTGAAGGGTGTCATCGCCAACTCCACTCGCGGCGTTGAGTGCTTCCTCCAGATCGCCTTTTTCCAATACGTTCATATCCTGAGCATGCTTCGCCCAAACTCCCGCATAATAATCGGCTTGGAGCTCAAACTTCACTTGATACTTGTTGTATTCGGTCTCACTTAACTTGGAGCGGAGTGCGTGAATCTCTTCTGTTTTTCCTAAAAGCGTTTGAACGTGGTGCCCCACTTCATGCGCAATTACATATGCCATGGCAAAATCGCCAGGTGCATCGAACTTGTCCTGAAGTTCCTGATAAAAACTCAAATCTATGTACAGCTTCTGATCACCTGGACAATAGAACGGACCGACTGACGAACCCGCTGTTCCGCATGCAGACTGAACACTTCCTGAATACAAAACGAGCTTCGGTTCTTTGTAAGTCAACCCTTGATCCTGAAAAATCTCCGTCCATACGTCTTCCGTATCGGCTAAAACAACAGAAACAAACTCTGCATCTTCTTTTTCTTTTTCTGTTTCCTCATAAGGAACTGATTGCTCTTGCTCACCCATGCCCCCGATCAGATCGCCGGGATTTCCGCCCAACAGCGTTACAATCAAAACGATGATCAATCCGCCAAGGCCGCCTCCAACAGCAAGACCTTTACCGCCCATTCCTCTTCGATCTTCCACGTTCGTACTTCCACGTCTGCCGCGCCACTTCATATCCGTATCCTCCTCAGGTAACATGCATCAACATTTTTAATTACTTGTATACCCTAAGTTCATATGAAATAGCCCAGTGTTTGCTAAAAAAAGCGCATACCACTCTGGGTATGCGCTGTAAAGAATTATTTAGTCTTACCTTCATATGAATCCATTCCGCCTGCCATATTGATTACTTTAAATCCATGGCTATCAAGAAGCTGGCACGCACGTCCGCTTCTTCCACCCGAACGGCACACCATAACATATTCCTTTGACTTGTCTAACTCGTGCAAACGGAATTCCAATAATCCGAGTGGAATATGGGTAACACCAGGAATTTTTCTTTCTTTCACTTCATCCACTTCACGTACGTCGATGATATTTAACGCTTGTCCTTCATTTAACTTTGTTTCTACTTCTTTTGCTGAAAACTGCTTCAACATCATTTCCTCCTTTTTAATTCCAGGCACTTACTCCGCCTTTTACGTTCGTTACTTTTGTAAATCCTGATTTCACAAGAATCTTACTTGCTTTTTGGCTTCGCATGCCGCTTTGACAGATCACAATCACTTCTTTATCTTTTGAGAGCTTATCCGTTTTTTTAGAAAGCTGGTGCAGCGGAATGTTTTTAAATCCAGGAATGTGGTATCCGTTAAACTCTCCTTGGGTACGGACATCAATAAACTGTTTTTTCTTGTCTTTTAGTTCTGTTTTTAATTCTTGCGTTGAGATGTTTTTCACACCTTTAGTCGGCATAAAGCGCTGTACAATAAACAATATAATAAGAGCAAAAAGAATATAATTAAGGTATTCCATTGTATTCACCTTCCTATGCATGATTAACTTCTAAGACTCATATTATACCCTATGGGGTATATTGTCAACCTGAATAAAAGGACTTTGGCATCAGTCCTCTTAAATCATTTTATAGTACAAGACCGTTGTATCTATGCCGCCTTCTGCATTCTGTGCAAAACTCGGGATACGTCCAGCTTCCTTATAGCCAAGGGACTGATAAAGAAAATTAGAGGCGTCCCCTTCTCTTGTGTCTAAAATCAGCAGCGAACGTCCTTCTTGTTTCGCTCTTTTTTCCGCATGCAACATGAGCTGTTTTGCCATTCCTTTTTGTCTGAACGAAGGATGTGTCATAAGCTTAGCAATTTCCGCACGATGTGTTCCGTTTGGTTTTGTACATAAGTGAAGCTGGAGGGTTGCGGCGATCTTCCCGCCTGCTTTTGCAATCCACAAGATAACGTCAGGTCTAACACAGCTTTCCCAAAATGAATTAGCATCCACTTTTGAAAGAGGCGGCAAAAACCCTACGGAGGCTCCTTCACCAACTACATTTATTAAAAGATCAGAAAGCTCGTCTATACTCTCATCAACATTGTACAATTCTATGATTTCCATCCCTATTAACTCCTTCATTTCTCTGTGTTGTTTTATCCATTTTAATACGCAAATTTAGATACTAAAAGAGTAAACAGTGGTTTTTGTGTAAAATCTAGAAAATTGTTACGTAATAAAAAGAGGCCAGCACTCAAGAAATTTCTTTCTCAAGTGAGCCTCCCGTTTTTACGCTGCTTTTTCAACACGAAACGTTCCTTTAAGCGCTATTTTCAGTTTTGGTATTACAGCAAACGATAAAATCGCCACGCCAATATCAATCGGAAGATAAGCTGCCATCCACCCCCACGCTACAAGATAACTAAATCCATCAGGTGTTTCCGCCCAATATTTGAAAGCTGCAAACATTAGGTTCGTTCCGATCATGTAATTTAAAAATAAGCTGAGTAAAGCCGCTGTTATGTAAGAAGTTTTTGACGCATGCACTTTGTCACCTACTAGCTTGCCCGTTACATAGGCGACGGCAATGAACGATAGAATAAAACCAAATGTGGGACTTAAAAGCTGAGCAGGTCCTCCTTTAAACTGTGCAAAGACAGGGGCACCCACAAGACCAATTAACATATACGTTACCATTGAGACTGCCCCTAATCGGCTGCCTAAAATCCCACCTGCTAATATAGCAAACAACAATTGTAACGTTACTGGAACTCCCCCGATCGTTAGAAAAGGAGACACGTTTGCCCCAACCGCCATGAGCGCTGCAAACAAAGCACAGATCATCATATTCTTCGTTTTCATAAGGTTACCTCCTAAAAAATGAATAAAAAGTTCGTTGAATAACATTTTCGCATATGTTAACTTAAATGTAAATTAGGTTGACATATAATCTAGAGGTGGTTAACAATGGCTGGTTATTTTATTACAGGAACAGATACTGACGTTGGAAAAACGGTTGTTACGAGTTTGATGGTCTCTTATTTTAAAAATATAGGCGTAGATGTTTTTCCATATAAGCCGATCCAAAGCGGTGGTGTTTTGGAAAATGGAGCGCTCGTTTCGCCCGATGTCCAGATGTATAAAAGAGCTCTGCCGCAGCTCGATCTGGCGCAAGCATGTACATATGTTTTAAAGAAGGCGAGCTCTCCGCACCTTGCCGCAGAAGAAGAGAATGTAAGATTCGATCTCGGAAGCATACACAGGCACGTTGCCTTTCTCAGAAGAGATCACGAGATGGTTTTGGTTGAAGGCGCAGGAGGAGTGATCGTTCCGATTCAGGAAGACTATTGCATGATTGACCTGATGAAAGATCTGCAACTTCCTGTGATACTCGTTGGCCGTGCGGGTCTCGGCACGATTAATCATACTGTGTTATCCATTAAGGCTTTGAAGACAGCTGCCATACCAATTGAAGGTGTCATTTTAAACAGCATACATAGCGAAGACGAAACGATTGAAAAAGATAACATCCAAGTGATTCAGCGATTAACTGGTGTACCGGTACTCGGCATCGTACCACCTCTGCATGATTTAGAGATTGCTTTTCAAGAGCCAAGCACGACACAATCACTATTTGCACCATTACATAAAAAGGAGAATCTAACACGATGAACCAGCAGACCCTTTTAGAGAACAGCAAAAAACATTTATGGCTGCCTTTTACACAGATGACAGATTACGAACGAGATCCTCTTATTATTGAGAGCGGTGAAGGCGTTAGACTAAGAGACATTTACGGAAATGAATACTTGGACGGCTACTCTTCGCTTTGGCTGAATATACACGGTCACCGAAAAAAGGAGATTGATGAGGCAATCAAAAAGCAGCTAGATTCAATCGCGCACTCTACCCTGCTCGGAGCTTCGAATGTTCCAGCCATTGAACTGGCAAAAAAATTGGTAGAGATTACACCGAGTAACTTAACACGTACCTTTTATTCAGATAGCGGTGCTGAATCTGTTGAGATTGCAATCAAGATGGCTTATCAATATTGGCAGAACAAAGGTTATACCTCTAAGCGAAAATTTGTAACGTTGACTAACGGATATCACGGAGACACAGTCGGTGCTATTTCTGTAGGAGCCATAGATCTTTATCACCGCGTGTACGGTTCTCTTATGTTCGAATCCATTAAGGCTCCTTTTCCTCTTGTTTATCGCCATGAGAATGAGCATTTAGATGTTATTCGTGATGAAGCTTTGGATGAGCTGCACAAAATATTTGAGAAGCACAATGAAGAGATCGCGGCCATAACGGTAGAAGCTCTTATTCAAGGAGCAGGCGGAATGAATATTATGCCACCTGGCTATTTGAAAGGTGTCGAAAAGCTTTGCCGAAAGTTTAATATTCTTTTGATTGTAGATGAAGTAGCAACTGGCTTTGGCCGAACGGGTAAAATGTTTGCAGTGGAACACGAGGATGTTCAACCAGATCTGATGACAATTGCAAAAGGAATAACCGGGGGATATTTACCGATTGCTGCGACCATGGCAACTGAAGAAATTTATGATGCTTTTTATGGGGAATACGAAGACTTTAAAACCTTTTTCCACGGCCATTCGTACACAGGAAACCAGCTTGGCTGCGCGGCAGCACTTGCCAATCTAAAAATATACGAACAGGAAAACTTGATAGATAAAGTGCAAGAAAAAATGGCATATATAGCGTTTGAACTACAAGATATTGAGGAATTAAAACATGTTGGTGATGTCCGCCAGCTGGGGCTAATGTGCGGCATTGAGCTCGTGATGGATAAAAAGACGAAGAAGCCTTTTCCATGGCAAGAACGCATAGGGTATAAGTCAACTTTACGGATGAGGCAACTTGGCATGTTAACAAGGCCACTTGGTGATGTTGTTGTCTTTATGCCCCCGCTTGCAAGCTCGAAAGAGGAGCTTAGCGAAATGATTTCTATCTTAAAACAAGGAATTGAAGAAACCACTGAAGCGTTTGTAAGTGTGAATTAAATTGTAGGGGGTCTGTCCCGGGGACAGACCCCCTACAATTTAGATCTATCATTTATCACTTGTGCAGATAGTTTGATTAGCCATCGATATGAAAAATCGATATGATAGACACACCATCATTCATTCAGGAGTGTTTTGTTTTGACTAAATTATTATTAATTGGAGCTGGAGAAGTGCATTTGTCGGTTCTTCAGCATTTACAAAAAGAGAAATTTACAGATATCGAGATCGCAATGATAGCTGACGAAAATAATCGAACGGATGTCACCGCATTATGTCAAAAAGCTAACGTAACTTTTATAGAAGATACGATTATCTCATTTGATCCTTTACAGAAAATGCTGTTGAGCTTTTCTGGTGAAATTTACCGTTTCGATGTGATTTCTTTTGATATTGAAATGAAGGTTTCTCTTTTTATGCAAGCATTAGTACCTGTTGATAATCAAGGCTTAATGGTCGTTGAGGATACGTTGCAGAATACTGAATTTCCTTTTCTGTTTGGCGCGGGGAAATGTATCACGATTGCAGGGAATTCGAATGTTGCTGAAAGTCGCGCGGAGCAAGGTTTAGTTTTATGGAAAAACATCAAGATGTATCTTTCAGGTCGTTCACTTAGGCCGTTAAAGTCAAAGAATGCGAAAATCTCATTTATTGGTGAATGGATTCGACGTTTAAATAAAAAGTAAAGACATCTGATTTCTATAAAAAAGGCCGCTCAAAAGGTAAATCCCCCTTTGAAGCAGCCTCTTTTATGATTTCTTTACTAGACCTGACATAATTAAACTCCACACATGTTCAAATTCTTGCTTAATATGAGGTGAAGCCCATTCTTTTGCAAGCGCTGGATGATGAAACCGAGCCGTAGCATAAAAAAGAGCTGCAGCCTGTTCATGAGCATTCCCCTTATGAAACTCGCCACCCTGAATACCCTCTTCAACTATTTTTGTTAATTGAGCGATCAGTTCGTGAATATGTGCGGTGATTGCCTCAACGGATTCCTCAGCAAGCGCGTTATACATCGCAAACAATTCCGGGTCTTCCTTCGCCTTCGATTGCTTGATATGAATGAGTCTCTCGATCCAGCTTCTTACTTTATCAAACGCTGACCCATCTTCACCAACCATTTTCCCGAGTGGCGTAGAAACCTCATGAAGCCAGCGTTCAGCAACCGCTTCTTTTAGCGCAGCCTTGCTTGCAAAATGACGATACAATGTCCCATGACTCACACCGAGCGCACGAGCTACATCAACAACTGAAGTTTTATCCAATCCGAAGCGGCGAAGAACTTGTTCTGTTGTATCTAAAATTTGTTCCCTCGTTAAAGGTTCTGCCATTTCTTACTCTACTCCTAACATTGCCATCTGTTCTTTAGCATAACGTGTTCCCGCTACTTTGTCAGCTGGAACAGCTGCTTCGATTTTTTCAAGGTCTGATGTGGTCAGCTCTAATTTCAGCGCACCAAACGCATCTGCTAAGTGCGTGCGTTTGCGTGCTCCAATCAATGGAATCACATCTTCGCCTTGAGACAATACCCAGCTAATCGCGATCTCCGCTACTGTTGCTTGTTTTTCTTCGGCAATCTGACGCAACGCTTCAACTAATGCTAAGTTTTGATCCAGATTTTCACCCATAAAACGAGGTGCGAACGAGCGGAAGTCGATCTGACCTTGACGCTCTTTCGTCCACTTTCCACTTAATAATCCTCTTGAAAGCACGCCGTATGCAGAAAGAGAAATGCCTAACTCGCGTAATGCTGGAAGGATTTCAGCTTCGATTCCGCGGCTAAACAGTGAGTACTCGATCTGAAGCCAGCTGATCGGATGAACACCGTGTGCTTTACGAACCGTTTCTGCATTCGCTTCAGAAAGGCCAATGTGCTTTACATAACCTGCTTTAACTAAATCACTCATCGCACCGATCGTTTCTTCAATTGGTACGTTTGGATCCACTCGTGCTGGCTGATAAAGGTCGATATAGTCTGTTCCTAAACGTTGAAGGGTGTAAGCTAATGCATTTTTAATCGCTTGCGGACGGTTATCCATTCCAATCCAGCCGCCATCTGGAGATCGGAGCACCCCTGTTTTAACTGCAATAAAAGCATTTTCACGTTTTGTTCCTTGTAGAGCTTCACGCAAAAGCAGTTCGTTGTGGCCCACTCCGTAAAAATCACCCGTATCAAAAAGCGTAACACCTTTTTCTAGTGCTTCGTGAATCGTTGCGATGCTTTCCGTTCTGTCCGCGTTCCCATAAAGATCAGACATTCCCATGCAACCTAATCCGATTGATGAAACCTCAGGACCATTTGTTCCAATTTTTCTTGTTTTCATTATTGTTCCCTCCATATCATGTTGCTTACATCATACCTCACATAATAACAAATGACAAATATTTATTTTTGTCATTTGTTATTCTTGAGTAAAAAAAAGAAGAGGTTATTACACCTCTTCTCATCCTCTATTATGCTTGAACAGCCTGAACACCTTTTGTCGCCATAAACTCTTCAATCTCTTCCACTTCACGAATGATATCTTTTGATAGGTTTTCGAATCCGTCTTCCGTCACTAAGATATCGTCCTCGATACGTATTCCAATCGACTCTTCTTCAATATATAATCCAGGCTCGATCGTAATCACCATTCCTGGCTCTAAGATGCGATCTTTATACGAACCAACGTCATGCGTGTCGAGACCTAGGAAATGGCCGACACCATGATAATAGTATTTTGAAATCTCCTCGTCTTCCTGGATCAAGCCAATTTTCTTGCACTCATCTGCCAGAATTTTCTTTGCAAACTTATTAAGTTCTGCAAACTCAAGACCTGGCTTGATGATCGCTGTTGTTTCTTTTAAAGCTTTTAGTACAATATTGTACAGCACTTTTTGGCGGTCAGAAAACTTGCCGTCTACTGGAAACGTATAGCTGATATCGGCGTTATAATAATCTTTTTGTGCACCAAGATCGAGCAGCACGAGCTCTCCTTCATTCGTACGGGCATTGTTGTGCTCATAGTGAAGGACCGTCGCATTTTTTCCGCTTGCCGTAATGGTCTTGAACGCATAATCTCGGATCCCGTTTGACTTTAATGTAAAATCGAAATGAGCTTCCAGCTGATATTCCATCATCCCAGCTTTTGCGTGCTTCAGCACGTTGTAGATGCCCTCTTTCGTAATCGCGATGGCTTCTTTAATCTTTTGAATCTCTTCTGTTGTTTTAAACACGCGAAGTCCCGAGATCTCGTGGTACACGTTGTGGATGGTAACGTGCGGGTAGTGCTCACGAATGTGTTTTGCAAATAGTGAGGTACTTGTTGGCTCACCGTTCCAGCCGCGGCGCTCTAAATCCAAACAAACGTGCTTCGCTTGATTTGTGAAAAAGTTGCCATCAATCGTTGACTCAAAGCTATCCACATACTTGATGTCTTTGATTCCTGAGAGCTTTTCAGCATCTTCTTTTGAAACCGTCTTACCAACCCACTTTTCCATAACAGGATCCGCTTTTTCAATAAAAAGCGTTTCTTCAAATTGTGTGCCGCTCTTCTTTAAAAGCAGCATTACGTTCTGATCGGTAATCCCCGTTAAGTAGTAGAAGTTGCGGTTTGGCACGAAAGGGTAATGTTCATCCGCCGACTTTTGCGGTGCTTTACCAGCGAATAAAATGGTTAATGATTCATCAGGCAGCAATTCTTTTAATCTGCTTCTGTTTCGTTCAAAAAAATACGACTCCATGTGTATCCTCCTTAAGAATATATTAAAAACGACTGATGAGTTTATTTATGTATCTATAGTATAAAGATTTCGATGTGTTAATGACAGCTATTTTTCTGAATTTTATAAATTGAACTTTACAAGATAATTGGATACTCTTCTAAATCTTGTTCTTCAATATAACTACCATTCGCTTTTTCTTTTACGTACGCCAAAATCTGTTTCTGTACTCTTGGATATAACACGATACTATCCAGCTCACGTAACGGAATCCATTTCACTCCCGTTTGGTTCGGATCTGGCTGACAAGGCAAAGAAGGTTCTGTGTCCTCATCTCGCGTGCATTCAAACATGAGCCCTAACGAGTGTGTCTCTCCATATCGGTAATCCGCCAAGTGTGGCGCATATTCATAAACAAATGCGAGTGAACCGACAGTTACATCAATAGATGCCTCTTCTTTCGCTTCTCGTTTTACCGCTTCCTTCACGGATTCATGTGCTTCAACACCACCCGCAGGCAGGTTGTAATGAAGTCCATTTTGATCATCAAACTCAATCAACAAAATCGCGTCGTTTTCGATAATCAACGCGCCCGCTCTTACTCGGATAGGATAGCTCATCTACAGCGCCTCCTCATTCTTTCTTATAAGTTCAACAGTAGGTGTTGATACGCTCTTAAAACGCTCACCTCTTATACTAGGTGGGGTATATACTTCAATAATTCTAGAAATTTTTGAATGAATTCTAGAAATTTTGAAGTTTTTCCGGCGAGTTTCAGCTATAATCCGGCGACTTTTGCCCATATATCGGCGAGTCGACATTACTCGACAAGCATGAACCTGCCCTTTCCCCTCATCTCAGCTATTCGCTACCCAACACCCAGCAAAAACAACAGGAAAAGCTAACCTGAATCGGCTAGCTTTGTATCGTTTATGCTTCCTGCTCAAACAACTGCACAAGTTCAATAATAACGTGTGTTGCTTTGATCATGTTATCGACTGAGATGTATTCGTGGCGGCCGTGGTAATTTTCCCCGCCTGTAAAGATATTCGGCGTCGGCAGCCCCATGAATGATAACTGCGAACCGTCTGTACCACCGCGAATCGGTTTGATGTTTGGCTCGATATCAAGCTTTTTCATTGCTTTTGAAGCAAGATCAACAATTTCTTTTACCGGCTCAATCTTCTCTTTCATGTTGTAATAGGTGTCGTTCATTTCTAACGTAATCTTATCCTGACCATATTTTCCGCGCAGTTCATCTACAATCGCTTGAATCGTGTTCTTTCTTTTTTGAAAAAGTTCTTTGTCATGGTCACGGATGATGTAGTACATTTCCGTTTGTTCCACGCCGCCTTTTAATCCAGTCAGGTGATAAAACCCTTCGTATCCTTCTGTATGTTCTGGAGCTTCTTCGGCTGGCAATTTGCTTTGCAGTTCCATCGCAATTTTCGCTGAGTTCACCATCTTGTTCTTAGCTGATCCTGGGTGAATATTCTTACCCAAAATCCGAATTCTCGCACTAGCCGCGTTAAAGCTTTCATACTCAAGCTCACCTAGTGGCCCGCCGTCCATCGTGTACGCATACTTCGCTCCGAACGCTTCAACATCGAACTTATGCGGACCACGGCCGATCTCTTCGTCAGGTGTGAACGCTACTCTTAATTTTCCATGCTTGATTTCTGGATGTTGAATTATGTACTTCATCGCCGTCATGATTTCAGCGATTCCTGCTTTGTTATCTGCACCAAGCAGTGTTGTGCCATCTGTTGTGATTAAAGTGTGTCCCTTGTAATCTTTTAAGCTCGGAAAATCGCTTGGAGATAGTTCAATATGTAAGTCTTTGTTTAATGTGATCGTTTCCCCGTCATAGTTTTCGACGATCTGCGGCTTTACGTTCGTTCCTGTAAAATCCGTCGCTGTGTCGACATGGGCAAGGAATCCGATGACAGGGACGTCTTTTTCCGTATTGGATGGAAGAGTTGCCATTACATAGCCGTTTTCATCGACTGTAACTTCTTGCATGCCGATTTCCTTTAGTTCTTCCACCAGCATGTTTGCTAGCGTCCACTGCCCTTCCGTTGAAGGAGTCGTTTCACTTCTTCCGTTAGATTGTGTATCTACTTTTACATATGTGATAAATCGTTCCATAATCTCTTGTTTCAATATTCACTCAACTCCTATTGTTTTGTTTAATGATAGCATGTTTTTAAAATTCTATTGTTGAATTTTCATAAAAAACAAATGACTTGTTCATGCGTCTAAACAACTTGTCCACTCCGTGCATATGATGTAGTACCAGCACAGGTTAATCGTGTTGTGAAAATAAACGGGGTGATTTTGATGGGTTGTTGGAAAAAACACAAATGTGAATCTTCTTCTTCAAGCTATATCTATTTAAAATGTAAGAAATGCAAGAAAAAGAAGAAAAAAAGCTGCGGCTGCAAGAAAAAACACAAATAATAATTCCACTTAAAAAGGAGTCCATTTCGGGCTCCTTTCCTTCTTTTCTACACTACTCTTGGGGGTATGTTCTTAGCAAAAAGTCTACGGATTGCTGAATCATCGCTTTTAACACATCAACATCAACATCTGCCAGCTTATTTATGTACACACATGCCGCACCTGTTGTGTGTTTACCAAACTTACTCAGCAACTCTTCACGATTAGGATCTCCTGGTGCAAAGTAGAGGCTGATCTTCGCCTTTCTTGGCGAGAACCCGACTAGTGGCGCGTCCCCTTCATGCCCGGTTTTGTACTTATAATGGTACGAGCCAAACCCAATAATACTTGGCCCCCACATCTTAGCTTCAAAACCTGTTGTTTCCGTAAAGATATCAAGAAGCTTATAGGCATCTTCTCTCTTTTTCGGACTATCTACATTTTCAATAAACTCTACAACACTATGATTGGTTTCTTTTGTTTTTTGTTCGTACATACATAGCACTCCCTTTATTAAACGATTGACTTCTTTATTTTCTATTTTCTGCAAATCATTCTTATCCCCTCTAATGGAATTACCTTAATTGATTAAATAAATAAAGACAACTCCTGATTAGGAGCTGCCTGATTTATTTACATAGACTATTTTTCATACATTGTTGCTAAGTATGTGATTTCCGTTTCAGGATTCTCGCGCAATACGAAAAGAGCTTTATATTAATCGTAACTTTTGCATACTACAAAATTTCTGAAAGGAAAGAACAGCGCTGCATCTGCTTGCTCAAGTCCTGGCTCTTGAAAATTAAAAACACTTCCGCCGATTACAGAAATTTCAGCTAGACCACAAAGCACTGTATCCCCACGAGAGCAAACATTGAAATCACCTTTAGCTGTTATACGAAAAACGGCATTCCGCTCATCTTTACCTGCACCAAGATCTCGGGGTTTGTTTCTTTCAATTCTTGTGCACGAATGTGGTTTTAAATTGAACCACCCTAAACTTACTTCTTTTTCTTCAATGTCTTTATATACATTAAATAAGCCGTTGGGACTTTTTTTAGGTTCTAAGCAAATACCCAGTTTTACTTTTACTTTTAAGTATTCGTCTGTTGGGTTCTTAAGAATAATAATAATTCTGTCGTTTTCCCTGCCCCCTTGTAGTTCCGAATCCACTTCTTCTGGAACAAGAAAAGGTCCTGTTGTAATTTTAACTTTCCTTCTTTCTACTTTCTTATCACTCATCCATGTTCACTCCTTTATTTATTCTGCACCGACTGTCTTAACCTTCAACCATGATTAATGAGTGTGCTGATTAGAATGAATGGGCGCAATGTATTTTACGTTCTTAACAATGTATGCACACGTCATCGTATTCTTGAACATATAATTAGTTTGAAATTGAATAGGCAAATATGTAATGAGGAGGATACATATGAGAATAGGTGTGAACTTGTTATCACTTACCAATGACAGATTTGGCGGGGTTGAACAATATGTAACCCATCTTATTTCACAATTATTAACGATGGACAAGAATATAAAGTTATTCTTATTTCTTACAAGACCATGCAGAGACCTGTTTCCTGATTATCAGGATCGATTAAAAAAATTGATGATAAAAGAATACAAAGTTCATGACTCGATTTATCCATTAATTGCTGAGTGTCAACTCGATCTTTGGTTTTCACCTATACACAAATCGTACATTCCAAACGTACCAGTTCCTTCAATAGCAACTATTCATGATGTTCTCCATACTGCTTATCCACAATTCGTTCAGGGTGAGCTCATTGAAAACAATCGGTATTATCAACATTTTGCACCTTCGTTCGATGCCGTTTTAACTGTTTCGGAGTTTTCTAGAAATGCAATTGCAAAGAACCTTCACATCCCAAAGGAAAAAATTTATGCAGTATATCAAGATGCTCCAATGGTATTCCGTAATTTCCCTACTGATGTTCTTAAAGAGAAAATAATGAAAAAATACTCACTTGAAGAAGGATACGCGATCTACCCTTCCAGCTATAATCCACATAAAAATCACATCAGCCTGCTTAAAGCACTAGTTGTTCTCAGAGATACCTTTAAAAAGCGTATACCTCTAGTTCTTACGGGATATGCATCTAGCGATAACCGTGTTTATCAATCTGTACTAGATTTCCTGCAAGAAAATGAACTGAAAGAGCAAGTAAATATCTTAGGATACGTCCCACGAGAGGATATGCCATCTCTTTATTCCAACGCATCGTTCATGATCTTTCCCTCTCTTTATGAAGGTTTCGGTATTCCTTTAGTGGAAGCCATGAAAGCACAGTGTCCTATTGTTTGTTCCGATAGAGGAAGTATTCCAGAAATAGCAGGTCATGCAGCCATCAAATTTAATCCAGAAGATCCTGAAGATATTGCTTTAAAAGTGTTGAAAATTTCAGGTCCAGAGATCAGAAAAAAAATGATTATACAAGGAATCGAGCGCTCAAAGATTTTTTCGTGGGAAAACTGTGCAAAAGAGACACTGAATGTTTTTCGGCGTGTTGTGAAAAGGAATGAAAAACGATGAAAAGACTTTTGGTTTTAAATCATTTTCCAACTGTCACACCTCCGACGAGTGGCGGCACACTAAGGTATTTCCACATTTATGAAGAACTCAGCAAACATTTCGATATTACACTTCTTTCACAAACATTTGGCCACAAGCAGGGAGTTTTCCATCATTCTCCCACTTTTAGAGAATATAAAGTCCCTAAAGACCCTTACTACAATAAGGTTGTCCAAAAGCTACAACATAACGAATTAACGTATGAATTTGCAATGATTATACAAACCGAACTTTCAAAATACCCCACATTGTTCAAAAAGCATTTTGATACACTCTATCCTTCAAGTCATTTAATTGTTCATGAGTCACCATTTTTATTAGGCGTTGATTCGTATATCGGAAAAGACCATAAGCCAAGGATGTATAACAGCCACAATCACGAATATAGGCTAGCTGAACAAATTTGGAAAAATGAGAAGGCACGAAACTATCTACCCACCCTTTTCGACCTGGAAAAGAAATTGGTTACGGGTGCCGATCTTGTTTTCTCAACTTCTGAAAATGAAAAAAATCATTTCACTAAAATGTATCAAGCCAACCCTGCTAAAGTTAAAATCGCTCCTAATGGGATAAATCCTTATGGATGGCTTCCGCGAAAAGAAGAGTTCGATAAAAAACCTGTTGCATTCTTTATTGGAGCAGATTATCCGCCAAACATTGAATCTGTAGATTTTATCGTGCATCACCTTGCTGAAAGGTGTACACAAATTAACTTTGTAATTGCTGGAGGATGCTGTGCTCCTTTTTCAAACTCAACTGCCAAACACAACATTAAACTTTTAGGAAGGGTTCGGCACAAACAAAAAATAAAACTCTTTTCAGAGTCTGATATAGCGATTAATCCCATGTTTACAGGAGCTGGCGTAAACATAAAGACACTAGAGTACTTATCTGCAGGAATACCTCTGTTCTCTACTCTTTGCGGTGTGCGAGGTTTAAATCTGACTAACATGAAACACTATATTCATACAGAAAGAGAAGACTTTGCTTATAAACTGAATCGTTATTCAAATGATCCAAACTTATTAAAAATAGTGGCTGCACAAGGACAGCACTATATTAACAAGAACTATTCTTGGAACAGCATTGTAGAAAATATGAAGACCGAAATTGATAAGCTCATACATTAGGAACCTATTATCTTCTCAACCATTTGTTTTAGTGAGATGCCTGCTCGATCCCATGTCATTTGTTGCATATCTCTCCTGCCTTGTCTTCCTTTTTGTCTGCAAAGATCGGGGTTTTCATAGGCGAATCTCATTTGCTTTTTAATATGCTCAACATTTGCTTCAGCCCAAAGCTGTCCGTCTTCTGCAAATTCTCTGTAGATGGTGGAGATGGCGTGATCACTATTCATGCTGGTGGAAGGATTCATTAGCTCGTAGTCAATTAAAAACGAGTTGTGTTTGTTTAAGAAATCCATCTGTCCGCCCCACCCAGTTGCAATAACAGGTATGCCGCTTGATAATGCTTCAATAAAAGGCAGTCCTACACCTTCCCCTCTTGTTGGGAGGACAAACGCATTTGCTGCGGTGTAAATTCCTTTTAGTTCAGTCTCGCTGCATATTCCAGTTATTATATAAATCGGTGCAGTTTCAACAAGCCCCAATTTCCTTTTATAGTTCATAATGGCTGTTCTTATTTTTTTACGTGAACTGCCATATGTTTTGATCACTAGCAGTACACGGTCGTTCGCTGTGAACTCTTCCCAATAAGCACGCAGTAAACTTTCAGGATTCTTTCGATGCTGAAAATCAAAGATGGATACAAAAACAAATTTGTCATCTGCTTCATTCAGCGTAATTCTATTATTGTCTGGGTTAAACAACTTCGTGTCCGCTCCATGCGGCACCAGGAATATCGGAATACGAACACCGCTGTTCTTCAGAGCATGTACATTATGCGTACACGGAACAGAAATGGCATCAAATGTGGAGAGGATAGGCAGCCATGTATCAGGTATCCGAGTGGTTTCCCAAACGGTATTAAGAATGCAGAAGTCAAATTCCTTTTTTTCTTTTTTACAAATAACTGCGGGTGGAGAATGATAGATTAATATTTTTTGTTTTTGGTTTGAAATTGGTTTATCAATGAGTTGCTGCAGCCTTTTCTTTTTCTTTTCATCTTGCATGTTATAAGGAAAATTCCAAGTATAGGTTTCAATTTTCACATCTATTCCCTGCCTGTCTAAAGCGAGGGCGTATTCCCTGCTTGCCGTTCCATAACCTGTGGCATCCAGCACTGGTCCTCTCCACACCACTTGATAGCTTTTCATCGCAATCTCCTTTTTAGTAGATTCGTTTACTTGTTATTCGTGAATGATGGACTTGTAATCTTCCGTAAAGCAAACGCTTGATGATTTTCTTTTGAGTGCGGTATTGCTGACATTCCAGGTGTGATGATTTGAATTTGAAGAACGTAAACAAACATAATGTCTTTTGTCACCAGAATACAATTTAAGATTTTTATTCACACACTGATTCAAAAAAACAGTATCTTCACCAAGGTTTAATTTGGGAAACTCGATACTCTCGCATATCTTTTTATGAAAAAAAAGAGTTGCTCCTTTCAAGCCTTGTCTAACGAACATGTTCTCCCGATTCGGGTTGTTTACGACGAGTAGCTTTTCATTTTTGAAATACATATAAACTGTTCTTTTTCCCACAACATCAGCTTTTGTCTCATGCAATGTTTCCATGGCGTGATTGAGGTAAAGCGGAGCATAATAATCATCATCATCAAATTTTGCCACGTAATCATACTTTGCTTTTTGAATGGCTGCATTTAAGCATTCACCTAATGTGTGAGATTCAGGCAGCTGATAGACTGAGACATGTTTGTAGGATTCTGCTTCCTTTTTCCATTTATTTATATTTAAATGATCTTTGTTTAAAATAATGATAAGTTCTTTTTCACTCCACTTTTGATTGCTATAGTTTTGAAACACATTGTCCATAAATTGTGGTCTCATCGTGCAGCATATCACTGAAATCATAAACAACCCGCCTTAATTACAGAGTTGTACTGCCTCTTCCCATGAATAAGTAATTCGTGTAATGTCCTCTTCGGATAGCAAGGAACCGAGTTGAACTTCTATGATTTGTAGAGGTGTAACAGCCTTAACAGCATGTTTGGAACCTTGAGCAATTTGAAGAACATCTCCAGCTTTGATGCTAGTTAATTGATTATTTAATATAAATTCCCCTGTTCCAGAAACGATTGTCCAAATCTCTTGTCTTTCCTTATGCCATTGATAGCTTATGTTGCAGCCTGGCAGGATGTTTATCATTTTCGTTATAGACTGTTTGCCTTCATTCGTTATCGACTTTTCTAAAACTCTATAATTTCCCCACCGTTTTTCTACATAACGTGGAGGTTCATCAGTTATGAACTTCTTAACATCAGAACTTCGTTTTTTTGGGGCAACAAGAATTCCATCAGGTCCTGCTACGACCATACTATCTGATATACCGATAACACAGATGGGTTGGTGCAGCTCGTTAATAATATGTGTATTTACCGAGTCTTGTGATAGTTTGCATGGACCTATTTCATGTGACTTCATATGTCTACTTAATGCACCCCATGTTCCAATATCATCCCATTGTCCTTGATAAGGAATAACTATTGAACGCTTGCTTTGTTGTGCGACCATTTGATCAAAACTTACATCAGGCAGTTCACGATAAATCTTTAGCATTTGGTCGTAGTCTGTAGGAAAACTTAGATGTTTTAAAAATTGAATCATATACCTGATTGAAAAAACATAGACCCCGCAATTCCACAAGGCATTCTTTTTAATCAGTTGTAACGCTATATTGGTACTTGGCTTTTCAATAAAATGACTAATTTGATAATTGTCATCCGTCTTATTCGTATTACGATCAGGAACAATATAACCGAATTGATCAGAAGGAAATTGTGGCTCTACACCTAAATGTGCAAGGTCAGCTTGTGATTTCTGGAGAATATGAGGTATTCTTTTTAACAAATGATAAAAAGATACTTCCGCAAAAGTATCAACAGGTAGTACACAAACCAAGTCTTCAACATTGGTTTTCGGCAGTGAGTTAAAAGAAGTGATTGCTAGTGAGATTGCAGAAAACGTTCCTTTTTGTACAGGTTCAATAATTAGCGGCACCTTATTTTCAAGCTGATTATAAATCATATCCACTTGATCTTGACACGTAATAATGGAAGTAGACGAAAGAAGCCCAACAGAATCCAAGTGTCTGCATACTCTTTGGAGCATGGATTCATATTTGTTGTTCTTTGTACTTAAGAGTTTCAGAAACTGCTTGGATCTGATCTGATTCGATAATGGCCATAGTCTTTTTCCAGAACCGCCAGATAACAGAAGAATTTTCATACGTCTCCTCCGCACACTATATAATAATCAGGCCTCTGCTATTCTATGAAGGTTTGAATGTTGATATGCAGTATCCACTTAACCATAACTACTTGTGAATAAAGAGGTTCTTGAAAGCAAAAAGCCCACCGTTTAGTACGAGGGGCTTTCTTCCATTTAAAACAGCTTTTGGAGTTCTGTTATTCCAAGATAAGCGAACATTACGAGACAACCAATTAACACAGCGTTTGTTACCAACTTGTTGCGGTATTCTGCTTCCACTTTTTTAGAGTTCAATAAAATAATAAGGGAGAGCGCTAGAAAAGGCATGAACAATGCACCTAATACTCCGTAAATGATGATAAGCTGAACAGGTTTTCCCAAAAAGAAAATTAGCATAGGAGGGAATGTCAGCCAAGCCAGATAAGCACGGTACGACTTATCTTTTTCCGTTACAGGTTTAACGTTATTTAAGTCTGCCTTTTTTGTCCGAATGGTTCTTAAGAAATCAGCAAACAAATAAGGTACCCCGTTCCAAACACCGAGAAGTGAAGTAAAGGCCGCTGACCAAAAAGCTACTAAGAAGAGCCATCGTAAAGGTGTTCCGAACTCTTGACCTAGCAGATCTGCTAAATTAAGAAGTCCTTGGTCCCCCTCAAGTTTCACATCGGTTCCGAATAAAAACTTAGCTCCAATTACAAGAGCAGCCATCGTGAAAATCCCCGTAATGACATAAGCCGCTTTAGTATCCAGTCTCATAATCGGAATAAAGCCATTTCCTTTCCAGTTCTTTTCTCTAAGCCAATATCCATATGAGGCCATCGTAATTGTTCCGCCAACTCCCCCAATCAATCCAAGAGCAAGCATGAGTGAACCCTCTGGCATTCGAGGCACAAATCCACCCGCAAACTCACCGATTGAAGGTAAAAAGAGCAATGATGTCCCAATAATCGTAATAAACATTACGCCGATCAAGACAGTCATAATTCGTTCAAAAAGTAAGTAACGGCCTGTCCACACTAGCGCAAAGCCTAATAATGAATGTACGATGGCCCACGCCCAAATCGGCATAATCGGAAGCATCGCATGCATGCCTAAACCGCATGTCATGGCTGCCGTCGCACCGTATATGTAACCCCATATAACGGAGTAAACACCGAAGTAACCAGTTGCCCATTTTCCTATAGAATGCCACCCTTGCAGGATGGTTTGTCCTGTTGCAAGGTACCAGCGGCCAACTCCTTCGTTCAAGTAATATTTTAGAATAGCCCCAAGTATGATTGCCCAAACAAACGTCATACCAAATGAAGTACCGATTACGATCGCTGTAATCATATCTGCTGTCCCTACTCCAGTAGCAGCTACCACGAAACCTGGTCCAATCATTTTTAATTTTTGTCCGAGTGATTGCGGAGGTGACACATTGTTACCTATTGATGCGTGTTTAAGTTCGTTGTTTAATTTCAGTTCATTGTTCAATTGCAGCTCCTCCTTCTCCCTTACATAAAACGCTTTCAAAATAATATTTGTCTATTATGTCATAGTTCAGAATATTTATTCAACTCTATTTTTACCTATTAACCTTAAAAAGAGAGAGCAGCTTTAATAGCTGCCCTCTCAATCCATCCACACCGTATGAGGCTCAAATCCTGTTTTCTTCACTGGTTTCATACTCATATCCGGATAACCAACATAGATAAATCCCGCAATTGCGCCGTTCGTACTCAATCCAAAGAATTCTTTTACCTTTGTATGATACGTTACAGCACCTGTTCTCCAAATTGTACCTAAACCTAACTCATGCGCGGTGAGCAGCATATTTTGGATACCGCTATGAACTGCAGCATACTCTTCTATTTCAATCACGTTTTTCTTATCACTCGGCTCCACCCCTACTGCGATAATGACAGGTGCTCGCAGTGGATTGTTTCGTGCTCTCTCCGCTTTCTTTTCTAATTCATCAGGTTCTAAACCAGTGTTATCTGCTCTCGTAATTCCCTCTAACACTTCACCCAGTTTCTTTCTGCTATCACCAGTTAACACAAAAAAGCGCCACGGCTCTGTTCGGTAGTGGTTGGGAGCATAAGTTGCGGCTTTTAACATTTTTTCAATGAAGGATTTTGGGACGGAATCATCTTTTACTTTCCCGATACTTCTTCTGTTAATGATGGCCTCGAAAGTCTCCATTTCTCGCCCCCCTTTCTTAACAGATATTCTAGGACAGTGATGAATAGAATAAAGTTGTGCTCACCATCATTTTAAACTGGAATAAAATATATGTAAGAAAACCTAACATAAATATGATACAATAAATAACAATATTTCATAATCGTCCGGTTAGGTTCTTTATTCACATGTTTAGGAGGAGCGGTATGTCTGTTGATAAAACATCCTATAAAGATAAAAAAGTCATGTCGATCGGCATCATTAGTGAGCTGACCGGATTATCCGAGCGTAAGATCCGGTACTACGAAGAGAGAAAGCTTATTTTTCCCGAAAGAACAGGAAAAGGAACCCGTAAGTATTCGTTTTCCGACGTCGAACGGCTTATGGAGATTGCCGATCAGATTGAAGATGGTGTACAAACCTATGAAATCAAAAAGGAATTGACGAAGAAACAGAAACGTGACGAACGAAACAAGATGATTCGCGGTCAGATTAACGCACAATTTAATATGAGAAACTAAAACAGCTGGCTCCTTAGCGATAAGGTACCAGCTGTTTTATCGAGATAGCCGTTCATAGACTTCTCTTAAGTTTTTCATACCTAATGTTTGTATTCTCTCAACATAAATACTCCATAGCTCCGCCGTCATCTTCGCATCTCCTAATGCATGATGCCGATCAACAACCTGAATTCCGCAGTGATCACAGCAATCTTCTAAACGAACAAGGCTCACATTTGGTTCTGCGAGTTTTAATAAAAATGACGTGTCTACGATCCGATGTTTGAACTGACTTCGGAAAAGCTTCCAGTTGTAGTGCTGCAGAAACTTCTTTTCGTGACTGGCGTGGTGCGCTACTAACACGGCTCCTTTTACAAAATTATAAAAATCGACCAGTACCTTTGAAAGCTCAGGTGCTGATTCAAGATCGCTTTCTTCTATTCCCGTAAGCTCTTTAATTTCTGGAGTGAGTTCACGGGTACAACGAACAAGAGAATAGAAGGTATCCTCTTGCTGGACCTTACCACCTCTCACCTTTATTGCTCCGATTGATAGAATTTCATCACCTTGTTCCGGAAAAAAGCCAGTCGTTTCAAAATCGAACACGACGACGTTCAATTCTTTTAGCGGAACAACTAAGCTCTCTTCCACTTTTAACTCTTTTTCAAGCTGTCTCAAAAAAGCGACATGCTGCGGACTCGATTGTCCTTGTAACGATGCATACACGCTTGAGTTTATTTTCCCCTGAACTTGTTTCATAAATTGTATGAGCGGATTCATCCTCATCTGTGCATCGTTCCTTTAATGACAGACTGTGTATAGTCTTGTAGTTTTTGACCGTTTAACAAAATATGTTTCACGTCTTTTCGTTCTTCTTTGCTGAGTTCTTTTATATTTAGATAGTGAATATCATCATAGTTTTCCGTCATTTTCTTATGATACTGAAGTCTGTAGTGAAGAAGCTTTTTAAATTCTGCGGCGCACCAACTGAGCTCTTGCTGATATTTCGGAAGCTTTGTAAGCTCCTCAATTCTTGAGAGCGTTGAAGTGGCATCGACACTTTCTTTCATCGCTAAGAGCCGGACATTGTTTACGTACGGAAAAAAGCCTGATTGTTTCAAATCGATGCTGCCTGCATGCGAGCCGTGTGTTTCTGTTAAAAATTGATGAAAAAATCCTACTGCCTTCTTTACATGCTGGGTGTTTTCTAGCAGCCTCTCCAGAAAAGACGGATTACTTCTGATATAGTCGTGTACCGTCTGTTTAAGTTCAGCAATATATTCCTTCTCTCCTCTGAGCATACGCGCATCATAAAAAATCAATAGGAATCGTATGCTTTCAAAGCTTTCTTCTCTTAACCACTTTGAGAGCTGCTCGTTCCACTTTGTTTTCGATTTGCACCACACTGAATTGGAACTCATCACATTGCCATCACAATACGGATAGCCGACTTCGTTCAAGCCATCTGCCAGCTCTTTTCCGAACTTCATAAAATATTGAAACGCTTCTTCGGTATCTTTTTCATAGATTAACCCGTGGTCTTGGTCACTGATGATCGCTTGCTCGGAACGGCCTGCACTACCCATAACAAACCAAGAATAGCTGCAAGGCGGCGGTCCACATGTACTTGACTGTTTTTCTAGTGCTGCATCAAATACTTTTTTCATGATCTCATCGTGAAACTCATTTAACTCTTGTGACGATTGATCATGATTATCCCACTCACTGTCACGCCATTTTTTTATTGATGAATAAGTCATTTCCACACACCCTATGTGACAAAAGCATTGAGGAATGATCCCCAATGCTGTTTATCACGATTAATTTGCAATTCTGTTTTTCTCTTCATTCGTAATGAACGCTTCTGGATATCCGTAGTTTCCGTGTTCACTAACATCCAGGCCGATAATCTCTTCTTCCTCAGATACACGAAGTCCTTTCATCACTTTTTTCATCGCGTATAATAGAACGAAAGAAACGACAAACGCGTAAAGCGCTGATACGGAAACACCCATCGCTTGAACACCGAGCTGTGAGAAGCCGCCGCCATAGAACAAGCCTGGCTTACCAACCGTTGCAAGTTCTGGTGTTGCAAAAAGCCCCGTTGATAACGTTCCCCAAATACCTGCTGCTCCATGAACACTTAGCGCATAGATCGGATCATCCACTTTTAATTTATCGAATAACTTCACAGAGTAGAATACAAGAATGCCTGCAACGAACCCGATGAGAACTGCCGCCCACGTTTCAACAAAAGCGCATGATGCTGTGATCGCAACAAGTCCTGCTAAAGCACCGTTTAGAATCGTAGGGATATCTGATTTACCTAAAACCATCCACGAAATAATAAGTGCAGCAACCGCTCCTGCTCCAGCAGCAAGGTTCGTGTTTAACGCAACAAATCCGAAGAAACCATCATCTACAACAAACGTACTTCCTCCATTAAAGCCAAACCAGCCTACCCAAAGAACGATAACACCCAATGCCGTATATACTTGGTTGTGACCAAAGATATTGTTCGATGTTCCATTTTTATTGAATTTCCCTATACGCGGCTTCAGTAAAATGGTTGCCGCTAAAGCAGCCATCGCACCTGTTAAGTGAACAACCGTCGAACCAGCAAAATCTTGTTTGCCGTGTTCCGCTAACCATCCGCCGCCCCATATCCAGTGAGCAACAACCGGATAAACGATCACTGAAAATAGAATCGCAAACACAAGGTATGCAGATAATTTCGCACGTTCCGCAAATCCGCCGAACGCGATCGTTAACGAGATGCCTGCAAATGCAAGCTGGAATAAGAAAAATGCAGCCGTTGAATACGGCATACCATCAGCTTGATCACCTGAATAGAAAAAGTCAGACAAACCAATAAAGAAATTAGAATTCCCTCCAAAAATAAACCCATAACCGACAGCCCAGAATACGATGGATGCCAATCCAAACGTAAAGACCGTTTTACCTGCAATATGCCCGGCATTCTTCATTCGTGTCGAACCTGCTTCAAGTAAGATAAACCCACCTTGCATCAAAATGACGAGAAGTGCACCTAGCACAAGCCAGACACTGTTTAACGAAAACATAATTTCTTCCATAAAGAACGCCCCCTGCTTAACTGTTTCTTTTCATTCTATACAGTTTCGGCGCAGATTCTACACCCATGTTAGATTTTCTGACATGGTTTTTAAGTGAGGGTGGCGGATGAGAAAAAGCTAACCCTTTTTTCTTAAAGGTTAGCTTTCACGTCTACTCCGTTTAGGTCGCTCGCTCGGCTCACCTCCGCACTCACATGCAGTATACGTCTTAGGTTGTATACCGAATATATCTAGAGTCTATTTTAGCTTAAGTTCAATGGAGGTAAGATTAAACACGCAACTTAATTTAATCAGGAGGATTTTAGTGTGAAAAAATTTAAAATTATATTTTTGGTTCTATTATTAACATTTTCCCTCATTGTCATCTTCAGTTTTGGAAAATCAACTGTAGTTTATAAATCGCATCCTAAGGAGATCGTAAAATCTGCATCTTATAAGGCAACAATCCTTTTAGCAGCAGATCGAGAAGCTACTGGTGAAGGAAGTGGAGTTGCTGTTAACTCTAAGGGGGACATATACTATTTACATCGTGCGAGTGGACAATATGGAAACAGCAACTACATTGCAGAACCTACAATAGTTGTTTTAGATGGAAAAACGAAGAAGGTTAAGAATACTTGGGGAGAGCATTTGTTCAAATCTCCTCATGGTATCGACATTGATAACAAGAATCAAATTTGGGTAACAGATATCTCATTAAATAAGGTATTTAAATTTAGTCCAGAGGGGCAACTTCTCCAAACGTTTGGCGATGATTATTCATTTGGCTTGGAATGGAGTTTACGGATTCGAAATAAAATGCCCCATTTCCCTACTTTTATAAATGATAATACATTCGCTAGACCTACAGATGTAACAGTCTTGAATGATGGTTCATTTGTTGTATCAGATGGTTACAGAAATCATAGAATAGTCAAATTTGATTCAAATGGAAAATTAGAATGGCAAGTAAATAAGCTTGGTGATAAGCTAGGTGAGTTTAATTTACCACATGGAATTAGTAGTGATGACGAAGGTAATATTTATGTAGCTGATCGCAATAATGCCAGAATCCAAGTGTTCGACAGTCAAGGAAATGCTATTGATGAGTGGGATAATGTTGCGATTGGCAGACCGTTTGGTGTCGAAGTAGGAAAGGATAAAAAGATATATGTAGTAGATGGCGGTGATTATTTAAATGGTTCAAGAGACAATCTTACTAGCCAGATTATTATTTTAAATAAGAATGGTGATGTTATAGAACGCTTCGGGTCTTGGGGGAAAGAAGAAGGACAACTTAAAATCCCTCACGATATAGCAGTTGATGAAAAGGGAAACATGTATGTGGCAGAACTTAAAAATAAGCGGCTACAAGAGTTTCGTCTAATGGAAGTTTCCTCAAATTGAAATTCCTAAAGTGAGATGTGTTAAAGGGAGTATTTATATATAAATACTCCCAAATATATTATTGGTAGGCATTAACTACAAATAGAGCTTTTTATCCCTCGATTGAGATCTAAAGAAGATGGACACCACGCTTCAGACTGCGCGGAAAAGCTATTTATTGCACGGAAAAGCTAGCAAACTGCGTGAATGAAGACCGAAAACATTGAATAAATAACTTTAAACCACCTTAGATGGAGTGGTGTGAGTACTAGTTTGTGCGGCATCACGGTCAGCCCTCTTCCCCCACCATGTCGCAAGCAGTGGTCCTGATATGTTGTGCCATACACTAAAGATCGCACTTGGCACGGCAGACAATGGTGAAAAGTGAGCGATTGCAAGTGCTGCACCTAAACCTGAATTCTGCATCCCAACTTCAATAGAAATCGCTTTTTGATCAGCAAAGTTCAGCTTTAGTGCTTTTGCGATCAGGAAACCAATTAATAGACCCAGTACATTGTGAAGAACAACAATAGAAAAGATCAATAATCCTGTCTCTGCAATTTGTTTTGCGTTCGCTGCTACAACAGCAGATGCTACAGCCACAATTCCAACAACAGAGATGAGCGGAAGTGCTGCAACGCTTTTTTCCACTTGTTTACGGAATAAAAGTTTAACAACAAGACCTAATACAATGGGAACGAGTACAATCTGAACGATCGATAACAGCAAGCTGCCCGCAGATACGGGGAGCCATTTGCTCGCAAACAACAGCGTTAGTGCTGGTGTTAAGATTGGTGCGAGCAGTGTTGCCACTGATGTTACCGCAACCGATAGGGCTGTGTTTCCTTTTGCTAAGTAAGTCATAACGTTCGATGCCGTTCCGCCTGGACAGCATCCTACTAAGATCACTCCAACTGCTACCTCTGGCTGTAATTGAAATGCCGTTGCAAGTCCAAATGCAAGAAGCGGCATGACCGTATACTGTGCTGCCACACCGAGCAATACACTTTTCGGGGCTTGAAACACCGCTTTAAAATCATTTAGTGACAGGGTTAGCCCCATGCCGAACATGATAATTCCCAGTAACAATGGAATGTGGGGAGCGATCCATGTGAAGCCTCCTGGAACAAAAAATGCTAAAATGGCAAAAAGAATCACCCAAACCGCAAAGGTGTTGCCTGCTGCTTTACTAACTTTCTCTAGAAATCTCATGGTTGTCACTCTCCTTTTTAAGAGAGTATAAACTAATTATCTGAAATTTCAATGTTTATTGATGAAAAATTTAGAATTATGTGATTATAGTCCTTTTTTATGTGATGAGGTCGATTTTTTATGTGATCGTTACTCTTTTTTATGTGATGCGCATTAAAAATTATGTGATTAGTCATTTTCATGGTCATCCAGCCAGTTGTATCGAGGTACTTTCGCCATATGTTCGCGTCTTTTCTCCACGGTGAACATCCCTTTTAGCGTTCCATAAAAATATTGCATAAATGTCGCCTTAATTTTTCTATTTTTGTAGTGAAAAACGGTTGTTTTGAAGGCGTCGATCACTATGGAGACCATAAATTCCAGCGGACGTTCAAAACAGAACTTGTTATATGCTAATTTCGCTTTCTCCCAAAAGGTATAGATCTCTACAGCCGTGTTATAAAAAGGGTTTACCGTATGTATAAAGTCTTTTGGAACAGAATCTGGCGTGAAGGATTCGTCGAGGTCTTCTAAAGAAGGCTGATTTGGTGAGTTGTCCGATGAGACGTTCTCCTTACGTATCTTTAGATCTTTATTTTTTAGATTTTTAAAGAGATTTATAGTTTCCTGCCCAATTTCCACACGCTCGTCCTTACTCTCACTAGTGGTTTCACTATCTGCACGCTGGGTCACTTTCGTTCCACACGCTGGATCAAACCGCTGAAAGACAAATACATTATGTGCAAACCCTCCGCTTGCACGATACGTTTTATGTACAACTAAAATTCCAGTATTCTTCGCTTTACGCAGCATTCGGATAAACGAAGCGCGCGATATGCCACCATCTTTATCCGCACTCTTCTCAACAAGCGTATCGATTTTTGCGTTCGCTACGCCTGGGACGACCACACTATATTGGCTGAGCAACTCAAATGCCATGAACTCTGACTTTGTAAACAAACAGGCGTGTTGCTCTAAAAAGCATCGTTTATGTTCGTTGAATTCTTTTACATTTTCAAACTGGCTAAGTGAAGCAAATTGACGAATGTTCCCTGCTCTCAACTTCTTCTTCCCCCTTATACGATTGATACATCCTATAAGTGTTTTAAAAAAGGGAAAAAGAGCTATGAAGAATAAAGTTTTTTTTGAAAAGTAAGAACCACTAGAAGGAATCGCTCATAATTACATATTTCATACTTAAAGCCAAGCGGGTTCATCCACCTGGCTTTGATAATCCTTAACCTTTTTGTTTAAGCTCTCGTTTTCTTTTCATTAATTGCTGCAAATCCTGATCGACCTCAGCATATTCATCCGTCCCCGTCTTACAAAAACTAATCTTCCCGAGGAGTTCTGTGATCTTATTATCTACTAAAGCTAATTCTTCTGCCTGGTTCTGATCGTCGCCATTTGACATACGCAGCTTCTGTTCTTCGTATTCCCTAAGTCCCATCTCAATTCTCTTGATCTGCTGATTTTCAATAACTAGCAGCTTATCACACAGTTTTTCAACGAAAAAGCGGTCATGAGAAACAATGATGAGTGTTCCTGAAAACTGTGACAATGTTTCCTCCAGTTGCTCGCGGCTCGGCAAATCCAGGTGATTCGTCGGTTCATCCAGAATGAGTACATCGTATTCCTGTAAAATCATCAGCACCAGTTTAACGCGCGTCCGCTCACCTAAACTTAAGTGTCGGATCGGCTTTGAGAGTTTTTGATCCTCGATTCCCATGTTCGCAAAGATCGTCCTCGCCTGCGTTACTTGATGCTTCTCTTCTAAATCAAAGTATTCATACACCGTTTTTTCTTCTGGCAGATCACTCACATCCTGCGAAAGATAAGCAATTTTCATGGAGTCACTTTTCCAAATCGAACCGTGCGTGATCGGCTCTATACCAAGCAGCATTTTTATAAAAGTAGTCTTACCCGCTCCGTTTGCCCCTTGCAACGCTATTCTTTCACCATGCTTAATATAAAAGTGACTTTTATCAAACAACGTACGGTCACCAAAATGCTTCGCTATTCCGCGTGCTTCAATTAGTCGTTTGCCTCTCTTACCAGCAGCATCAAACTGAAAAAAGACATCTGTCTCTTCTTTCGGTTTATCAATGCCACTCTTTGATAATTCCAGATTCAATCGCTTCAGTTTCGACTTCACCTGATTATCTTTTTTCTTAGCTTTTGCCCGTTCGAATTCACGAAGTCCCATCTGCCGATTTTCAGATAGTGACCCTCCTTTTCCAGCTTCACGGTGTGCTTTTTCAGACCAAGATTTTAATGTGTTCACTTGCTGCTCAATCATCTCGATCTTTCTTTGCTGTTTATCATAGTCTCGTTTTTGCTGTTCATAACGACGCTGTTTTTCTGCTCGATACGCCGAATAATTTCCTTCAAAGATCGTCAGTTTACCATCTTCAAGCTCAAAGATTTTGTTCACCGTCTGATCTAGAAAATGACGGTCATGCGAGATGATGATGCTGGCACCACTATAACGCCGTACTTCTTCTGTTAGCCATCTGATGCCTTGTAGATCCAGATGATTGGTCGGCTCATCTAAAATCAAGAATTCTGGGTGGTTCGCCCAGATCTTAGCGATGGATAGCTTTAGTCGTTCGCCGCCACTTAAGCGCCCAAACTCTCCCGATTCCAAAAGGTGCTTCTGAAGCCCAAGCTGTTTACTCGTTTTCAACAGATCCTCAGCTGATTTACGCATTTCTTCTTCCACATTCAGCATGTAATCCGTTGATTGCGGCAGATATCCCATGTGTAGATGGGCTGGCCATGTTGTAATCGATCCTTTATCTAATTCAACAGTCCCCATCAGCATATTGACAAGCGTTGTTTTACCGCTGCCGTTCCATCCGACAAGGCCGATCTTCTCGCCTTGCCGTATATCAAATGAAATTTCTTTCAATAGTTCTCGTTCACCAAATTTTTTCTGCAATTTTTTGACTTGTAATACAATCGTCATGCAGCTCACCTCTTTTATCTGTATGGATGCAGGAGGTCAACAAAAAACCTCCCTGGAGCCCAGAGAGGTTGGTTAGCACAAATATGCATTTACACGTATCCAAATAAACACAAAAACAAAAAGTTCTTTGTGTGAAATCATATTGGATTTGAAGGTACGTGTGTACGCAAAATGGGCAGACTTATCCTATTCTCCAGGTCTCACTAGTTTAGAGTTAGCCTAAGAAAATAAGAGTTTTCCACATCAGCGTAGTACCGTTCCTTTCCCAAATGACTTCTAATTACAGTATTAGTATATTTTTACCAACGAAAAATGTCAATCAACTTTCAGTAAAAATCAATTCATTTCATTCGCTTTCTTTTCTGCCATTCGATAGACCTTCATATACAGCATAACAAGAGCTATAGCAATCATGGATGAACCAGTGACAAAAGATAGCAGCGCCCAATCAACAATCCATGAACGGTACCATAGATAAAGTGAAATCAAGATATATGAACCTAAAACAATGAGATACAGTTTTACGCGTGGGAAAAGGTATTGCAAAGCGGCACTTACTAAGAATGCAACAAGACAAAGTGGAATTAAATAAAGCATCAACACAAATTCGATGCTGCTCATCACCCAACCCCCAAACCGTTAAAGTGCAAGAGGAAGACACATGAAGATGCACCTTCCCCTCCTTAAGTTATTTAATAATAAAAGTCTTACTGTTGTACTTCTTGTTCTTTCCAGGTTCATACTTATTCTCAACGTTTCTGCTTGCATCAACCGAGAACCAGTTTAGGGTCGTAGTCTTATTAAAGGTCAATGTTTCTGCTCCTTCACGCGTTCCGCTGAGCTGCAGCTTTTGAGACTCATAAGTCGGACGGCTGCCATCGAGCGTGTAGTAGATTGTTGCAGGTTCACTCGTACTGAAACTCACTTCTACTATGTCATCATGCTTGCCGCCGTTCGGTGTAATGCTTGATTTTGGCGCCTTATTGTCTCTAGAATACTCGTAAGCCACATCAATCAATCCTAATAAACCGTTCGAGAATTCCATCGCCTCTTCATGTCCTTCTTCAAAAGGCGGCTGGAATCCAACCAGCTCCCATCGCTGTGTCTCTTTGTTCCAAAGATCTGCACCTACTTCAAAGTTCCATGCGTAGATCCCTTTTTCATACCAAAGGAAGTCTGCGGAATTTCCGGCAGCTGAATAAAGAACATCTGGGATCGGTCCCGTTCGGCTTGGCAGGATAACCGTACCTCTGTGCTTTTTGATTTCTTTTAAAATATGATCTGATGCTTGCCAGTAGTACGCCTCTTCACCAGCTGACGGACGCGGCAGTGTTTCTCGCTCTGGTGTATACGCTCCTGGTGACCACATGAAATAACCGCCATAGCTGTGAATATTCATCGCGAACTTGATGTTAGGATTTTGATTTGCCAGCCATACAAGGTTTCGGCTTTCTGGTTCAGAGTGTTCACTAGGTCCTGCGTATGTTCCACTTAAGCAATTAGTTGTAGATGCTCCAACATATCCATCAAACGCAGATCCAACATTATGGTTTCTGTTTAAGTCAACGCCCCACGAATTTCGGTACCCGTTATCGGACTGAGCTGGTGAACAGTGATTTGTCATGTTTTTACGCTGAGAGTTGAAATCATAGAAACTATAATGCGCACCGTCTGGATTCATAGACGGAATGATAAAAATGTCGAGATTATCGACGAGTTTCCTAGTGTCCTTATCATGGGCATAGTTTCTGAGCAATCGTTCGGCTGTTTCAACTGACACTAGAGGTGTCACCCATTCACGCGCATGTTCTTGTGAATAGCCGAGAACTCCAGGCTTTGATCCATCACGATGTTTTCCAATTCGAATCGCTTTTACAGCAGCAGGTTCACGCGATACAGAAGCTGGTGCTTTTAAGTTATCAGATAGATTAGCAGTCGCTGGCTCCACGATTCCATTACCCGCGTTATTACGATAAGTTGTGGCCGTTACTAGATTGCTAGCTTCTGCATTTAATACGTCCACCACTTCTTTAGCCGTACTTCTTGCATTACCGTCTGGATCCGTTGCAAGGGTAACTATTATTTTACTTCCGCTTGTTCCAACGGATAGTGGCGCATCTGCAGCACCAGCTTTCTTCAGCTCGAGAGATATCGCATTACCACCTTCATGCCCCCATGCTTTTGATGTTACAACTACTGCTGCATTCTGCATGGTTCCAATTGTTGCTTGAGCTTGACGGCGGTATCCGTTCGTTTTGTTTGGCATTTCAACAATCTCAGCAAGTTCGGGATATTCTTTCACCAAGTTCTCAATTCGTGCATTGATTTCGGTAGGATCCATATAATGATCTACAAAGTTCTTTACATAGTGTTTCTTCGGCTTGTCCGGTTTATCTGCACCTAGCCATTCTGTTACTTTAGATGTTGAAGTGCCTCCGAGTGAGCTCTCAATTGTCACTTCACTTGGAATTTCTGTAACGGGCAGCATGAATGAGTGATACAGATATTCACCTGCATCTTCAATTTTTTGTAATGTTGCTGTTTTCTCAGCACCATTTTCTGTCCATTTTGCTGTTAAGATTGTACTTGATGTCGCACCTGATGTGGATTTTGCTTCTACATAAAGAAATGTGTCGGATTGATTCGTGAAGTGATTTGCTCGGAGAAATGTGACTGTTTCCTCGGCTGAGGTCAGTTGTTTTTCTTGTTGTATTGCCGTTCTTCTTTCTGCAGCGCGCTGGTTAAGCTGACGTTCTGTGATGAGGGTATCTTTTACTGTGATGCCATAAAGCTTAAGCATGGCCATTTCGGATGGTGTTACAACTGCATCTACCTCTAGCATCCCGTTTTCGTAATGCACTCTGTGGGTGAGGTCGATGCCAAGTTCACTCAGCTTGTCCAACGCTTTCTGGTTGTTCGGCACTGATAGCTGAACGAGAGAAACCGACTCTAGAGGTTGAATCTTTAAAGCTGAAGCTTCAGCCCTTTCGGAATGAAATCCTGGTTCTAACGTGGAAAGAGTTAGACCTGCTATCGTGGAAAGTACGAGTGCTGACGAGATCCATTTTTTCCTCCCTAACATAAAAAAGCACACCTCCTATGTAATAATAAGGTAAGTGTAACTTTATTATCAGAAAATTCAATCATACTTAAGGATGGTCATTTTATAAAGTAAAGTACCTAATTATGTAATAGAATACCGATTGCACTCAGATAAAAGGAAATTTATAGTAAATATGGAATAGATAGAAAGTCTAGGTGATGCTTGATTTAGGATTTTCACATTCATTGAATACACTTTGAAATCATGATGCTTCACATTTGCAAACATCTTCTTATCACCCTGAAAAAGGAAAATTATGGACAGATGTCGAATTTTTGCATTAAGGGGGAACGGTTCATGAAAAAATTTGCTATTAAGATAAAACCACTTTTGATACCTTTCATCTTTTTTGTATTGATATTTTCAGCTTTCACCATGAAAAATTTAGAGATAGAATTAATGCTTCCTGATGAGGGCTGGAGTCGATCATTGCCACTCGCAACCGAAAGCGTCGGTGAAGTAAAGCCTGTTTTTCAAGAAAAGAATGGAGCACAGCATGTTTATGTTCCGAAAGATAATGAAGTATTGAGTTTTAAAGTAACAGACAACCTTCAGGTAACAGATAAAAAAACAGTGCCTGTATCCATACCAAGTCCTCAAAATTTCTGGGTTAATGGAAATGATTATGTCTTTGTAAAGAACAAGCAGCTTATTCATTATGACGGCAAAAAAGAAAACATATTGGATCAAGATGTTATGGGAATAGATTCCAATCAGAACAACATCATTTATTTTAAAGAAAATGAAATTCTTAAAGTAAATATTGGCACATGGGATGTAAAATCCATTGATATAGTAGATGAACGTTTAAAATCTATTGCATTAAACAGTCAATCCGATTCTTTTATGACCACCGGAATTACTTCCGCACAATCTAAGAATGTTAAAGTAATTTTTTATGAAGCAGATAGCCGCTCAGGGTACAGAACTCACCTCATTTTGAATAAAGATGAAGCACTCAATGAGAGTCATTTTGGCTTTTATTTTATTGAAAACGGTAAAGATTTAACGATTTATTATTCCTTTTTTAAAAATAGTTCTGGCGGAAAATCGTATTCTGTGTATCAAGGAACGAATCAATTAGGGACGAATAAAGAGTGGAAATTTAACAAGATGACGTTCATGGATAAAAACGGTGTAAAGCTGGCGAACCCGAAGTATATTGAATACGGTGTTGATGAAAACAATTCCGCAAAAATTTTATTTACAACCCGAGCGCTTAAATCAAATGAAAAAGAGGCAGTGAATGTTTATGAAGCTCGTCCTGATGGGGATGTTTGGATGACAGAGCTTCGCAGTACAACAAATCATCAGTCCATTTACGCACATTGGCTTGGCGACGAATCCATCATGTGGATGAACATGATCGGCAACAAAGAGTTTTCGTTTAGTGCGGCTTCAACAAAACAGGACGTAATTGAAAAAAGCCAAGCGGTAACGAAAGAGGATTTTAAACAAGCTGCATCTGCAACAATACTTTCTTTATTCCAAGCTATGATCTTTGCGATGAGCTCTATCTATTGGATTGCTCCTTCTGTTCTTTTTACGGTAGTTATCTACATGACAAAAATAAAACTCATGGAGGATGAGGATAAACGCGTGATGTACACCATTCTTGCTCTGTTTCTTGGTGTGCAGGTCATCTTTATTCAGAAGTTATTTAATACTCACTATTATATGTATGCCCCTGACTTCTTAACCTTTTCGGGAAGTTCATTTGCTATACCGATTGCGCTTGCTTTTTTTAGTGGCGCAGCTGTTTGGTTCGGAAAAAAACAAGATTGGAGCATGCTAACATCAATTTGTTATTTTGCTGTCCTGAATACCTTTTTCCTATCATTAGTTGTTGGACCTTATATGTTTTAAGTTTGGAGGAAGTTCAATTTGAAACCAGTTATACTTAAACCTGTTACGAGACCCTTAATACTTTCATTGGATGATCAGACTGTTCAGCTATCACCACCATTTCAAGCTGAAGTTGAAGATTTTTGGACCCGATTTAACTCAGACTCCCGCTTCACCCGAGGCGAAGTTTTTCATGTGGATGTGCTTGAAGAAACGGATAAAGAACTTAAGCTAAACTTAAAAAGTACTGATTACGCCCATTATCTTTTTTCTGTTAAAAATGCTCCAGTTGGTGATGAGGGCTGCAAAGTCATTTACGGGGCAGGCTTAGTGGAAACCTCAGATTCTTACTTCGTATTTGGTGAGATGAATGATCATACTGCTTATCCAGGCAGGCTGCAGTGTGTTGGCGGCGGCTTAAGCAGAGAAGATCTTCAAGGAAATCAATTTGAATTAAGAAATAGTGTCTTACGAGAAATGACTGAAGAACTGGGGATTGAAAATGAGAACGTGACAAGTTGCTCTGCTTGTTTTGTGAAAACAGGCGGAAATTATGATTTTATCACGGTCCTCTATTATATTCAGCTCGACTTAACACTTCACCAGCTAGAAGAAAGGTATAAGACGTTTTGTGAGGAAATGATGGATAAAAATGAGGTCCCAGAGTTTGCACAAATGGTTAAGATTAAAAACGAATCACAATACATTATGAACTTCATTAATAATGATAAACGCAGCTCGGTTGATTATCTGATTCCACTTCTTAAGACAGCAAGTGAGCTTTCATTTGTACATTCAAACTAGAATAGAGGGTTCAACTTTTGAAAGAGAAAACTGGCCCCTTCACTTCTCAAATTTGTTAGCCCTTATCCTGATCGTTGTAAACTCAATAGAAAAAATATACCACATCGACTTATTTAAGTGGACAATCGTTATTTATATCGTCTGTTTTTGTTGGTTGAGTTTTGTCATCTATATGATAATTAAAAGAGGGAAACGGTAAGGTGCCTATGCGCCTTTTCTGTTTCCCTCTTTTCTTTCATTATCTGTATCCTTTTGTATCTGCGGGTTTACCAGCATCCACTACTTCCACTAAATATCGCCAGCAATCTGGTTGCGAGCCATCCACATCAAAAAAATGATATTTCTTTGCAAGCTCACCGCTTGAAAATGATTGACCGTTTAACTCATGTCGAGCTTCATCCACGGCGAGTGCAGCAACCGCTCGTCCGACAAAGCGCGGTGTTTCTGAAATACCAAAGTGAGGATCTTTCTCTAAAGCATCTCGCCAATTTTCCTCAGTTACGCCAAACGTCTCGAGCATAATTTCTGAACGCATCCATCCAGGAGTCAATGAAACTGCCGTACACTTGTAAGGTTCAAGCTCATGCGATAATGATTTTGCCATTCGTATTACCGAGCTTTTCGCCAGATCATAGTACATAGACACCCTATATTTTTCATTATACTTCTCGGTTCCATCTGTCATCTCGACAACTAATCCACCCTCACTTTTAATTAAAAGTGGAAGAGCAAAATGACTTGTTACCAGGTGAGTATCGATTGACAAACGCAGCATGCGCAACCCTTTTTCAAGAGAGTGCTCCCAGACTGGTGCATTCCACTCGATCAAGTATTCTCCTCCCCAAATGTCATTCACAAGAATATCTAACCTTCCCTGTTCTCTTTCAATTTTTTCAATTAATGATTTGACTTGCTCTGGAACAAGATGATCCACTTGAACGGGTATACCAACCCCACCAAGTTCATTCACGAGTTCTGCTGTTTCTTCAATCGTTTCCGGTCTGCCGTATTCAGATACTTCCTTGCTTGTGGTTCGACCTGTGATATAGACCGTTGCACCTGCCGCTCCTAACTCCATTGCAATTCCCCGTCCTGCTCCTCTCGTTCCTCCAGCTACCAGTGCAACTTTTCCTTCTAAAGGTTTCATTTGCATTCGCTCCTTTTTTGAATTATCTTAAGTATAATTCGAAAAGTTGACACCTAATGTCATATTTAAATTCAGGAGAAAAAAAATGCGAGCAGACCGACTTATCAGCATTTTATTGCTGCTTCAAAATCATGAAAAGATGACAACAAAAGCTCTAGCGACTGAACTAGAAGTCACGGAACGTACCATACACCGAGACATGGAAGCGTTAAGTGCAGCGGGTATTCCTGTTTTGGCAGAACGCGGAAAACATGGCGGTTGGAAACTTCTTGATCAATACAGAACAAGACTAACTGGGCTAAAAGAAAATGAGATGAAGACGCTATTTCTTTCTCCATCCTTTCAGCTGCTCAGTGACCTCGGTTTCACAAAAGACTGGAAAGAAGCGCGGCAAAAGCTTTTAGCCACCGTTCCAAATGCCTTACAAACCCAAGCCAACGATATGTGGAACAGAATCCATATCGACACAGACACTTGGAGACAATCTTCTCAAGAAGTATCCTTTCTCAATATTCTGCAGCAAGCGATCTGGGAAGAACGAAAACTGCAAATGAAATACGAAAAAGGAAACAAAGAAATATCAGAAAGAGTCGTTGAACCTTTGGGATTAGTCGCAAAAGGCCGAACGTGGTATTTGATTGCGGTGTCAAACAGTACGATTAAAAGCTTTAGGGCATCGAGAATAAAGACTGCTTCATTAACGAACGAAACATTCAATAGACCCGCTGATTTTCAGCTTGCCGACTACTGGGAACAGTCTAAACAAAGCTTTGTTAAAAATCTGCCTACATTCGAGGTGGATGTCGAAGCTTCCCCGTCTATCATTCAGCGGCTTACATTTACAGGACGCTTCGTTCAAGTTCTTAACATTGAATCTCCCTTAGAGAATGGTTGGACTTCTGTAAAACTTAAATTTGATACCGAACAAGAAGCAAAAGAATACATTTTAGGTTTTGGTGATCAAATAAGAATCATTCATCCCACTTTTTTAATAGAAGATGTAAAGAAAATGGCTGAATCAATCCTTACTATGTACGAGTAAGCACAATAAGATAAATAGCGAACAAGAAAATTAAGGAAATTGATTATAATGAAGTTAGCTTTTGGCATATATATGTTTATCTATTTATCAAAAAAGTAAAGGAGGTTCTACATATGCAACGACACAGAAGAAGAAACACGCCGGCATTTACCGTTTTGGCGTACTTCACGTTTATTGCGGGTGTATCCATGTTCTGTATCGGACTTTACAACGCGGACAATCTGCAGTTGAACGAAAAAGGGTATTATATTGCGGTTATGATTCTGGTAGCAGTTGGTGCGATTCTTACTCAAAAAGTTACACGCGACAATGCTGAAGATGACGAGCTGATTGCTGAACAAGAGCGCAAATACACAAAAGCTGAATAACGGCATAATAAAAGGAAGGCACATCACATGCCTTCCTCTTGTCTTAAGTTATCTTTTTACTTGCTCACCTGCGTAGATCTTCACATCTGTTGGAGCAGCCATAAAGCTTGGTGCCTTTTCACCGAACGCCACAAAGTGCTCGCTCGTGTTATGATTTTGAACCGCTTCTTGGTTCTCCCAAACTTCAACCATCATATACGTTGCTTCTTTTTCCGTGTCTTTCATGAGATCGTATTGAATGTTTCCGCTCTCCGCACGCGAAGCTTCAACTAATGTTTTTACTTCTTCCAAAAATGCTTCTTCTTTTTCTTTTAAAACAGTTAAACCTGCATGAATGATAATCATCTCATTCGCTCCCCTTTCTTATCTCCACTCTGTTGTTTCTTCTACGGATAGACGAACGGATTGATAGCCTTGATCCGCAGCTTTTCCGATTGAAAGCAGCATCACAGGGAAATAACGTTCTTTATCCAAACCGAAAGCTTCAGCAATTTGAGCTTTTTCATAACCGCCAATTGGATTCGTGTCATAGCCATGTGCACGAGCTACTAACATAAGCTGCATGGAAACAAGCCCTGCATCGATTAAATTCATATCTTTAAATTGTTCTGGAGTCATTTGTTCTAAAAGTCCACGAATCGCTGGCACTTGCTGATTTCTAACATCTTGAGGCATAAGCCCTTCATCTACCGCTTTGTCATAGATTCTTTCTAAATAATCCAGACTGTTGTTGTCAGCAAATACAGCAATGACTGCAGCTGAAGTTTCTACTTGTCTTTGGTTGAACTTCGCAAGTGGTGCTAACGTTTCTTTTCCTTCTGGTGTATCGATCACGACAAAACGCCAAGGCTGTAAGTTAACAGAAGATGGAGCAAGAGAAGCTTCTGTCAGAATCTCTTTCATCTCTTCCCTAGAGATTTTTACTGTTGGATCATAATTACGAATAGAACGGCGTCCTGTGATAATTTCGTTAAAGTCATTAATTTTAGTTTGTAACATGTTTCATTCTCCTTTATGTCTTCGTCTTAGGTGTATTGGAGTTACTCGTATTTTTCGATGTTGTGCTGTATGCGCGTTAACATGTCGAGAAGTACTTTTCTCTCCTCAGCTGAAAAGTCATGTAAGACTCCTGAGATAAACCTCTCTTTTTCTTCTCGATAGTGAATGATTCTCGTGCGGCCTTCCTCAGATAAAGAAACGTACGTAAACCGCTGATCCTTAGGGTCTTTCCGTCGAATAACCATCCCTTTTTCTTCGAGTTGCTTAAGATGTCTTGTGACCGCAGCATGGTCGATGTTCACTTTCTTCTGAAGAGCTCTTTGGCTGATCTCTTCTACTTCATACAGTTCATGTAAAAGTTCCAGACGCGTTTGGCTTATGCCGGTACAGCTTTCAAACTTTGGTGCTGTCTTGCGATGGATCTCGTACAACCTGGTAATAATTTTCTCGTCTTCTATATTTGAGTTGGACAATAACATCCCCCTCCTTTAATTAATTGATAGCTCAATAATTGATACGTCAACTAATATAAAATACTTCATCTTTAATGTCAAATAGAAGAGTTTCTTATGTAAAAAACAAAAAGGCTATCTGCTATTAACAGATAGCCGAGCCATGATATTAAATTAATTAGCGCTTTCCGCCAAGAGCTTGAGCAACTAGACGTTTTGTGATTTCTCCACCTACAGATCCGTTAGCACGAGAAGTGCTGTCTGGTCCAAGGTTTACACCGAACTCAGAAGCGATTTCATACTTCATTTGGTCGATAGCTTGTTGTGCACCAGGTACTACTAATTGGTTTGTGTTAGCCATTTTGTTTTCACCTCCTAGTTGAATTAAGATTATAATTCCACATTGAATCGTTCTTATGCGTTACAGGGATAGGTAGTATTTGTTAATAAAAAATAAGGACGATTAATTAAAATCGTCCTTGTGTGAAACAAGTGGCAAACCTTTATTTGTATGATTTTAGGCTTACCTCAAATTGAGTAATTATTCCATTTTTCTTTAAAAATTTTACAGGTATTAATTTTGTATAAGTCATTTATCTGCACGAGATACTATTTACAGATAAATATTGGTCTTTTAGAATGCTCATTCTCCACTAATAACGATCATTTGCATCTTTTATCTTCAGCTCTCTATGTTGTACTTTTGACAATTGTTTTTTGCATGATAATCCCCTTTTATGTTCTATGTAGTTTGATTTTAAAAACCCTTTCTGCTGACTTTAGCAAAAAGGGTTTCACGACATTATTTAACTTTTACAGCTTTTTTTACAACAGGGATGTAGATATCGATCTGTTTGTTTTCTTTCCCATAGCAGCGCTCATCATACAGCTCGAACTCTACTGTGCCATCATGCTCATAGCCAGAGTCCGGGAACCATTTCGAGAAAATCTCCACCCATGTTTGTTGGATGGATTGCACGAAGTTTTCCTCTAATGCTTTTGGTGTTGTGAAAACAGCATACTCCATTTCAGGGAACGTTCGATAGGACATGCCTTCTGGAGCTGGTGTACCTTTTGCCACTTCCATCCCGATCATATAAACAAACTCACCTGTTGTTGTGTTGTATTCTGTGCACAATCCGAGTTCTTGGTTTTTGTAGAGTGGGTTTGGAATCTTATCACCGAGATTATTTTGAATATAATGCTGCCAAAACTTCGGAATCTCTCTATTGTTTTCACCGTCTGTGTTGCGTGTATTTAAGTCATAGCCAATGATGTGGAGTGCTGGTTTTTTAATAAGTTTCATTTCCATATTTATTCCTCCCAAATTGTGATTCATATTCAGGTAAGCTTTCTGATGAAGAGAGACAGGATGAACTGTTGCACTGCGATACTCCCGTGGTGATTTGCCATAATGTTTTTTAAACGCACGGTTGAACGACTCATGATATTGAAACCCTAGATCAAATGCGATATCAATTACTTTATCGTCGGATTGCAATAAACGTTGTGCCGCGTGCGAGAGCCTTCGCTTCCGCACATATTCCATGACGGATTCCCCAACAAGAAACTGAAACACCCGATGATAATGAAAAGGTGAGAAGCAAGCGAGCTCTGCAAGCCCCTCTAATGTCATGCGTTCATGCAAATTCTCTTCGATATAATCCAGTGTCCGCTGTATGCAAACTTCATATTCCATCTCATCACCTACCCTACATCTATCATATCCACGAACATTCATTCGTTCTTAACCTTTTTTGCTAAGTTATCGCTTTTACTTATTCTATATCGGTGTAATTAGCCCTTCTGATGAGAGGCAATCCACTAGTTTTGGCTTCCAATCCACGAGTTTTTGCCCTCAATCCACGAGTTTCAGCCTCCAATCCACGAGTTTCAGCCTCCAATCCACGAGTCTACAATCATCGACCTTCTTCCAAAGCTAACTATTGAAAAAAGCTAGAACCACAATCTGGTTCTAGCTTTTAACAACTTATTGAATGCCCACTGCATTAAACGCCTGATTCACTGATGTTACTTCTTGTGAAGATGAGCCGTAAAGATCAGATGCTGCACGAACAGCCGCTGCTCTCGCTTGGCTGAAGTTAGAGGATGACGTTAAGTACACCGTGTTCATGCGGTAAAAGATCGCCCCTAGCTTTGCTCGTCCAATTCCAGTAACGGAAACGCCATAATGACTGCCACCCTCACTTAAGAGATACGCTGCTTTGTTGATAATTCCACTGTTGATATGAACGCCTCCGTTGTCACCAGTTCCTGTATAACGAACCGAATAGTGGTCTGGATCTTGGTATTTTGCTGGATCTGACATCGAACGAAGTGCATCTCCCGCTATCACAGGTGTGTACACATCTTCCCCGATTTCAAAGTCTGGATTCTTGCCGTCATAGTACTCTACTAATGTTCCAAAAATGTCAGACATCGCTTCGTTCAGCGCCCCTGATTCATTCTGATAAACGAGGTCAGAACTTGTATCGGTTACAGCATGAGTCAGTTCGTGGGCTACTACGTCAATCCCCCCAGAGAATGCGATAAAGTTTGTTCCATCACCATCACCGTAAACCATCTGCGAACCGTTCCAGAACGCGTTGTTGTAGTTTTTATTAAAGTGAACAGATGATTTGATCTGTGCTCCCTTATTATCATAGGAATTTCGCCCGTGCGTATTTTTATAATAGTCGTACGTCAAACCGGCAAAGTAGTGAGCATCAACAACGGCTTGGTCGTACGAACTGTCAAATACATTGTCTGTGCCGCTGTAAAGAGTTCCTGGCAGGAAGAGCTCTGGCAAGAATGTACGGTTCTTCATATCGTATGTAAAGATCCCGTTTCCTCGCGTGTTGTCTTGCATATAGTACTTGCCGCTTGATAGTGTAAGGTTCAGTGTTTTCGAATCGCCTAGAACTCCTTTACCCGTTCCAGTAGCGTTCGTTCCCGTTACTTCGTGCATGTCGTTGTAACGGTGAAGGACTTTACCAGACGCTGCATCAATAAAATAATTCCAGTTACCTGGCTCAGGTGTGAGGAAATTTAGATTTACGAGATACGCATAATGCGCCGTACCATCCCTCATCAGCACCACTTTGTCCGCTTTAGGTGTTTTCTCGAACTGAGGATCGAAGCCAAGTGCCGCTGTTGCAATTCCCACAGCTTTTTTACCGCTAATTTGTTTTGTTTTTGTGAGATTGGCCTGCTTGTCCAATTCAGGAGCCACTTCACCTGAGATGACCGTTAGTTCTCCTTCTTTATTGATGTGCGCCACTTGCGTGTAACCCCAAACGGGAACTCCGTTGTATTCCTGCTGAAGTCTCAGCACCGTGTTGCCATCGTCTTCTTTCGTACTTTCTAAGATTGAGAACGACTCTTCTGCTTTTTTGTTTCCTAGTTTAAAAAGAGATTTATGACCGTTCATGTAATCAAAGAGTACTTGTTGTGCTGATGCTTTTGATGGTGCTGATAAGTTACCTGCCAAGAAGGCTGGTGTTCCAGATTCGCTGTTCACTTTCACCTTCACATCTTCTGACGCCGCCATAGCTGGCGATCCTAATGCTCCAGCAATTAAAGACGCCGCAATCCCCATCGCAACCCACTTCTTTGTTCTCATCGTTATTCCTCCATTTTCCTTTTTTTGTCTAAGTAAGCAACATCTTATCACCTATCCAAAACTATTTATACGAATTTTCAGAAAGTTAAAGAGTTCTTACTAGAGCAAAAAATGAAAAACAGAATTATAGAGTCTGATGGCATATTTTTGTTGTAGTTCTTTGTTACCTAAAAAAGAAAACTAGCAAAGTTCATGACCTATGCTAGTTTTCTGTATCTGTTTATTCCCGCAGAGTAGACTTTACCCTGTCTTGTTTTAAAAGGTCTAAAGGGTTTTTAAGTTTCGGAAAGCCTGTAATTTTGTCACTGATTGAATCTGGCAAAAACCATGTCGCTTGGTACGCCTTCATGTCAAATTCGGCCGCACCAACTAATTCATTTGCTCCTCCATCACCTATAAAAATTGACTCTTGAGCTAATGCTCCCAGTTTTTCGCAAGCTATTTGATAGATTTTTTGGGTTGGCTTAGCAACTCTTACTTCATATGAAAAGATGACTTCATCAAAATAGTTTGCCAGATTGCATGATTTCCAAGCATTAACTTCTTCTGGCGCTGCGTTAGAGATAAGGCCTAGCTTTAATCCTCTGTCTTTTAAGGATTGCAGCAGTTCTAGCACTTCACCACTGATCTCTTGAAAAGCCGCTGCCTTTGCTGAAACTCTTGCTTGGTGGACTTTTTCAATAACCTCTGGATTCGGTGACATCCCTTGTGAACTTAAAATATCCCTTAAGACACTTTGGTGATCAGGAAAAGTTCCGTCCATGCGAAGCTCTCTGCGGCTATCCCATTCACTTTTAAACTTACTTTGATCCAATCCCAGCAGTTTGGTAGAATAGGTAGCTTTTTTCTTCCCATCTTCCCATTCTGTAATGAGCGTTTCATACAAATCGAAGAATACAGCTTTTATCAAGAGAAAAACCTCCTGCTATTCAAATACCTTTGCATAAACGCTCGTATCCCGTAGTTTCGTAGTTGAACCAATTTCTAATGAGTCGTTTCGCAGCACACCTTCTAACATGAATCCTAGTCGTTCGGGAATGGCTGCACTTTTAACATTACGGGTATCACAACGAATCTCGATGCGGCGTGCTTTTAATTCGTTTACCGCAAAATCTGTGATTCCTTGAACGGCTTCTGTCATGTATCCCTTACCTGTATAACGGGAATCGATCCAATACCCAATCTCGAATTTCGGGATGTCCCAGTTAATACGGTGCAATCCAGATGATGCAATCAGTTTTCCTGTTTTCTTTAAAAACACGAGAAGGCGCAGATCTTCTCTGCTTAAAAACTTTAAGTGTGCCTCGCGAATATTGGCTTCCACATCCTCTTCACTTTGATTCATGTGGGCAAAAGGCAGCCATGGCTTAAGGTCTTCGATTGAAGAGGTCAAGGAATCATACATTTCTTTTCCGTCTCCTGGCATTGGCATGCGGATAAGCAGGCGATCGGTTGTGAATTCTGTTGGGAAGTCAAGTAGGATTGGTTTCATTGTTACCTCCGTGTAATTAGAGTAAGTGTTTTTTTTCACCGATTTATAGTCGTAATCTTTATGACTGTCATTCTATTTGTTTACATAAAGCTCCAAGGGGTACTGTTTTTATAAGGTAACCTTTTAATAAAAGGTACCAAATCTGCATGAAAGGAGATCAAATGATGTTATATTCCAAGATCCTTATTGCTGTTGATGGTTCAGAAGGAAGTTTTTTAGCATTGCATAATGGAAATGAAATTGCCCGGTACATGGAGGCCGAGTTAACATTGCTATATGTAACCAACGAAGTGACTCTTCCACTGTATGGCGGTGTTCACCCAGGCGGCGCAGCTAGCACGACTGTAGAAATAAGAGAAGCCGAAATTGTGGAGCAAAGTCATGGTGAAGAGACGATGAACAGAGCTTTAGGAAGAGTTGATCCTGATATAAAAACTACGACAGCCATACTGCACGGTGACCCACCGGCCACAATTTGTGGATATGCGGATAGCCATAACATCGATCTCATCGTCATCGGTAACCGAGGCCATAGCGGATTCAAAAAACTAGTACTAGGAAGCGTTAGTCAAAAGGTTGTTTCTAACGCACATCAACCTGTACTTGTTGTTAAATAATAATTATTTATAAAAGGAGCGCACTCGATTAAGTGCTCTCCTCTTTTTTATTTCACTATTTCAGATACGCTTTTAAAGGTGTATCCCTTTGCCTTCAATGCATGAATTATGCCTTTTACTGATTTCATGGATTCTGCTCGGGTGTCATACATGACGTGCAGCAGTATGATGGAGCCTGGCCGAACCTTATCATTGACATGTTTCACGATTTTTTCTGAATCTGCCGCAATCTCCGGATATGTTTCAGGTTCGATGTCCCATAAAATGGTCTTTCTATTGTTTTTGTCTAGATAGCGAGGCAGTCCGATTAACTTTTTGCCAAACGGCGGCCGGAATTGGATGGTACCTTCGTATCCTGCTTTTCTAATGAGTTCGTCTGTTTGTTCAATTTCTTCTTTTATAAAAGATGGAGTCTTCAACACCATCCGTTTATGTGAATACGAATGGTTTCCAAGTTCATGTCCTGCAGCAACCAGTTTTTGGGCATTTTCAAAGTTTTCTTTGACTTCCCGCCCTGTTACAAAAAAGGTAGCTTTTACGTCTTCCTCTTTTAGAATGGATAGAATTTCATCGGTGTTATCAGTAGGACCATCATCGAATGTTAGCGCGACAACCTTTTCTGTTGTTTCCGCTCTTGTTACCAATCCACCGTAAAATTGAAAGTCTCTTGAACTGCTCAATTTCAAACCCCCATATGCGAGGGCTAAAAGTATAAAAATAGAAACGATTATGTATAAAACGATTTTTTTCATTGGTTTCTCCTCTGTGCTGTTTAAGGCATGGAGCATTTTAAGTCAAATTAATGAATATACCAATAACTTGTTAAATCTGTTGTGACAGAAGCATGCCCCATTTGACGCAGCATAGCTGTGATGTTTCCACGATGATAGGACCCGTGTGTTACAATATGCGTTATCATTTCAGATAAACTTGTTTCTCTTCGCCCTGCCCATGGCGTATCTAATATTAACATTTTGTCCATTTCTTCTTGTTGGCGCAAAAAGGTTTTATATCGTCCAGTCAAATGCAAAAACAGCATATCCATATCTTCAATTGTTTTTGTATCCGTATCCACTTTTTCAATAGTAAGTGCTTCACTCATACTCATTCCAGAAATGATATGAAACCATAATTGATCAACAATATACATATGTGAGACTACCTTTGAAACAGAAGGAAAAACACTTTGAATTTCTTGATGATATACTGCATTTCCAAGTTCCAATAATCGATTAAACAAGGTTTTATTTGCCCAAACGTGATAATCATACATGTTCATCGCATAATGGGTCATCTTTTTGCCTCCTTATATATACTATTCGCTACTCTCAGTCTCCTCTAATTTTCGACAACTTAGCTTATCACCCTCTTTTAAGAAGGAAAAAACGAATGTAAAAGAGAATACATCACAAATAAAAAGATTTAACTGAGGAGAACATGATGAACACTTTCGAACACGACATATAAAACCGCGTTTCATGCAGAGGACCTCCAAAACAGAAGTACGTTCAGTGCCAAAAAAATTTCGGAGGTGTACGTATGAAACATGATTTAGAATTTGAAGTGTATGTAAATGATGTTGAAAAGCCTTTTTCAGGATGGGATTTTTCTTATATTACTGATTCGGGTCGTATGGCAAGTGGCATGCTATCGTGGTCTTATGGCAGTTTAGTGATTCCGCTGATTGGAAAAGTGTCGTCCATGTTGGATATGGGTACAGGCGGCGGAGAACTTTTGTCAAAACTTCAGCCATTCCCAGCAAAGGTTTGTGCAACAGAAGGATATTTGCCTAATATCTCAATAGCTCGTGAACGACTTGAGCCGCTTGGTGTGAAGGTGTATCAAATCGGTGAAGATGATGTTCTTCCATTTGAAGATGACACGTTTGACCTCATCATTAATAAGCACGAATCGTATTCTCCTGTTGAAGTGAAGCGTGTCTTAACGAGAGATGGGCTTTTTGTAACGCAGCAAGTGGGCGGTTCCGATTGCACGGATATAAATGAAGCGCTTGGAGCACCCAACAATGGTGAGTTCTCACACTGGAACTTAGCTTTTGCTGAAAAGGAACTGCGTGAAAATGGGTTTGAGGTATTGGAGGCAAAAGAAGAATATCCGGTTCAGCGTTTTTACGATATCGGCGCTCTTCTCTACTATTTAAAAGCGATTCCTTGGCAGGTTCCCAACTTTAAAAGTGATAATTCTTTAGATGAGTTGTATGCAATTCATGAGATGATTCAAGCTAAGGGATATTTTGAAGTGAAACAGCATCGGTTTTTGTTAAAAGCGAGGGTAAAATAAGCGAATTTAAAAAAAGCTGGCTCTGAGATCGTGTGTGCACGATGATTCAGGCCAGCTTTTCTGTTCGTAAAGATGAAATCTGTAAGACATTAGAGTGTTACTGTCCACTTTCGGTAAAATAGTGTCGACTTATTGAAATTTACTGTCCACTTGAGATTATCACCAGTTTACTTCTGCACACTCGTGACCATCCAGCCCTTTTGATCTACCCACTCGAGGTTAACGGTATATCTCTCATTTGGCTGTTTGTTCGGGCTTACTTCTGCCACTGACTTCTGCGGGCCGCCGCCATTTGCAATTTTCCATACGGTCATGTTTTCATCAAGTCCTGTTGCAAGTCGAATGGCTTTCAGTTTTTCGTTCCAGTCCACACTTCCTTCATCATAGCTGGATGTATGAGGACCTGTTTGCGAGGTTACAATCGGTTTGTTCAGAACAGGCTCGCCACCAGAAGCTTGCTGCTTTTTCTTTTCTGCTTCAGCTTTCTTCGCTTTTTCTGCCGCTTCTTTTTTATCCGCTTCTTTATCAGGATCTATGCCAATTTCTTTAGAAGGCTCTTGTTTCTCAGTTGTTTCCTCTTCAGCAGATTCTTTAGCATCTTTCTCATCTTCTTCATATGCACTCTCGTTATCTGGCTGAAGTTTTACGACTTTATGTTTTGGTTCTTTACTTACTTTTTCTTTAACAGGTTCCTCTTCATTACCCATTAGTAATGCATCTTTCGGCAAAAACAATAGAGCTAAAAGAACGGCACCTAATGCGCTGAACAGTACTACATTTCTCTTTTTTGACTTGTTGCGCTCTGATCTTCTCATCTGTATATTCACTCCTTCTTAAACAAACGTTCCCTCTATGGATGAAACCAAACAAAAAGAACTCCATTCATAAAATGAAGTCCTATCATTTACATATATCTCTTGTACTCAACATTAATTATTCGAAGAGCAATAGTAGAAACTTGAGGGTAACATAAGATTTCAGAAGTTTTCGTCAAATCATTAAATATGCTTTAAACCTCTAACACAACAGCCATCTCTTTTCCGAATCGGTCTCCGTTATCGACAAATCCTAAACTTCTATACAACTCGTGAGCCCCTGTATTTTCAGGGTGATATCCAACAACAATTCTTTTCGCTTGCAGCTTCGTTTTCATTTCATCAATCATTAACTGTGCAGCCGTTTTTCCAATACCTTTATGCTGGTGGTTCTTATCGATCATAATGCGGTAAATCCAATAGCCATCGAGCTCTTCTTCCACTGTATTAAACATAAGAAATCCTACTGTTTCACCACCATAACGGATGCTATAAGGCTTTAAGTTCGGCGCGAATTTTGATTGTGCGATTGAAACAGCATTAGGTTCAATATGACTCGCTTGATTTTCTTCAACTTCTAATGAACAGCATTCGTACCAATTTTCTGCGTTTAGTTCTGTGATTTCTACAGATTTGTTTGTCATGTTTTCCCCTTGGAATGTATTTTTGTTCCAGTATCAATTTTACCATAAATCAATAAAAAACAGCGCCTTTCCGTTAATGAAGACACTGCATTTTTATCTCATAAAAAGTTACGCCACTGACTTTTCTTGTTTCGCTTCAAGCCGTTTCATATCAAAGCGGACTAAAATTGAGACGACAAGAGCGACAACAAACAGGCCTGAGAAGAACGTTAAGCTGTTTGCGTAAGAACCCGTAGTGTCTTTAATCCAAGCAGCGAAAAGTGGACCTGCAAGACCTGCTGCTGCCCAAGCCGTTAAGATGTAACCATGAATCGCACCAACTTGTTTCGTTCCAAACAAATCGCCGATAAAGGCTGGGATAGAGGCAAATCCTCCTCCATAGCACGTGTAAACGACCGCTAGCATCACTTGGAAAAGAATCGATGATGATGTTTGCGGCAATAAGAAAAATAGAGCAATCTGCAATACAAAAAACGTTGTGTATGTGTTAGGCCGTCCGATATAATCGGATACTGATGCCCAGCCGATACGTCCAAAACCGTTAAACAAACCTAATACCCCAACAAGAGCTGCAGCTTCGGCCGTTGTTAGCCCGATACTTTCTTCTGCAAGTGGTTTTGCTGCAGAAAGAATAGCAATACCGCACGTTACGTTGATAAATAACATGATCCACAGATAATAGAAACGTCTTGTTTTTACGGCTTCGTTTGCCGTAAGCTGTGAAAGATCTTTCTTTATTTTCACCTTGCCGCTTTCTACGTTCTCTTTGAATCCAGCCGGCAGCCAGCCTTCTTCTGGTTTTTCTAAATAAAGTGACGATAATGTCATGACTGCAAAATAAGCAATACCTAGAATAAAGAACGTGTTTGCTACTCCAACAGATTTAATCAATGCATCCATGATCGGAGAACTGATTGCTGCTGCGAACCCAAACCCCATGATAGCAAGTCCAGTCGCTAAACCGCGTCGATCAGGGAACCATTTTATAAGTGTGGAAACGGGAGCGATATATCCAACACCAAGACCAATACCGCCGAGCACTCCATAAAATATGTACAGCATCGTTAAGGAGCCTATGTTGACTGCTATTCCTGAACCCGCGATACCAAGTCCAAAGAAAATGGCTGCGAGCAATCCTGCTTTTCTTGGCCCATGTTTTTCAACAAAGTGACCTAGAAAGGCGGCCGATAAACCTAAGAATAAAATCGCAATACTGAACGTCATCTGTACTTGTGAAGCGGACCAGCCGAACTTTTCAATCAATGGATTCGTGAAGTTGCTCCATGCATACACAGAACCGATGGAAATATGAATTCCAACCGCTGATAACGCAATGAGCCAGCGATTCTTTGTCTTTCTCATCCGTACATCCCCCTAAAAAGTTAATAATGTTAAACTTTCATGAAACTTACCCTAATGCAAACCAAATAAAAAGACAACATCCAAAAGTACTTATTCATTAAATAAGTCCTTTAAGAATGTTGCCTAAAATCTCTACATACTCGTGCAGAGAGTTCATTCACCATTAATATTGAAATAGAAAATGTGCAGATCATGCATGTTTTCCATTTATCCTATTGGCATTAGTTGTAAGCGATATTAATGTTATCAGATGGTTGCATTATTCGCAATATAATTTTTAGACTTTTTAGACAATAATTTTGTGATGTGTAATTCTTCTCGATTAACACACTTTAATTTACAAAGTTTTATTAGATAGCTAGATAGAAAACTATCCTTCGATTTCTCATAATGAAAGGGATTCTCCCAAAGCTCACGAAAAACTTCGCATAAAACTTGCTCAGCAGCTCGCTTATCCCCTGTAATCCGAAAGGCAACCTGAAAAAGTAATGTGCTGTATGAATGGACCATTTGCTTTAAGGCTTCGGGATCTTTTTTCAATAATTGTTCTAATACATTTCCCTCAATGTCTCTTCTTATTTTCATAACAGCATCACCCTTTATCCTAGATTAATTTTACAGTACCCCTATAAGACGTATGTTAAACACTTGTATAATATTTGTTTATGTAATTACCCTTTGTTGTATAACAAAAGGCAATGCCGATTAACAGCACTGCCTTACATTTGCTTACTTTGTTAGTTTGTTTTCTATAGAATATTTAATACCTGCGACCGTGCCTATCCCTAGCAGCGCATATTTTAATCCGACCAATGTAGCTTCTGGTGTTGCACCGCCTGCTTCCCAAAAGGCGTACAGAACACCGAGCACGACTGCCACTATGGGGATATACTGATTTGAAAATCTTTCTGTCTGACGAATCGCATATAAAACCACAGCTAAACCAACGTACGGCGCAAAATCGGTCATAAAATCCATGATTTCCACCCCAGTCCTTAAATTTTGTAGGCTTATACAAAACTTATTCTGAAATGGATGAATAAAGACCAGATCTGTCTCCGTTTGGCTTAACTCTAAAGAATGAATACAAAAGTTTATCTGTTGAATCCACATGAATCGCATTTCATTCCACGAGATTGGTGCACATATCCAGAAGTTTTATTGAAATATCCATAAGTCTACAAATTCAGACATAATCGACATCGCTAAGTTTATGTTTGATTTAATTTCAATGCCCCATTCCTGAGCGCACCATCAAATTCTTCCACAAGACTTTCCACCAACTCACCTGCTGATAGCACTTGAGCTAACGTCGATGCCTGCCCCGCCCACATGGAGATCATCTCTTTATTTCCTTGCCGACCAGCTTCTTTTCTAATATCAGAAGTTAAAACGTGCTGGATGGGATACGGCGGCAATACATCACCATGATCCTCCAACTCTAGCATTATCTCATTCTTAAACCCTCTCGCACTTTTGCCTGAAAAAGCTTTCGTAATCTTAGTATCTGTGTCAAAACTCGCTAAAACAGCTTGTCTATGAATCTCGTTCGCACCGCTTTCCTTTACAGTTAAAAATGCTGTACCGAGTTGAACGGCGGATGCACCTAACGTCAGTCCTGCTGCCATTCCCCTGCCATCCATAATGCCACCAGCGGCAACTACTGGACATCTCACCGCATCAACAACTTGCGGAACCAATGCCAGAGTCCCAATCAATGCTTCATTTTTCACATCTAAAAATGTCCCTCTGTGACCACCCGCTTCACTTCCTTGCGCGACGATTACATCCACCCCACACGATTCCAGCACGACCGCCTCTTTTACTGTTGTTGCAGTCGCAATCACGGTAATGCCTGACGTGTGAAGCTGATCTACTAAACTCTTTTGTGGTGCATCAAACGTAAAACTAACAATCTTAACACCAGATGCCACTACTACTTCTAGTTGTTTTTCAAAGAGATCCTTTATTTTTGGGACTGTGTTCACTTCTGGAATTCCAAGTCTCGACCGGTATTTATTCAGATGTTGCTGCATCTTTAAAATAGATTCCTCATCCATTTCGTAACTCTGTGGAAGAAACAAATTTACTGCAAAAGGTGCCTCTGTTAACTGCTGAATATCACGAATGGCTTCACTTATTTGTTGAGGAGTCATGTATCCAGCACCGAGCGTTCCTAGGGCACCCGCCTCACTGACTGCCGCGACTAATTTCGGTGTCGTCGGCCCGCCTGCCATACCAGCCTGTATGATCGGATACTTGATATTGAGCATTTTACAAATCATACGTCATCTCCTTCCACCTACATTTTTCTAAATCATATCAAAAAGAAAGAGCTTTAGTCTGTTCTGACCAAAGCTCGTTTTGTGTTAGACCGCAATCTTTCTGTTTTCGTACATTTCCTGAATTGCTTCTTCACTTTTACCCTCATCAAATTCATTCTCACTTTTTGAAACAACGATTGTAGCGATTCCGTTACCGATCAAGTTTACAATCGCACGGGCTTCACTCATAAAACGGTCAACTCCCAATAGCAGCGCCAATCCTTCAACTGGAATAACCTGCATGGCTGTTAATGTTGAAGCGAGGACTATGAATCCGCCACCTGTAACAGCTGCAGCTCCTTTGGATGTTAGCATCAATACAGCAATAATCGTTAGCTGCTGCGTCAAACTCAAGTCAATGCCGAAAACTTGTGCTAAGAATACAACCGCCATCGAAAGGTAAATCGATGTTCCATCTAAGTTGAATGAATATCCTGTTGGAATAACAAGACCAACAACTGACTTCGAGCAGCCGAACTTTTCCATCTTATTCATCATTCGTGGCAGCACAGACTCTGAAGAGCTTGTACCTAAAACGATTAAAAGCTCATCTTTTATAAACTTCAAATACTTCCAAAGACTAAAGCCGTACATCTTACAGATCAAGTTCAATACGATGAAAACGAAGAAAAACATCGTCGTATACACAGCGACCATCAATTTACCGAGCGGGACAAGTGACTCAAGGCCATAGTTTCCAATTGTAAATGCCATTGCACCGAATGCGCCTAGTGGAGCAGCTTTCATGATGTAACCGACGATTTTGAAGAAGACGTTAAGCAGTTTATCGAAAAACTCAATGATGATTTTTCCTTTATCACCAAGCGCCGTTAAACCTACTCCAAAAAGAATGGAGAAGAACAGAACTTGCAGAATATCACCTTTTGCGAACGCATCAACCATATTGCTCGGAACGATGTGAGTCACAAATTCAATCCAGTCAATCTTTCCGCCTTCTTCAGACGTGTATTGTGATACATCCCCTTTTTCAAGCTTATCAAAGTCTAAGCCAGCTCCTGGTTTTAACACGTTAACAACAACTAGACCAATAACAAGAGCAAGCGTTGTGACGATCTCAAAGTAAATAAATGCTTTTCCTCCGACCTTACCTACTTTTTTCATATCACCCATTTTTGCAATACCGAGTACGATCGTTAAGAAAATGATCGGTGCGATAACCATCTTAACAGCGTTAATAAATGTATCTCCTACAGGTTTCATCTGTTTGCCGACTTCCGGCCAGATGAGTCCAACAAGCACACCAACTGCAATTGCGGTTAATACCTGAAACGTTAAGTTCTTAAATATCCTTTTCATTATTCTTCTCCTTTCGAATTCGAAAATGAACTTAAATTGTATGGGGTCTGACCCGGGGTCAGACCCCATACAATTCCCACACAATTTACACACAGCTCACACATAAAAAAAGCGTTATCATTTGTAAAGTAATGATAACGCTTTCATACTATTGTTAGAATATTACGAACTTATTGGACGTTTTGGTCTTTTTGGTCTCGAGCTATTTTTTAAGCAGATACCGGTTGACTGGCCTGCCTATTGTCCCGTATTGAATGTCCATAGTGATGCTTCCGTTCTTCACCAAATAATCCAGGTATCTTCGTGCAGTGACTCGTGCGATTCCGATTCCCTCAGCTACTTCCTCTGCCGATTTCTCTTCCGTTTGATTTTGTAAAAAGCTCTGAATTTGTTTTAAAGTAAGTTCATTTAGTCCTTTGGGAAGATCGACGGAAGCCTTCAGCTGCTGTTGTTCAGAAAAGAAAAGATCGTCTAAATCTTTTTGTGTAACCGAGCCTGATGGTGAAATGGTTGAATGATAAGCTCGGTATTTTTCCAAAGCCTTATGGATACGCTCATAATTAAACGGTTTGATGATGTAGTCGAATGCACCGTTTTGCAGCATTGACCGTATCGTTTGAAGATCATTGGCAGCTGTAATCACAATCACGTCAACTTGGATTTTTTCCATTCTGATCTGTTGCAATGTTTCAACCCCGTCTTGTTCAGGCATGTAAATATCTAGCATGACAAGATCTGGTTTCTTCTTCTTAATTTGCTTAAGACCTTCTGTTCCGTTAGATGCTGTAGCTATCACTTTGAACCCTTTTACTTTTTCTATGAATGCCTTGTTGATTTCCTGTACCATCGGATCGTCTTCAATCAACAGAACCGTAATCTCACTCATCATCTTCACCCCTGTCATTCATCGGAAATGTAATAACAAAGCTTGTCCCTTGGTTCTTATGAGACGTGACTTCGATCTCCCCTTTTCCTTTTTCCACAATCTGATGAATCAAATACAAACCGATGCCGGATCCGTGTTTCCCTTTTGTCGTATATCCTCTTTCAAAGATATGATTTTGAACTTCTTCACTCATTCCGCTGCCGTTGTCTTCAACAAGAATGGCACAAATCTCTGAGTCTTGCGCAATGGAAACATCAATTCTTGCATCGTCCATTCCTTTTAAAGCATCATAAGCGTTCTCGATTAAATTCCCTAAAATCATCACAAAGTCATGCTGATCAAGCTGGTCAGGAAATTGTTCAAGCCGACTCCCGCTGTCGATTACTACTTTGATGCCAAGTTCTTTCCCACGACCGACTTTACTTAATAAAAGCCCTGCCAAACTTTCATTCTTAATACGCTGATTGAGAAAACGAGTAAGAGAACCTTTTTCTTCTGATATTTGAAAAACATACTGCATCGCTTTTTTTATTTTACCAAGCTGTAAAAGTCCAGCAATCGTATGTAGCTTGTTCATATGCTCGTGGTTCTGTACACGCAAAGCTTCTACAAACGCCTTTACCCCCGTTAGTTCCTCTGCCATTTTCGCCACTTCCGTTCTGTCTTGGAAAATAGCCACTGCCCCAACAATTTGGTTTTGTACTTTAATCGGCACTCGGTTACTCATTATAATTTTCCCGCTGACCCGTATTTCCTGATTGTACACAGGACGGCTAAGTTCAATAATTTCAGGCAGACGAGTATCTGGTATGACCTCTCGAATTGGTCTTCCTACCACATCTCCTGTTACGGAAAAAATACTTTTCGCTTTCTCATTAAAAATTGAGATCTGTTCCTGATTATCAATCGCAATAACACCTTCATGCATAGAGTTGAAGGTAGCCGTTCGCTCCTCAAGCATCCTAACGATTTCGTGAGGTTCTAAATAAAACATCTGCTGTTTTAAGTGACGTGCTAGCAAGTATGAGCCGATCACCCCGAATGAAAGGACGAGTAATAAGATAAGAGTCATCTCATCCATAAGGTCATGCACGACTTCATTAAAACCGGGTATAACATGACCCACTGTTACGACGCCGATCTGTTCCAAGTTATCATTTTTTATTGGAACAAATGCCCTGACGGCTGTCCCCATCTCACCCTTCGCTTTTGATATAAACGTATGATCAGCAAATGCTGCTCCTTCGTCATTGCCATCCGACTTCGTGCCAAGCATGTCCTTCACCGGATGGGAATAACGAACATGGTCCATATTCATCGCCACTATATAGTCAGCTTCGTTAATGACGCGTATTTTTTCAACAGCTGGCTCTATTTCGTTCCAGCCTTCTTTTTTCTGTATGTATTGTTTCACTTCTGGAAGCTGTGCTATCGTTCGGGCAGTAATCATCGCCCGCTTGCCAAGCTCTTCTTCCTGTATGTCGAGGATTTTTCCGATAATGACGATTCCGCCAATCATAATGGCATAAAATACGATGCCAAATGTGAGTATCATGATTTTTGTCCGTATTGGTAATCGTTTCATCGTCATCTTCAGACTTACCTCCTCGCATACCTTTTGTCCCTATTGTATCATTCCAACTTCAATATGTTAGACTATTAAAAAAGTGTCGGATATGGGGTATGGATGATGAAAGCCTTTATGGGGATTGTGCTCATACTGCTCGCCGGATTGGGAGCATCTGTCTGGATCGGGTTTCATACGAAATTGTCAGAAGGAAAGCTTCCCTATGACGATGATCAAAAAGGCATAAGTGAACAAGTGGTAATTAAGTTCAGTCATGTCGTGGCTGAAAATACCCCAAAAGGCCTTGCCGCACAGCGGTTTGCCCAACGAGTAAACGAAAAATCAGCCGGCAAGATCAAGATAGAAGTTATACCAAATGGCGGTCTTTATTCAGACCAAGAAGAGCTTGAAGCGCTGCAGCGTGGTGATGTTCAGATGATCGCTCCAGCAACAACAAAGCTAAGTTCTTTTTCTTCCAAGTGGCAAGTGCTTGACCTTCCTTATATGATGCCAACGCGAGATAGCATTATCGAAGCTTTAAACGGAGAAATTGGTGAGACTTTGCTTGGATCTTTAGAAGAGAGAAACATGAAAGGTCTAGCATTATGGACAAATGGTTTTAAACAGATCACTACCAATGATGGCCCTATCGTTCAACCTTCTGATTTAAAAGGACAACGTCTAAGGATCATGCCAAGTCCAGTTCTTGAAAGACAATTCGAGTTAGTAGGTGCCAAAGCAATAGGACTCGATTTTAATGAAACATATCGATTGTTGGAATCAAGAGAATTGAACGGTGAAGAAAACACTATCTCAAACATTTATTCTAAAAAGTTTTTTGACGTTCAAAGTGACCTCACCATCAGTAATCATGGATTTCTAGGATATGCAGTTATCATGAATGAAGACTTCTGGACAAAACTTACGAATGATCAGCAAACCATTATCTCAGAAGCTCTAGATGAAACAACACGCTGGAATCAAACACAGTCATTTGAAATGAACGATGAACAGCTTTCTTTGATTGAAGATAACTCTTCTATTGACATTCATTACCTGACAAATGAAGAAAAGCGAGAGTGGGCAAAGCGGTGGCAGCCCCTATATCGGGAATTTGAAGAGGAGATCGGAAAAGAGTTATTGTCAAAAATGATTAAATTACGGAATAACAACAAAGATTTTTAATAGAGAACAAGGGACGCTTCTTTATCAGAAGCGTCCCTTTTCATACCATTCATCCACACATGTTTGGCAAATGCATGTGTTGCTTTCTGGAGCAGCTTTCTCAAGAAGTTGTGGAGCGATGGTGACGTTCATACACCAGCATGTTTCAGGTTTGTTGCCGTGTGCAATCGCGCAATTGTTCGTTTCATTACACAGAGGACATTCAGACATCGTTTTTCACCTTCCCTTGCATTCTCTTCCCCCATCTTGCCAATGATTCTAGGGATGGAATCAAATCCTCTCCAGCTTTTGTTAAAGAATATTCCACTCGTGGCGGAATCTCCATGTACTGTTTACGAACGACAAGCCCCTGATTTTCCATTTCTTTTAATGATTGAGACAATACCATGTTAGTAATACCCTCAACATGTCGTTTCAGTTCGTTATAGCGCAGCGTTTTATTTTTCCACAAAGCCCATATGATCGGAAGTCTCCATTTGCTCCCGATTAAGGTAAGTGCGAATGTTAACGGACAATCTTCTTTCCTCTTGTATCCTGTATCATTCATCTCGAAACTCCTTTAATCAGTTTTTACTGACTTAGTAAGAAATTACTGCATACTTGTTTTCTCTTTTCTATGTAATAAAATTATAGCGTAATTAACTATTCGAATTCCAAGGAGGGTGAAAAAAATAAATTTAAAATATGAGATTCTTCCTGATCATGACATGGAGCTTTGTCGAGACCTCTGCAATGAACTAATGGTTTACCAAAAATCAAAAGCCAGCATAACTCCTGAACTCTTTGACACGATGAGCTTTGAAACACGCATGGTTCCTTCTGTATATAAGGCCCTACATAACTTTATTGTGGTTGTAAAAGATGGTGATGAAATTGTGGGTTATGTTTATTCAAACATCTCACCTAAAGAAGTATACTCGAATGAGTTTGCTACCTTTTTTGATATGAATTCAGTTGATAAAGAAGTGGTCGGCTGTCTGTCTCAGTTTTATATCAAGAAAGAATACAGACAATATGGAGTTGGATCTACCCTCTTTAACATGTCTATGAATTGGCTGCGTGAATTTGTAGATGTAGAAGATTACTTTATCTATGTTTCGAATGGAAATGATGATGCATTGGAGTTTTATAAACGTAAAGGGTTTTCAGTTAGCCATGAAATATTGGGTGGTTTCATTACGGTTTTACGCAGTAAAAAAGTAATTCAAAGTTAATTCTTTTTTATATTTTGGGCATATCTAACTGTTTTTGCGCCTTCATTAGTTCCTCCCTTTGTAGCTAGTTTTGTAGTTTTACATATCTGTAAAATGAAGTTAATAAAAAGATTGTACAATAAAACCTGTTTCACCAGGATTTAGTAGTTTGTGCTGCAAGGGATAAAAAATAAAATAATGGAGGCGTTGATGATGAAAAGGCACCGGAACAAGAATTTTCTATCGCTTTTTTCAGTTGTGATTGCTCTTGTCGTAAGTTCTTTAGCATTCATCCCCACTCTTCAGGCTGCCGGTGACGGTACCTGGTCGAGTCCGTATTCTGTTTCTCAAAGCATTTCCAATCAAAACAATTCTTTAAAGACCGTACAGGGTTATGTCGTGGGACAACCAACTGCAACAACAACGGTTGTCACGAGCAATTATCCTAGCGATTATGCACTGGCTTTAGCTGACAGTGCATCTGAAACAAACACGGCAAACATGGTCTATGTTCAGATTCCTACTGCATTCCGTTCACAATTCGGATTAAAAACCAACCCTAGTTTAAAAGGACAATCTATTAAGGTAACAGGCTATCTATCTTCCTACTTTTCACACCCTGGTTTAAAAGATCCAACGGCTATGGAAAAGACATCGGGTACTACACCAACTGACCCGCCTACTGATCCAACCGATCCGCCTGCATACGATGAGTCCTATTATGATTCAGCTCAAGGGAAAACGGGTGCCGCACTAAAGACCGCTCTTCATAACATCATTGACGACCACACAGAGCTTTCGTATTCTGCCGTTTGGGAAGCGTTAAAAGTAACCGATCAAGACCCTAACAACAGCAATAACGTCATTTTGCTCTATACTGGCCGTTCACAAAGCAAAACAACAAACGGCGGCAACGTAAACGATTGGAACCGTGAGCACGTGTGGGCAAAATCTCACGGTGATTTTGGAACGACAATGGGTCCTGGCACTGACATTCATCACCTTCGCCCAACCGATGTGAGTGTAAACAGTTCCCGCGGGAATCTAGATTTTGATAACGGCGGTACACAGCACTCTGAAGCACTAGGAAACTACTATGACAGTGATTCATGGGAACCTCGTGATGCGGTAAAAGGTGACGTGGCGCGTATGCTGTTTTACATGGCGGTTCGCTATGAAGGAGACAGCGGTGAGCCTCAGCTTGAACTCAACAACAACGTGAATAACGGAACCGCTCCTTATCACGGAAAAATGTCTGTATTGCTGCAATGGCACCAGCAAGATCCCGTTGATAACCGGGAGCGCAACCGAAATAACATCATTTATGAACAATTCCAGCATAACCGCAATCCATTCATCGACCACCCAGAATGGGCTGAGGAGATTTGGTAGGAATGTGTTAGGAAGGCTCACTTCGGTGGGCTTTTTTTGGTGTTTAGTAAGTTGATAAGATGCGAGATGCGGTTGGGGGTGGAGGTATCTAGCTGGTTATTTTTATCGAATTGTGTCGACTCGCTGATATATGTTAAAAACTCGCCGAATTATGGGTAAAACTTGCGGAAATAACTCCTAAATTTCAGGGATTAATCCGAAAATTTCTTGAATTAACAGTATATATACCCCGCCCTGTATATGTGATAAAGAGCCGTGTCTCTACTGCATCTACATATAGATTAGAAATCCTCCCCAAAAACACACACTAACTAAAAAAAGAATGACACATCAAATTGTGTCACTCTCACTACATAAATACCTCGTAATACATTAAACAAATGCCGCATGCTGCCCAAGAAATCATGGCGAATACCGTTACGATCATGTTTTCCGACCATCCGTACTTGATGCCATAATGATAATGAATGGGTGTAAAACGGAACAGCTTTTTTTTCGTTCGTTTAAAATATGCCACTTGAATGATGACGGATAGCTGTTCTGCGAGATAGATGATAAATAGAATTGGAATTAAGATCTCTACGTTTTCGATGATGGCAAGAAATGATAAGGTTCCTCCAATAGCGAGTGATCCCGTGTCACCCATGAACGCTTTTGCCGGATACAAGTTATAGATTAAGAATCCTAAAATGGTCGCAATCATCACCAAGCAGAAAACTTTTACTTCTGTATAATCGCTAATGACAAAGAAAAAGAAATACGTAGGAATAGCGACCATCCCTAACAGCCCGTCCATTCCATCGGTAAAATTGATCGCGTTTGCTGTTCCGACGATAAACAATGTGATTAAAATAAAATAAATGAAATAAGGAAGAACAATGTTCAATGATTCCGTCACCCGGATACTTGTATCAATGTTGAAAAGATCGATGCCGACATATAAAAGTAGAATGGTGAACGCGAACTGAAATTTAAGTTTCGTCTTTCCTGAAACCCCGCCTGGGTCTTGTTTAGAAGCTTTCCAAAAATCATCGAGAAAACCTATAAAACTAAACAGGATGAACGTTCCCACAAGAAAAAGCATAACAGGACTTGTCGTGTAATAAAGCGCGACAAAAATCCCTACAAAAAACACACTTCCAGCCATTAAAGGGGTTCCCTTTTTTTCCTGATGATCTGCGGGAAGTTCCACTCGAATGGGCTGCGTGAGTTTCAATTTTTTTAATGTGAAAATTAACAGAGGTGCTAGTGTAACAGTTAACAAAAACGTGATAAATGCAGGGGTTAGCTGTAAATACACGACTGTAGTCTCCTCTCTTGTTTATCCACTGTAAGTATTCGATAAAAGGTGAAATCTTCCTTTATTAAATTGTTTGGGGTCTGACCCCGGGTCAGACCCCAAACAACTTAAAAACAATTCTGACAATTTAATAGGTCCTTGTGCTGTGGGACTTCCGAGTGATAGACACCTTTTCCATGGATTGCTACTGTTGTAAAGTGTAAGAATTTTCAGAATAAGGAGACTAACATATGAAAGGAAAACGCGTTTTAGTTTGTACCATGCTAAGCACAGCCATGCTTTTATCCAGTATAACGCCAGTCATTTTTGCTGAAGGTTCTTCAAAAGAAAACCATGTGCGGCCAGGTGATTGGAACCGCCCTGTTCCCTCTTCAGCAGTTCTTCATCCCGGCACTCCTGAAAGCGCTTCATTAAAAAGAGAGCCGCTTAAACAGATTGATGATTTCATCTTACAAGAGATGGAAAAACGCACGATGCCTGGTGCTGTTGTACTCGTTGCGCGCAGCGGGAGTATTGCAAAACATGATGCATATGGCTTCTCAGCTCGTTACACCGATGACAAATTTACCGAGATGGACAACCCTGTTGAAATGAAGAAGGATACGATCTTTGACATCGCATCCATCTCCAAACTCTTTACCACCACCGCCGCAATGCAGCTGTATGAACAAGGAATGTTTGAATTAGATGATCCTGTAGGCAAGTACATTCCAGAGTTCAACGAGAATGGAAAAGAAAATGTAACGATTAGACAGATCATGACGCACACTTCTGGCTTTGTCGCTTGGATTCCGCTATATAATATGGGAACGAATCGTGAAGATCGCCTGCAGATCGCACTTAAGTACAAACTCAATAAACAGCCTGGTACAACATATACATACAGTGACCTTAACTTAATCACACTTGGCGTTTTAGTTGAACGTCTCACTGGACAGCGTCTTGATGAGTATGTAAAAGAAAACATTACAGAACCACTTGGGATGAATGACACCATGTACAATCCTCCTGCTGAGCTTCGTGAACGTGTCGCAGCAACAGAGTATCAGCCAAACATTGGCCGCGGCATGGTTTGGGGAAGCGTTCACGATGAAAATGCCTGGAGTCTCGATGGGGTTGCTGGACACGCTGGCGTTTTTTCAACCGCTCGTGATCTCGCAGTTTTCGGCCACATGATTCTACAAAAAGGGAAATATGGCGGCACGGAAATACTAAAGCCAGAAACCGTTCGCTTATTAACAGAAAATCAGCTTCCTCAGTTCCCAAGCAACTCCCACGGACTTGGCTGGGAATTAAATCAGGGTTGGTATATGGATTCTCTTGGAAATGAAGAAACACTCGGTCACACCGGATATACCGGTACGTCTATGGTCGTGTCACCGAAAAATCAAACCATTGTTCTGACGTTAACGAACCGCGTCCACCCTTCTCGCGCCACGGTCTCCATGAACCCGATCCGCCGAAAAGTCGCACAGCTGACTGGTGATGCAATCTCTGTACCAATGGAGCGAAAAGATAGCGCATGGTTCGCTGGATACGGTGACAATTTGAAGAAAAGTTTAACGTTTGCTGTAGGTGAAGAGCAACGTGCGCTTCATTTTAATAACTGGTTCAGCATCGAGGATGCTAGTGATAAAGGACTTCTTCAGGTTTCTAGTGATGGCGTAACGTGGACGACTCTGCCAGACACTTTTACCGGAAAAGAAGAAAGCTGGACTCATGAGAAAGTAGAATTGCCTGAAGGAACTAAGTTAGTTCGATTCCTCTATCAAACCGATGCATCTGTAAACGGCAGAGGCTGGTATGTGGATGATGTATATGGCACAGATTCTAGCGGTGAGATGAAACCGTTAGCCGTAGAAGAAAACCAATGGGAGGCACGCAGCTGGTAGTCTTTTATTAATTCTAATGGTCTTTTAGAAGGTTTTTACGGGTTTATAGAGAATGAACGGGTAAGAAACATTTGGAGGAATTTTAGATGAATCAGCCACTTATTCAAGAAATGCATTATTTTAGAATGCCCGTTACAGATCTCCAAGAATCTGTTAAATGGTACACCGAACATTTAGGATTTCAATTAAAACATCGTAACGAGAACTTGGCCGTTGTAGAATTACAATCAGGTCCTCTATTAATCTTAGTAAAAGCAGACCAAAACTCTCGAGGACATTTTACGGTAAACGGACAGAGTGAATTTTCTGTGGCATTTACCACTTCTGACATCCGACAGCTTCACTCCTCTTTCAAAGAACAAGGAATACAGGTCGATGAGATGAAGGAAGACAATGGCCATCTCTATTTTCACTTTTTTGATCCTAGCGGAAACAAACTTCAAGTACATAATTAGGAAGCAGAAGAGCAGTTCTTTAGAAAAAGAACTGCCTTCTGTGCCTAGTTTTTGTCTCTTTCGGCTTGTTGTAACCCGCAATCATAACCTATTCTTGCTTTTCCATGAATAAAAAGACAGTTTCTTCCCTATCTAACTTTTGAGTTTTATAACCCTTATAGCCTAACTTCTCATAAAAAGAGATGTTTTTCGTACTTTTACTGCCGGTAAACAATTCATAGCGACAATGAGCAAACATAAGCTCTACTTCTTTCATTAACTTTTTTCCAATCCCTCTATTTTGGAAATCTGGATGGACCATTAATCTTCCTATATAACAAATTCCTTCGTTTTCATACGCCCTCACTGAACCGACAATTTTTCCGTGATACATGTATTTTAAAATAATATTGTGTTTAAATGCTTTTTCTACATCCCCAACAGATTGTTTAAGTGGTTCTATCTCGTAATTATCATACAATTCGGCTTCACTTATATAAGCTAATCTTTGCAACGAGTGGATTTCAGAAGCATCTGAAACATTGGCTTTAGTAATAGACTCCATGTGTTTAGCTCCTAACTTAGTTAAAATAAATCAGCTAAATTGGATAATTCTTCATAAATACCATATTCCCTTTAAAAGTGTGAACTACGAAATAAACTTTTTAAAATGCAAAAAAACAGCCCTGAGATTACAGAACTGCTCTTCTCTTTATATTCTGTTACCTCTAAGACTAACCATCGATATTGCACAACAGCAGCTTCAATCCGTAATAATCCTCTCAGGCCGCGTATACACATTCATAGAATCACCGCGGATAAACCCAACCGTCGTAATTCCGAGCTCTTCTGCCGATTGCAGTGCAAATTCCGTTGGAGCGGATTTTGACAGCACGATCTCACAGCCGATTTTCGCTACCTTCAACAAAATCTCCGACGATATTCGACCGCTAAACACAATAATCTTGTTCCCTATGAAAATATCATTTTTTAAACAGTATCCGTATATTTTATCAAGCGCATTATGCCGACCGATGTCCATCCGGCTCAGCACGATTCCGTTCACATCACAAAGTGCTGCGTTATGTACACCGCCTGTTTCTTGAAAAACACCTGCTCCATTCTGCATCTCTCGCATCAATCGAAAACAATCCTGAGGTGTTACCTTAACTCGGACTTCATTCATCGATTTTGCCGTCAGTGCGTCATTCGCGAACACAAATCCTTGTCGGCTCATTCCGCAACATGACGTTATGTATCTTTTATTCTGCAGATTTTGAAAGAGTGGATTCAGCCGATCGGTCGTCACATGTACATAGCTTCCGTCTTCTTGCACCCATATGTCTTTAATATCTTTATAGTTTCGAATGATGCCTTCTGATGCGAGGTAACCAACCACCATGTCCTCAATGTATTCCGGGCTGCACACCATCGTTACGAACTCTTCTCCATTGATCTTAATGGTTACCGGAAGTTCGGTTACGATTGTATCTTCCGCACTGGCACTCTCCCCATTTTTAAACTGCAGAATTTTACGCTTTGTTACAACAGGCTTCATGATGAGATCACCTCCACTCTATGCAATCGGTTTATCAAATACAAACACGGAAACGGCCATGTCTTCATCCACTTTAAAGTCAGAGAACAGATGAACAAACTTTGCTCCTGTTACATCTTCTAACCCATCTGGCGGTGCTTTTGCGTAAACGTCTTGAATGAGGCGTGTTCTTGCAGCATGCACCATTTCTTTGCCCTCTGCCGTTCTGGCAATAAACTTTTCAGTCGGTGTCAAATTCCCGTACATGGTTGAGATCGCCATGTTTTCTACAAAGACTGTATGAATTTTTTCAGGTCCTTTTCCTAACAGATTCTTTCGCAGTTTGCGGATAATATCATTGAAGTCATGCACTTTCTTAGACATTTGAATCATCACCACAGTTTCTCCATTTTTTACTAATCATACATGATGCACTTCCTTTTCGCACGTGATTAAAATCGAATGCAAGTTTACAAGTCTTATTGTTCTTTCACATTGTAAACGCTATAATAAGAAGAGAAAAGTTGGAAGAAATCTAGTTGTTGCTGTTTTTCTTCTCTCTTACCGAATTAAATAATTTGATGGATTGGCAAAATAGTCAGCTTTAACATGCTCTGCTATTCAACTATTCCACCATGAACTCGCATTTTCTGTACGTGTATAGAATTTGTGCTTTCGTGGTGGATTTTTTTTATATCTTCAAACGAAAGGAAGATTCAATATGGATAAAATGATTTCAATTTCAATAGACGGAAAAACGTACGAAGCCCCGTCTGGTACGTCTATTCTTGATATCATCAATAAAAACGAACTCCCTCATCCTCAAATCTGCTATACACCACAAGTAGATCCGATTGAAACGTGTGATACGTGTATCGTTGAGGTGGATGGCAAGCTGATGCGTTCTTGTTCTACGATGGCACTCGATGGCATGAGTATTGAACGAGCATCAACACGAGCGAAAGATGCGCAAAATCAGGCGATGGATCGGCTGCTCGAAAACCATCTTCTCTATTGCACGGTGTGCGATAACAACAACGGTAATTGTAAGCTGCACAACACAGCTGAGCTGATGGAGATCGAGCATCAAGCGGTTCCTTACTCGCCAAAAGAAGAGCCGGTTGATATTGACATGTCTCACCCGTTTTATAGATATGATGCAAATCAATGTATCACATGCGGTCAGTGTGTGGAGGTGTGTCAAAATTTGCAGGTGAACGAGACGCTCTCGATCGACTGGGAACGAGAACGCCCTCGTGTGATCTGGGATGCTGGATCGAGTATCGACGATTCCTCATGTGTCAGCTGCGGACAGTGTGTGACGGTTTGTCCGTGTAACGCCCTGATGGAAAAATCGATGCTTGGTGAAGCTGGGTTTATGACGGGATTAAAAGAAGATCTGCTTGAGCCGATGGTTGAACTTGTAAAAGAAGTCGAACCTGGCTATAGTGGTATTTTTGCTATCTCTGAAGTGGAAGCGGCCATGCGTGAAACACGTACGAAAAAGACAAAGACCGTTTGTACATTCTGTGGTGTTGGCTGTTCGTTCGAAGTATGGACAAAAGGCAGAAAGATTTTAAAAGTGGAACCAAGTGAAGGTCCTGTAAACGCAATCTCCACTTGTGTAAAAGGAAAGTTCGGCTGGGATTTTGTAAATAGCGAAGAGCGACTCACTACCCCGCTCATTCGAAAAGACGGCGTGTTTGTGGAATCCACTTGGGACGAAGCGTTAAATGTAATCGCTGATAAGATGACATCGATAAAAGAAAAGCACGGCAGCAACGCACTTGGTTTTGTTTCTTCATCTAAAATTACAAACGAAGAAAACTATTTGATGCAAAAGTTTGCCCGTCAGATCATTGGAACGAACAACGTGGACAACTGCTCCCGTTATTGCCAGTCTCCTGCAACGGATGGATTGTTCCGCACGGTTGGTATGGGTGGTGATGCTGGTACGATTCAAGATATCGCACAAGCAGGCCTCGTGATCGTAGTTGGTGCGAACCCGACAGAAGGTCATCCCGTTCTAGCCACTCGCGTGAAGCGTGCGCATAAGCTTCATGGACAAAAGTTAATCGTAGCTGATCTTCGCAAACACGAACTTGCTGAACGCTCTGATATTTTCATGAGTCCGAAGCAAGGAACAGATCAAGTTTGGCTTATGGCCGTTACGAAGTATATGATCGATCAAGGCTGGCATGATCAGAAATTTATTGAAGAGAACGTTCATTACTTAGAAGAGTTTAAAGACGTACTCGAGAAATATACGTTAGAATATGCCGAGGAAATTACAGGTCTATCGCAAGAAACGATCATTGATGTTGCGAAAATGATTCGTGATGCAGACGGCACATGTGTCCTCTGGGGTATGGGTGTTACGCAAAACACCGGTGGAAGTGATACGTCTGCTGCAATCTCAAACTTGTTATTAGCAACAGGTAACTATCGCCGTCCTGGTGCTGGCGCTTATCCGCTACGTGGCCACAACAACGTTCAAGGCGCATGTGACATGGGTACCCTTCCCGCTTGGCTGCCAGGTTATCAGCATATAACCGATGATGTTGCTCGTGCTAAGTTTGAAAAAGCGTATGGCGTTACGATTGAAAGCAAACCTGGTAAGGACAACATTCAAATGGTCGAAGGAATCGGTACTGGCGAGATCAAATCGATGTACTTGGTCGGTGAAGATATGGCCTTAGTGGATTCCAACTCCAACCACGTTCATGAAATGCTGAGCCAGCTTGAATTCTTTGTCGTTCAAGACATTTTCTTAACAAAAACAGCACAATACGCAGATGTCGTATTACCTGCAGCTCCTTCTCTTGAAAAAGAAGGAACGTTCACGAATACAGAACGCCGCGTTCAACGCTTGTATCAAGCACTGCCAACAACAGGCGGATCGCGTCCGGACTGGGAAATCATCCAGGCCATCGCAATCAGAATGGGTGCTGATTGGAACTACAGCCATCCAAGTGAAATTTTTGAAGAGATGGCAGGGCTTGCTCCACTTTTTGGTGAAGCAAACTATGACGTGCTAGAAGGCTGGGGCAGCTTCCTATGGGGTGATTTTAGCGGAAAGAGTACGCCGCTTCTTTACACAGAAGGCTTTAACTTCCCTGATAAAAAGGCGCGTTTCGCATTATCTGACTGGATGCATCCAGCTGAGTTTCCGGAAGAGTTCGATCTTCATATCAACAACGGACGTATGCTCGAACATTTTCATGAAGGAAACTTAACGAACAAATCAAAAGGGATCCAGCACAAGGTTCCAGATGTGTTTGTTGAAGTATCACCTGCTCTTGCAGAAGAACGCGGTGTGATCGACGGATCGGTTGTTCGATTGATTTCTCCATTTGGTGCTGTGAAGCTAAACGCACTCGTTACCGATCGTGTGAAAAACAACGAGCTGTATCTGCCGATGAACTCGGTAAACAACGAGACTGCCATTAACTTTTTAACGGGTCCTGCGGTCGATCACCGAACACATACACCCGCTTATAAGCAGACGAAAGTACGTATGGAGATCATCAGCCGTGAAGGTGAAGTGAAGCTTCCTGGCAACAATCCGAGAAATAAAAAACGTTATCCGCAGAACGGTGTAGAAGTTCAGCGAAAATGGAACCGTCCAGGCTATGTTCACCTGACGGATGAAGTGTAAGGGGGCGGATTTCATATGGCACAACCAACGACCGTTGTAAAAAAGAACGTCAAATCCGAGGAGCAGATCCAGCAGGAAAAGCTTGCCGAACTGCAAAAAGCGTTGGCAGAAAAAGATGCTGCGCTCACAAAGGCGCTCGATTTTATTGGGGAGCTTGATAAGATCGGCGCATTGGAAGCTGCCAACTCCATGCTTGTAGCAAAAGACAAGATTGCGAGTATCGCACTCGGCCAAGCAACCCGGGAACCCGTGACGAACATGATCAACAACCTGATGGGTGCTGCAGGCGTACTGACTAAGATGGATCCTGAAGTGACAGGGAAGCTGCTTGATAGTGTCGTTGCCGGGGTGAAATCAGGGGAAGATTTTGTGGAGAGCGATAAGAAAGTCGGCGCGTTCGATCTTGTGAAGTCGCTTAAAGACCCTGATATTAACCGCGCGATTGGCTTTGGTCTTCACTTTTTGAAAGGCATGGGGCAAGAATTGAAGAAGTAATCATGAGAGAAGGTGACGCTCCGGGTGGGGCGTCACCTTTTATTATAATTTGATTGTCGAATGGACAGTATTTTGGTAAAAGTGGACAGTAAATCTCCAGAAGTGGACAGTATTCTTTGGAAACTGGACAGTAAATCTCCAAAAGTGGACAGTATTAAAACCGCAACAGCTTAATCAACCGCTCTTTCCCTACCGAATGAAGAAGTAACGGTATGCGCGGACCGTTGCTGCTGTTCAAAACAAGCTGATAGATGATGCTGAACAACCTTTTTTGGTTGTTTTTCTTCATTTTTTGATCATCTACATGACAAACATCGTATATTTTCCTCATCAGCTCGTCATCTGGCAGTCCAGCTTCATCTTGCAAAACATCCACAAATCCTTTAAGCCACCCTTTCTCCCTATCAGTCAGTGAACCAAAGCATTCTGAATTCTTTTCTTCATTAACATGAAGCACTCTCTCAGGACACCAGTTTCTCAGCCAATACTCCGCCCCCGCACAAACTTCTCCTACCTCCTGCAACGTATACTCCTCACCTGTTCTTCTCAATACGTCACGCACTAATGATACTTCAAAATTCACAAGCGGCAAGATGCTCGCCACATGACTAAACCTTGGCGCTCGTCGTGTTACAGAAGTCATAGATGACAACTCCAGAGCAGCTCCTATCTCTTCTTTCAGCAGCCGTACTTCAGCATGACTATACCTCTCATATTCCGTATAGTTTCGGATCACATCTTCATCCAAGCCGATATGAAAAGGAGCGTTCGGTTGGTATTTTGCAAACATGAAAAGGATCACTTCAGGTGTATAGATTTTCAGCAGCTCCCCTGGTGTAATGTTGTTTCCCGAAGAACTCGACATTTTAGCACCGGTGCCTTTAATGCTGATAAAATCATACGGTTCATACTCTGGCGCTTGATGGTTAAAGATTTCAGAAACAATTTCCTTTGAAACTCTGTAGCTTCCAGTAGCGGACGAATGGTCCCTCCCACCTGGTTCGAAAACCACGTTCTCCATCATCCATCTCATCGGCCAATCCACTTTCCAGTTCAGTTTGATGTTTGCAGCAGCAGAGACTTCAATAGAATTTGAATGACCACATGAACATGTATAATTCAGTGTTTCATTCTGAAAATCTTTAACGTATACCGTATCTTTTCTGCAAACTTCACAATACACATTTATCGGATAAAAACTCTCTCGCTCTTCAACACTCGGTTCACCTGTTTTAAATGCCGTGAGAATATCATATATTTGCTTGCGATTGTGAAGAGTGTGGACAATTTGTACATTGTATCTTCTTGATTGGTACTCCTCGCTTTGATAGATAAACTCAGGAACGATACCGAACTGATCCAAAGACTGTTCAAACTCTTTTTCAAAGTGCTCAGCGTACGAGTTATGGCATCCAAACGGGCAAGGAATTTCAGAGTATGGCATGCCTATATATTTCTCAAAAGACGCGTCCACGTTCTTTGGGACTTTACGAAATCGATCAAAATCGTCCCATGAAAAAATGAAACGTGTTTTCTTTCCCAGCTTTTGCAATGCTCTCACCACAAAATAAGTCGTAACTACTTCACGAAAATTCCCGATATGAACCGAACCAGATGGGCTAATGCCAGACGCACAAACAAAAGTCTCACGATCTGGATTTTTTCTAATTAATTCTTCTGCTATTCGATATGCCCAATGCATAATGTAATCACTCCTCCATTTTTATAAAAAAGAAAAACAAAAAGCCCTCACCCCCAAGATTATTCATCTTGAGGACGAGAGCTTATTTAGCATTCGCGGTACCACCTCAGTTTGTTAACATGTCGCCATATCAACCTCTTCAGGTACGGCAATGAACAACAATCACTTGCGTATACCCTATCTCTGTAACGGGAGATCCCGTTGTAGTATCAGCAATGATAATTTTGCATCCGTACAAAGCTCGGAGTCTTTTTTCATTAAGATGATTATTGCTCTTTCTCACCAACCAAGAGCTCTCTGAAAATAATATGTCTTAATTACTTTTCTCTTCATAGCCATAAATTGTTAAATTTTTATTAGTATAAGCAGTTTTATGGTAGTTGTCAAAACAATTTTTTATTTGTTTTTCTGAATCTCAAAATAAGAAAGATTCCTATACAGACAGAGAAAACTAATAAGCCAACATACAAATACGTATAATCGTTATCGTCATTTTGAACTGCTTCATTACTTGTTTTCACAACAGGCTTTTCTGATTGTTTTTTGAGAAACTCCTCATAATACGCTCTGCTTGTAATATTATGATGTTGCACTTTACCATCGGAAATCTGGATCATTCCATTAGGTCCCCCGACCGGTGTTAAGAAGCTAAATTCCTTATTTTTTTCAAGAAAGAGCAAAAACTCTCCGCCATCTTTTTGAAACTCATCCGCCCAACCTACGTCATATCCATCAATGCCTGCCCTTATTTTTTGGGTCACATCTCCTTTAAACACCTTTTGGACATTGAATTCATAACTCGTAAAAACCATATTTCTTCCTTGTGGTTTACTCGTAAAATCATACTGTCCCATTACAATCACATCAGCTCTTTTATGAACTTCCTCAGGTTCAACTTCCGCCCAGCTTGTTGCATGAGCTTGAGTGTTTATTAACATCATGGATAAAAACATTCCTAATAAAATAACCGCTATAGACTTTTTCATTTTCAACCAATCCCCCTTTATGAATTAGTCGATCGCCATCATTTTTAAGTTTCATGATGGATAAAATGTTTACAAGTCTATACCTTTGGCTTTCCCGACACAATATGCCAATGAAGATGTTTAGAGTCTTGGTAATTTCCTATGTTGGTAATTACTTTACAAGCTCCATGTTCTTTCGTCACTATAGCTGTTACTTCTTTAATCACTTTTATCATTTCGAGTATCAGTTCGTTATCCTCTTCTTTAAGATCAAGAAGAGATGTAATGTGTTTCTTTGGTATCGTTACAATATGTATCGGGTAAAAGGGGCTGGTATGATAATAAGCCAAGACATTTTTCGTTTCTAACACTTTTTCTACCGTAGTCTTTCCACTCAACACTTCTTCACAATAAAAATCATTCATTGATATTTCTCACTCCATTGCTTTCTCTAGTCTACAATGTACAAGGTGAGCACAGATAGCTCACCTTGTTTTAAGAATAATTCACATTATACGTTGGTTTAATAACTCCGTTTTCAAAGTGTTTCAAGTCTGTAAGTTCCAGCTTAATATGTGGTTTCACTTCACCAAACAATAGCAACCCTTCACCAATCATCACTGGATTCACTTTCAAAACTACCTGGTCTATCAATCTTTCATTCAACAACGAACCTGCCAGCATGCCACCACCGCAAAGCCACAGTTTACCCAATTCCTTTTCTTTAAGGTTCTTAACAAATTCCACAGCATCGCCACTAATAAGCTCTACCTTTTCATTGGATTCAAACTGCATAGAGTTAGAAAAGATGTAATGCTTTAAGTCTTTAAAAGCACTTGGCTCTCCTGGTTTCAGACCAAATTGAAATCCATATTCATACGTCTTCGAGCCCATAAGAACAACATCATACCCCTTAACATCTTCCAAAAAGTCCGTTACATGATCGCCATTATACAAAAAGATCGAATCATCCGCTTTTCCATCGATATCCGCGATAAAGTGATCCACTGTAACTGCAATATGATAGATTAACTTCGCCACTAAATCACACCTTTCAAGAAATTATGTGATGGTTCCCGCATTCCTCTCACTATAACTCTATTATTTTAGAAAAGGTCTGATCTTCGGAAAAATCTTAACAGCCGTATTGTAAAATACATCCTCATGATGTTCCTCAGGTATGATTTCTTTTACAAAATCAATGTAAGGCTGAACCGGCACAAGCGGCCAATCCGTTCCAAACAAAAACTTTTTATAGTTATCCGTAAACGTTAACGCGTGTCGCAAATGGTTGAAGAAGCGAGGTGAATCTTTGTATCTTGCAATATCTTCCCGTGTTCCAACGACAAGGCCTGAAAGATCGGCATACATATTGCGATTCTTGTAAACAACTTCTGCTCCGTCCAGAGTCCACGGATCACCGAAATGAGCCATCATAAAATTCACATCACGGTGCATTACCGCTACTTCATCCAGCGTCAACGGATGTGAGTACTTCAACAACCCTCTCTCAGAATACGTATCTCCTGTGTGAAAGACGACTGGCAATTCATACTTGGCAGCTAGCTTGTAAACCGGCTGATACACTTCATCATACGCGTAATACGGATAATATCCGAGGTAGATTTTGATGCCGACAACCTCTGGCTTTTGTACCGTTTCTTCAAGTTCAGCTAACTCTTTTTCACCGAGATGGTACGGATTGATACCTGCACAATACACGACGTTTTCAGGAATCTGTGAACCTAGATCGATTCCCATTGGCGTTGGGGCTAGAGGGTCTGGGAAACCCTCTACCTCTTTTTCCGTTAATCCCATCGCAATGCCTAGTACAACGCCCGCTTCCTCATACTCTTTTACGATTCCGTCATAAGAATAGTCCAGTTTGGACAGATTGGTTGCTGTATGTTTAAAGCTCTCAATATTTGAAAAATGCATGTGCGCATCAATGATTTTCATGGACTCTTCCTTTCTAGCAGAATGTGATCTTCTTTAAATCTTCTAATGCTGTATCTGGAATGACTTTATCATTAAAAACATAGAACGCTGGCGACGTAACATGGGTTGCGCCGTGTTCAAGGTTAAGCTTTTCCGCATATCCAAGCTCAATTACTTCCAAGTTGATATATGAATCTAGAAACGTCGCGTTTTGATTTGCCACAATCTGCATCAGGTTTTCATGATCGTCCGAACCAAAAACAACACTGCGGTCAATTGACATCTCCTGCTCGCCTTTCCCGCCATAAACCATCGCCCACTCACCGCTTTCACTTTGAAAACTTCCCCAGCTCTTCGTAAGCTCTGGTCCAGGTTTTAAGAAACAGCCTGTGTAAAAGTTTTTACCTTGTAGATAGCTTTCCATCTTTTGAACAATTTCCGTCGTATGACACAATACCGGAACGCCTGGCAGCAATAAGAAATATTTATGGATTTCGAGCCCTTTGAACGTCTCATGCTTTTCATATAGAGTGGATACTTTTAAACCCTTCCACACGTTTCCTTTGTTGTCCTCTTTCTCTACAAAATCAACTGTGCTCTTCTCTTTTAATAAAGAATTAAGACTCGTGCCTTCAACAAGACCCGCAATTCCGCCAAACCAGGGGTTCCACCAAGATTTTGGTGCAGGCTTTGGAAACGGCGAATCCATCCATTCGTGATTTTTGTACTGAAGAGAGAATAGTGATGGCGCGAACTGTGCTGAAGCAGAAATGGCAATTTCACCATTATTCACACTTAGCACTTCAAGGTCATTTTTCACCGTCTTTTCAAACTGAACCGGCATATCCTTCATGACGAAAGCCGCTGATTGTCTCGTAATATCGATAGAATCCAAATTCATTTTTGACGTTAAAACATGAACGCCTTTATCGTTTGGCACTTGTATGTCAAACTCGGCACTCGTCATTTCTTCATCTGACGCAAACAGGTGACTTTGAAGAATCTCGTCATTCAGTTTCATTTCAATAAATCCGTTAAAAAAGGAAGACTTGTAATCTTGCGCTACAGCCTTGATCTGATTGCCACTTACAAAAGGATTTCCATTATTAACAGAAAGCGTCATATGATTTGTTAAGCTCAGTGATGGCTTATCATTCTTTTGCGTCGCATATTCTCTGAACGACTGCCACTCTTGAAAGGCACCGATCGTTAACGTAACAGGTTTTGTCTCGACCTTTTGATGAGGAGCAAGCTTTCCAAAATTATGTTCAAAGTACATAAACCAGTTTGAGAATTGTACCTTTTCTTCAATTGGCCATGAAATTCCTCTTGGGTTTTTCTGCCCTCGTAAGAAGATCCAGTTCTCAGATAACTTATTGCTGTTCCAATAAGTTAAAAAGGAACCCATTGAGTCGTTTAGCTCAATATACTTTCCTTCATACGGCAGAACTGCTCGATCAAGCATACGGCACATGATCGGAGAATTTAACCAAACTTCATCCGTAGATTCCGCTTCACTCGTATTGGTGATCTCATAATGCTGTTCAACTAGACCTTCGCTATATAGCTTAACGATAGTTGCTAGCTGGAGACCTGGAAACGCCTGTGACTGAAAGGTTGCTCTAAATCCTGCAAATCCGTCATCTAAAAAGCTTTCAACTTTCTCCGGAAGAAGGCGAGAGATTTCTTCTGAAAACGGCTTACCCAATTTCGGCACCATAAAAGCCATCTTATAATCCACATCGCCTTTTCCTGGCATAATCCAATTGTTGAATTTATCAAGTATTAATTGATATTGTCCGTTGTACACGTGATAATAAGCGTCACACTCACCTGTTAGTTTTGCTCCGATCCCTTTTAGTGCAATGCCTATCTTTTTCGTAAAATGAACAGCACTACCATCCTTCTTTGTTGCTGTTATCGGTAGATCTGCCGAATAAAATCCGTGTTTCAATAAGGTGAATGGTACAGGTACAGACTGTTTCGCTTTTGGTGCTAACGTAACACTTATACCGCGATTGTCGATTTGGACCAACTCTGATGGTGGCAGTTCAAAGCTAAACGTCACTTCTTCATTAAAGTTGTTTTCTAAATTCAAATATAGCGTAGAAGATTTCCCGATAAAACTAAGGGTATCAGGTAACGCAGAATCCAATTTAACCGGATACTTAGGTCGAATTCCTACCTTAAATTGTGCTTTTTTACCGTTGATTGTAAGCTGAGAAGTCACAGCCGGATGCGTCCTCCACACACTTTGATCTTCAGAAATCGGATTCACCATAAAAGGAATCTCAATGCTTTCCTCTTTTTGGACACTGACTTTTGTTGAAGATTCAAATTGAATATTCTTGTCGTTCATCCCATCAATCTCAACAGCTAACGGCTTACCCGATTTATTTACGATGTGGTATTGAATTTTATATTGAGATCCAAAAACCAGATTAAAATTCTCTACCGTAGCTGTGATTTTATAATCGTCAGTTTCGATGGAACGAAGACCTCTTCCAAAGCGCTCAAACTCCATTTTCAAATTTCCAAGGGTATCATGTTTCCACGAATACTCATAAAAATGAAAGTCGTTTTCTTTGTTGCCGTCTGGAACGGTCTCGATCTTTCTAGTGCTGTTTTCGTACCATCGTCCGTCAGCAGCAAAATAATCTTGAACAACTTCAGTCTGTAAAACAGATGGCATAAAATTCATTAAGTGAGTCGTATCATCTCGGTCTTCCCAGAAGAATCCGCATTTTTTATAAAGCGGAACAGCCTTCGTATTTCCTGGCCATGTGTAAAGATCCAAACGCGGCCACTTCATTTCAATCGCCTTTTGAAGTGTCTTTAGTACGAGCTTCTTGCCTATCTTCTTACCATGATAGTCGCCTCTAACGTTCAATAATGGAATGTAGAGTGCTCCTTCATCTTCCCGGTATTCACCCAGACTGCAATAGCCCACTACTTTGTCACCATCGACGGCCAAATATAAATGAAGGTTCGTTGAGTTGGCTTCCTGTTTCAGAACTTGCTCAGCTGTCATGATTGTGTTGCCGCCGCCCCATCCGTCTTGGCTTTTATTCCACATTTCAGCCACTCTAGCCGCATAGCTCGAATCGTATTCTACAATCGTAATTTGATCGGTCGTTTGCGTGTTCAATACTTCCATTTTTCTTGCCTCCAGTCGATTTTAAGAATTCTTCTCGTTAGTTACTCCACCTTTTTTTGCGTGATTTTTTAAATTGAATCATGTTCAAACACTCCTTTTTAAATGTAAAAAAGCCACCCAAAGTTCTTGGGTGACTTTTCGTGATTTGGCTAAATAGCACAAAAAGGCCCCAGAATGCATACACATCCTGAGGCTCTGGTTCACATATCAAATAGTTAGATTGAGATCCCATAAAGAAGGTTGTGTATTGGACAATATGAAATTGTATTCGCAGTTTCAAAAAATTTAATCATGTCCAACGCCTCCTTCACTTGTAATTTTTTCCTTACCTCCATCATTGTAAAACAGATGGATATAAAAGTAAATATAATTTTCAGAATATTTATTTGCCTAATAAAAAGAACAGCATCATTGAAACGCTGTCCTCATTGTATTAACCACGAAACCTATACGCTGGCATTCCCTTCACGCCTGGCTTTATTTTGAATACCCCGCCTGCTTCTGGAAAACGATCTAGGTTTTCTGCACTTGTGTTCTTTCTTGCAGTTGTCACATACAGTTCATCCAAATTTTCTCCTCCAAACGTACACGAGGTAACGTTTAAAGATGGAATAGGTATGGATAAAAGTTGTTCGGCTGTAGCTGGATTCCAGCGAGAAATTTGCGCGCCGCCCCAATGAGCAATCCATAGCATACCGTCTTCATCAATCGTCATGCCATCAGGAGCACCGACACCTTCTGGAAAAGCGATCACTTCAGTCGGATTCTCAATGTGACCCGTTTGTAAGTCATAATCAAATCTTGTAACTTTCTTTGTTGGAGTGTCAATGAGATACATAAACGTTTGATCAGGAGACCACGCCAAACCATTTGAAATAGTAAGGTTGTCCTGTTTTTTTTCAACCTCTAACTCTGTACTTAGACAATATAAGGAGCCCGCTTCTTTTTCTTCACTTAAACTCATCGTTCCTGCCCAAAAGCGTCCGAACGGATCACACTTTCCGTCGTTAAAACGATTTTCAGGTAGATGACTTTCTGGATCAACAATGGGGGTGAGTTCTTCAGTCTCAAGATCTAAGAAATAAAATCCCTTTTGTAGAGCTACGACTAATCCACCGTACTGTCTTGGCGCAACTGTTCCAACCATCTGATCCAGCCGAATCTCTCTATTTTTATGAATGCGCGGATCGTAAACATTTACTTTTTTATCTAGAATATTAACCCAATATAGGACTCCATGATCCGAGTCCCAGCATGGCCCTTCTCCTAAAATAGCTTTTGCGGGAATAATTAGTTCTGCTTCACTATTAAACATGATAACCTCCTACAAACTGTAGTTGTATGGATATGTACATTTACATAATCGGAAAAATTATTAATATCATTATAGCATTTAATAATCATCATACAGCCATAGACATGCCATGATTCATCATACACAATCATATTAAAGAATTAATGAGGTGGTAGCTGTGAAAAAATACAAGCTTCTTTTATTTGATTTAGACGATACACTTTTAAATTCAGATTGGTTTAAGATTGGACTCATTCAAACACTTGGCATACATCCAATCACTAAAGACTTAGATGCTTCTCTTTTTCTAGCACAAAAACTTCAAGTTTCCAGTCACTTAATTGCTCTGTTGAAAAAGCGTTTGATCACACCATTAAATTTCCGAAGAGCCAGGTGGCGTCATGCCTTTTCACATTTTGGACTAACAATAGATGATAAACAAATTGATGAACTAGATACACTCTTTGTAAAAACAGGGTTATTGTGTATTGAACAATCTCCAACTCTCATTACAATGCTTCATGAATTAAAAGCGCACTATGAACTTGCTATTGTAACAAATGCACTTTATGATCCGCGCCAAAAAGTACAGCAAATGGGGCTTTCAGAGGTGTTTTCGCCTGAATCCATTTTCCATGGGGAAGAACTAGGATTAAGAAAGCCTGATCGAGAACTTTATTATGCACCTTTGGAGCAATTTGACCATCGTCCAGAACAAACTCTTTTTATTGGAGATTCCTGGACGCATGACATTGCTGGACCTATTGATTTCGGCATGGATGCGATCTGGATCAATGCACGTGGAAGTAAACCGTTAACAGAACATAAACCCTTTGCTATTGTTTCAGATGTGATGGAAATTAGAGAGATTTTACTTTATGGTGAGCACGCGACACCGTTTAATTCCTGAAATTCAAAGAAAAGTGGCGGATCCCCCGTCACTTTCCGAAATTATTCTCTTATGCGGTTTCCTTCACCCGTTCCATACTTTTAAACTGACTTTCCTTCGTTAACTGGTGAGACAATCTGGATAGTGTTGCCCCAACAAGATAAGCTTGTTTGATTTTCTCATTTTGTTTGATAGATGTAACAGACATCTCTTCTGAACTCGCCAGTGTTTCTTGAGAAATGCTAGAGAACTGAACGGCAGCTGTTTCTATTTCAGGCAGAGCCACTTTTAGTTCTTTTAGAGCGACACTCATATCACTCATTCGCTCATTGTTCTCTACTACAGACTTCATCAAGTATTGAATAAACCCAGTAGTATTCTTAACTTGTTGTAGATGAAATTGGTTCGTCTCACCAAGAATGTGTGATTCCTCGATTGCTTGTAAAGCTGTTTCATTCATTTGATTAACAGTTGCAATAATATCAGAAGCTGCTCTACTCGATTGATCGGCTAACTTTCCAACTTCATCTGCAACTACCGCAAAACCTCTTCCCGCCTCACCTGCTCTAGCCGCTTCAATCCGAGCGTTTAATGCAAGCAGTTTGGTCTGTTCAGATATATCTTTGATGGTAGAGATCACGTTTTGAGAATGGTTCGAATAATTCCCCATCTCATCAATGATTTGGTTTAAATGTGCAAAACGATCATGATTGCTATGAATCTCTTCAACTAGCTTCTCCACTTTTTCTTGACCGGAGACAGCATTTTGATTCATAGAAGAAAACTCCGCCATAACTGACATTACCGTATGGTTCAGCTCATTCACTTTTACTTGCATATCTGTAAAAAGATGTACGCTATGCTCAGAGCTGATGGCTGTTTCTTTTGCGCCAACCATCACGTTTTCAATCCTTTTTACCAATTGTTCATTATAGTGATTCGCCTCACTGTATGTATGTTCGAGCTCAACTCCTTGAGCTGTCAGTTCACTAGAAATATGCTGAATCTGAGCATGCACGTTTCTGATAAACGTCATCATCTGGTTGAAGCTCTCAATTAATCTTTGAATCTCGATATGTCTGGATTGATAGTGCACATTATGTTGAAAATCACCCTTCTGCACACGTTTCATCACTGTACTTAGTGCTAATAACGGGGACGTGATACTTCTGATCAAGAAGATGATTACAGCGGCTGTTAATAGGATGCTCGCGATTACTGCAACAGCGATAAAGTTTCGTAACTCATAGATCGGCTGCATATAGCTTTCGGTTTCGACGGCGATCACATAAATTCCGTTCAACTCTTGAACTTTTTTAAACGCCAGAGTATATTCCTTGCCCATGATGTCTGTGTGTAGCACACCATTTTCAAGCTCACCAATTTGCTTTTTACTAGCTGAGGACAAAGTAATTCCATCTTTTCCGTTCGTTTTATATGGTGTTACCGTTTCATTATTTAATAAAAATAAACTTGCTGTCATATCGTCTTGATGAAGACCGACGTACTGTGTATCGATACTCTCACCCAAACGCTTATTGAACATGTCTTCATCTCGTATGAAGCTGAACTTAAGATTTTTCGCAATGTCATACGTTGTTTCGGTTTCTCGTTCTAAACGGTTTTCAATAATAGTGCGTGTTGTTTCTGATGCCTTATTGTAGCTAAACATTCCAACGATTGAGATGGTTATAACAACAAGTGAAAGCATCATCACTAACAGCTTTGTTTGTAAGTTAAGTCTGACTTTAAACGTAACAGGAAGCTTTTTGTTCTGAAAAACTTGTAACCTTTTAATCTGATGTACTACCTTCTTCAAACTGGCCACCCCTTTTGTCTATGTATAGAAATTATGACAATATTTACTAAGGAGTGGTGTTAAGGTTTGGTAAAGAGTTTGTAAAGGTTTAAAGTAAATGAACAAGGATTTCTATGTAAAACAAAGAATAAACTGTTATGAAGCTGATGAGAGGTTGGTGAGGATGAAAAAGAAACTCATTTTGGCTGTTATTTTATTTGTTGGCTTTGTTTCTGGTTTATCAATCTTCTCCAAAGAGACGGTTCCAACTTCAAATGAAACTTCAATAAAAGCTAGACCAACATCGAAAAGTGACACAATTGTTTATTCAGGAGAAAACGATTTTTGGAAAGCGGCATTCTCTATGAAAAAATCCCAAAACCAATTGATGCTTACACACATAGCAAATGATAACAAACTACCGCAAGAACTTACCTTCACACTAAGTACAGCTTACGAGCAATCAAAAAAGAAAGTGGAGATTGGAACTTACAAATTGTCCTTTAAGAGTTTCCCTAACCAGTTTTCCGTTACTTTTGATGGAAAGAGTGGGATTCCCTCAGAAAACCAGAAACTCGTTTTAAAGATTACAGGTATAGATCATTATCAATTTTTTAATCTTTTTAAGGAAAAGTAAGTGCTACTTATTTTTTATCTCTTCTAAAAGGGATATCATTTTCTCGTTTTGCAAAATAATTGTTTCATTCTGTTTCCTTAATTTCGCTGCGTCAAATAAAAATACAACTAATATAATTAAAATAAAAAATCCCATCGTTTCACCTCTTCATTTTTATATTAAAATGTTAACATAAATATCCAATTCAATTGTAAGGAGAACGAAAAACATGAACCCCACTTTATTCATCTCACCGCCTATTCTAGAAAATGAAGTCATACTGCTGATTCCTATGAAGTATGATCACTCCATTCCACTATATAAAATAAATCACACGGACAATTGGAAGTTTATGCTTAATGTTATCCAATCACAACAGGATATGGATCACTGGGTAATGCAAGCCATCGAACTTCGTGAAAAAGGGCTGGCCTTACCATTTACAGTTGTACTAAAGAAAAACAACCAAATCGTTGGCACGACCCGTTTATACGAAATAAACACTGCTCAACGGTCATGTGAACTAGGCTCTACCTGGTACGGAAAGGATTATCAGCGTACCTTCATAAACTCGGCCTGTAAACAAATTCTACTCACCTATTGTTTTGAAACTTTACATTTTATTCGCGTGCAGTTTAAAACGGATGAGAGAAATATTCGTTCACAAAGAGCTATAGAGCGATTAGGTGCTGTTAAAGAAGGTGTGATGAGGAACGAACGCATTCTTTCAAACGGATATATTCGAAATGCCGTTCTTTATTCAATTACAAAAGAAGATTGGAGCCATGTAAAGCAAGGGTTTATTGATAGGGAAGCGTATTATCTTTCTAATAAAACAGTATAAAACTAAAACGAGCACAACATATTTATATAAAAAAGCCTGCAGTACTCTATCTGCAGGCTTTCGTATTAATCGTTCGTATGACTTGGTTCTTCCGGTATTAAGATATGTCCGTTCTTTTCCTTATTCAACATCACTTGCAGGATGGATGACGTCAACTGGCTTGTCTGATACGGTTTGATCAAGTACCCTGCTGCACCTAAATTAAAGCCTCTTTGCTTTTCATCAAGTGCTGAGGAAATAAAGATTGGAATGTCCTTAGTGATCGGATTACTTTTTAGTGATTCGATCACTTGCCAGCCATCCATTTTACCTTCTAGTAAAATATCAAGAACAATCGCTTCTGGCTTGGTTTCTTCAACCATCTTCACTGCATCTTCACCCGTGTTAAACTGTGCGATATGAAATCCGTGCTCCATTAACTCTTCCGTTATCAGCCCTGCGAGGTGCCTGTCATCCTCAATGATGATGATATCCACCTTTTGTCTCTTCGTCTGAGTAAGAGAGGCATTCACATACACATCATCAATCACCGGGAACATTACGGTAAACGTACTTCCTTCACCTAAGTTAGATTCAACGGAAATATGACCTTGGTGTACTTTAACGATCTCTTTAACGATGGCAAGACCAAGTCCTGTTCCGCCGATCTTCCTGCAGTCAGAGTTATCCACTCTGTAGAATTTCGTAAACAGATTACCAATTGCAGATTTAGGAATTCCGAGGCCTTCATCTTTTATATCTATGATTAGATGATTTTCATTATTGCGTAATGTGACCAGAACTTTTCCGCCTTCAGGTGAATATTTTACAGCGTTTGAGACCAAATTCATGAACACTTGAGAAAGCTTGTCTCGGTCACCGAATACCGATAGCTTTTCCGTTTGTACATCTATTTCAAACACATGTTTATCACTATTCACTCTTTGTATGTCGATCACGTCCTGGATAATCGGCAAGACAGAATGATACTTTTTATCGAACTCTTGGTTTCCGCTCTCCATTTTCTGAACGTCAAGAAAATCGTTTATCAGTGAGGTCAGCCTGAATGCTTCTTTGTGAACGGTCGTCAAATATTTCTTTTGACGTTCTGGCTTTAGTTCACGCGTAAGCATCAATTCTGTAAAACCTAACACACTCGATAAAGGCGTACGCAATTCATGGCTTACCGTAGTAACGAATTCTGACTTCATCTGGTCTACTTCGAACTCTTTTGTAATATCACGATACACAATGACCGTTCCCAGCTTCTTATCATTTTGAACAAGGCTTTCGGAATAGATTTGAATCATTCTTTTCTCTTCCCCGTCCATTTCAAAAATATAAGAAATACCGGTCTCGTTTTTTTCGTGTACAGCATTCTGGATAAAAGAGATCAAGTCATGAGCGGAATGAACCCTTGACTTAAGATGCTTGCTCCACTCTTCATACTCCATACTTGTTAATTGGTCTGGATCGTCACAGCTCATGAGTTCACAAAACTTTTGGTTCGCTTGAATAATAGTGCCATCATTATCAATGAGCTGAATGCCCTCATGTATGCTGTTCATTACATTTTTAATGGTAATTCGTTGCTTTTCACTGTCTTCATACAGATTCAATTTTTCAAGAGAGAGTGCCACTTGTCTTGCAAGACCTTGGTATTCTGCAATCTCATCACACGAATAAGAAGAACCGATTCGTGTGATGACCATTACAGCTAACAATTCACGTTTTCCTGAGAAGATCGGTATATATAGATCACCTGATTTGAACGTTTCTTCAATATATCCTTTTTCTGAAACAAAACTGTCTCTCATTACTTGATAAGATAAAGTTGTATCTTCTATGCGAGCGAGCATTCCCGATTCTGGAAAATGAGATAAAAACTGATTTTGTTCGCTTTGTGATACCCCGACCGAAGCAATATCGTTTTCATTAACAAACCAGATTAATCCTTTGCTCGAATAAGTGATTTCTACCATGTTTTCCACAATGCTTTTTAACAGAGACTTTTTATCCAATGTATTTGAAATGGAATGAATAAACGAATTCATCCTCATCAGCATTTTTTCATTTTGTTCCGTAGTAGATAGAGCATTTCGAAGCTTTTCCTGCTGTTCGTTCAATTCATCCTGCTGAGCAGCAAGCTCTTCGTTCTGTGCGATTAATTCCTGCTCGTTGTCTTGAATGCCTTTGATCATCTTTTCAAACGCTTTAGACAATACACCGATTTCATCGAGCCGGTCGGTGTAAGGAATTTGACTTACATGTTCACCCTTTGTAATCTGTGCTGAAACATCTGCAATTTCTCGCAACGGGCTTCCAAATCGTTTAATCATCATACGAATCAATCCTAAAAAGGCAAGAACCATAAAGATTAGAAACGAAAAATAGATAAGCTGACTCATGCTTGTTTTTTCATCTTTTGTACTGTACGTTCGGTCAATGTCTTGCTGAATATCTTTTTCAAAATTCTCTAAGGATGCGAGCACATCATTCACTTTTTGTGTCCCGCCATCCTCTTGAGACATTTTAATAATTTCATCAATCTGTCCGTTTCTCCTGTATTCAATGGCTTTGGGCAGCAGCTCATTGAAATAGCTGTCTGTAAACGATGTTACATTTATTAAAACTTCTTGGTCTCTAGTAGACTTGTATTCCTTCTCAAACGTTACGAGATCTGCCTTAATTTCATCTTGCTTATCTCCAATGCGTTGAATAAAAGTTTCAGAGCCGAACGCAAAAAAACCTCTAGAGTCAAACATGATTGCGTTTAAGTTCTCTTTCAAGTTAGACACAAAATTTAATTTTTCTTGTTCTTCCGAAATTTCTTGATCAAGGGAGTTCGTTAGGTTTATATGATAAAGTCTAAGCGACACCATTCCAGCAAGAAGCAAGAAGACGAACACCAGATTGATGATAATTACTTGTCTGCCAAGACTTCTTCTAAAGTAGTTACTCACCTAAAATCTCTCCTATCGTTTCAAGGAGCTGCAGAGGACTGAACGGCTTTGACATAAAATAATCGGCACCAGCTTCTTTTATACGGTCACGATCTGATTGCTGATTTTTGGCAGAAAGAATCATTATCTTAATTTCCTTTTTCATCAATACGTTTCTTGTCTTTTCCACCACTTCCAACCCTGTCAGATGGGGCATCATATAATCTAAAATCACCAGATCATAATGATTTCTCTGGATCATTTCGTATGCTTCTCGACCGTCAGATGCTTCATCGATGACGTATCCTTCGTCCTCTAATGTATCAAGAACGAGCATTCTTAAGATTTCCTCATCTTCAGCTAAAAGAATTCTCGTCATACTTTCACTCCCCCGATCCTTTTACATACATTTTCATATGTTTTTTGCATGCTAAGTGAATCATAACCTTTGCTACCGTTTTTTCACCTGGTTGAATTCGCTATCCAACTAACAAACTCAAAGCTTCTTTGCAATCATTAAAATTTTTATGAATCTATTTGATTTCTAAAATCGGTTCGCATATATACATATCGGCTGTCGCGCGTTACATGTAAAGCTATTAAATGATCATTATTAGCAGGACTTAGTTAATAGGGTGACTGATTCTATCACCATTCAGAATCGATTTCATTAACGGCAAATATACTTTCCAATAAAATGTACTTCCCTGTCCGTCATCAAGAGTAATGTGCTGTTTGATCCAACTCAATCCCCAAGTTTGAAAAAGGTTCGGAAGTTCTGCTTGATCTGCATAATCTCCTGCAAAATATGTGGAACTGTATAGAGTGTTTTGATGATGAACGACGGCTGGAAATGTTAATGGAATTTGATACTTGTTTAATTTGTTCTCCCCTGAATCTGTCAGCTTCAGTTGATAATTAGCCATCACTTCTGCCTCATTAAGCGGGCTTATCACATCAAACCAATAATGATAAGGTACAGCCGCATCCAAGCCATACATCTCTTCACCCTTTTTTGAAAATGAAAAAACAGTTCCTTTTTGCTTCATGTCTTTAGAATCTAAAACTAGCATCTTGCCGTTTTCGTGAGCAAACAGTATACCGTCGTCTTTAAAATTCCATTCTCCATATTGTTCCTTGTAATTACTCTTCACCCATGACGGAACTTCCTTACCATTTAAATCTAAAAAATAACGACCGATCCAACCCGTCCATTGAACGTTTAACAGCTTGGAAATCCCTTCACGCGCTTCTTTGCCAGTAGGACTTGCAAACGTGTTAAACTCTGCAATTAAATCGGTGCTTCCTGACATAACCGTACTCCGAACATTCTCCACTTCTTTCGCTGTCAAGCCCCCGTCTACACGGTAGTTGTTTTGATAATCGACAACTTCAACCCCATAACTGTCAGCAACATACAAAAGCTTCGGCAACTCTTTTTTTGTAAAATGGGGTACCGTTCGAGAAAAATCACTCTGCTCATCATACTGCTCACCATTCTGTTTCTGTATTTTCAGATGGTTAAGCGCCCATATTAGACCACTATGTTCTCTATATGATTCGTTTTGTATCGTCTTATCCACGACCAAAACATCCAATGATTTGGATTGCTGAACCTGCCAAACCCAAAATGGAGAAGTTATGAGTGCGGTAAATAGGAAAATATACAGCAAAAGCAGATGTTTCTTTGTTGATTCATTCATTGTGAGATTCCCCCGGATATTCCTTTTCGCTTCATTTCTCCCCACGATTTTTTCCCGCGAATAGCTTGAACTAATCCTTGGCAGCGCCACACAACCGTCAGTGGTCTGTACCATAATGTTTCTGTCAGTGAATAGGCGAACAACTTCACAATATCGGATATTTTAGGGTACTTTCTTAAACTCCACTCTTCTAATATGACTGCTCCCATTGAGGAAAGTGCACTGATCAGAACAGACAGCAGGAAAAATATTATAGCCATTTCAATATAGATTCCCCCTAGGAATAAGGAAAGCATCACAAACAGATAGCCACATAATTCCACAACAGGGCCAGCGAGTTCAATGAGCCAGAAATAAGGCAATGAAACCATACCGATTGAGCCGTACCTTGGATTTAATAGCATTTTCTTGTGAATCCATAAACTATCATACAGCCCTCTATGCCAGCGGTTTCTTTGTCGATGCAAATATTTCAGCTCATCAGGTGCTTCAGTCCAGCAAACGGGGTCTGGTACATAAACAATCTTTTTGTTCTCTTTTTTGTCTTTAATAAGCCGCTGCAGCCGTACGACAAGCTCCATGTCTTCTCCAACCGTATCCCGTTTATAACCGCCTGCTTCAATCACCCACTTTTTCGAGAACACACCAAAAGCACCAGAGATGATGAGCAGCCAGTTATAGCGGCTGAGCCCGATTCTCCCCATTAAGAACGCACGCAGATATTCAATAACCTGCATGATTACAACAGGATTCTTCGATAAACCGATTCTTTCCACCTGACCTTCATGGATGTCGCAGCCATTTGCAATCCTAATGCTTCCTCCTGATGCGATAACCGTTTCATCAGAATCAATAATGGGTTTCATAACTTTTAGAAACGCATCACGTTCTAAGACAGAATCGCCATCTAACGAGCAAAAGTAAGGATAGTTTGAAACATTTAGTCCGGCGTTTAACGCATCCGCTTTCCCGCCGTTCATCTTGTCTACAAGCCATAAATTCTGGTATACAGAAGATTGATAAACACCTTTTACTAACTGGGTTTCGAGCCTTGTTTGAATTACTTTTCTTACTTTCTTCATCTGAAAATGCTCAATAACCGTTTCTACTGTGTTATCACGTGAGCCATCGTTTACCACAATCACTTCATATTCAGGATAATTGATGCTGAGTAACGATCGAACACTGCCTATGATACCCATTTCTTCGTTATAAGCTGGGACGATAATTGATACAGGTTTTGTATAACTAGCATCCATATAATCTTCATATCGCTCAAAGGAATCGATACTTTCTTCTCTTTTTAATTGAAAAGCTGCTAAAACAAATAGCAGTCCGTAAAACAAAACAACTCCAGACATGTAAAACAAAATAAACCAGCCAAAGATTCGAACGATATCGAGCCAAAACTGACTAATAACTGTAACCATCTTCAATTCCTCTCTCGATCCATTCAGATGCCATGTCCCTGGCAAATGGGTCGTCACTTGTAAAACGGATATCATATAACCTTTCAAGCCCGTCCGTATAACTTAAAAAGGCTTTCGCTGCTTGAGCCCTAACCATCCAAGATGAGTCCTTGATCAGGATATCTAGCACGTCGAGTCCGTTGCGTACGCGTGTCTTGCCGATCACTTTAGCTGCCATCAAGCGTTCTTCCCATTGTTGTGATTGAGCGAATCGTTCAACAATCAAGGAATCCGACAGAAAACCGACTTCTCCGATCGCTTTCATAGAACGAATTCTTATCTCAAACTGCTTATCATCTAGCTGCCCTTCTAAAAAATGAACAAAATCTAACTTTTTTTGGATGCCAATGATATCTATAATTGCAAGCTGCAAGTTTTCAGGATAGAGGTGATAATCACTTACAATCTGGCCAAACGCAATGTCATCCATCCGGTTGATAATACTTCTGTACTCCAATACGGAAAAGGGTACTGATATGTATTGAAACAGAGCAGATAAAGAATCATTGTTTGAGTATGCTAAACAACGGAAGATGATTAACTTCTCATCTTTCGTAATTTTATAATCTTTTATCATTTCTTTTAACACTTCATTAAGAACCGTCATTCTAAATCCATCGATCTTATACAATACATTCATTCTGCTGCTCCACTTATTACGGCGAAGAATAGATTCATATCTACTTTTGAATAGCTCATCAGCAAGTTGAGTGATTTTTTCTTTTCCTTCTCCTTCTAGAACCGTCGAATAATTCGTTAAAAGCCGCTCAATTGCAGTGAATTTTACGCTTGAATCTGGAAGAAGGTGTCGCGATTTTTTATCTTGGTACAAATAGCCGTATATTGTGCCGTGTATATGATCCATATATTTTTGAATGTGTTTTTCTTTGCGAATTTCCAAGGCTTTTTTTATCACCAGATAGAGAAACATAATCGTTAATGCACAGAGTAAGATTGCAGCAGCCCACACTAAACGTTCAATTTCTTGTGACAGCATTATTTCACCCTCTGTACGAGTACTTTAATACGAGCCTCAAGTTCACGGATGCTGAACGGTTTTGTAAGATAATCGTCTGCACCTAAGTTAAGCGCACGTACGATATCGGCTTCCGCTTTTCTTGCAGTCAGCATAAGAATGGTGTAGCGGCTTCTGTCTGGATACTGACGGATTTTTTGCAGGATCTCTATCCCGTCCATTTTTGGAAGGACACCGTCCAGAATGATTAGAAACTCGTCATGTGTTTTATGCCAAGTATCTTCAAAAAACGTAACACCATCTTGATAAGTTTGCACTTCGAGTTCGTACTTCTCGACCTCGAACTCTTTAAAAAAGCTTTCAAGCATTTTTCGAATTACATCAGAATCATCTATTACCGCCACTTTAAGTTTGCGCTTTTTCTCTATTTGCCCCTGGGCCGTTTCCACCCTTGCTCTTCCATTTTCTTTTGCTGCATATAGTGCTCTGTCCGCTACATTTATAGCATTGGAAAGGAGCGTCGTATTTGAAATTTCAGAAATCCCAGCAGAAAATGTTATAGAAAAAGAATAGTTATCGTAAGAAAATGGGTACACTTTAACCTGTTCCAATAGACGAGACACAGTTTGTTCAGCCTCTAAACTAGATGTATATGGCATGAGCACGATAAATTCCTCACCGCCGTACCGAATAATTACATCCTGTCTTCTTAACTGCGCACGAAGAAAGACAGCAAAATCAACTAAAACTTGATCTCCTGCTGAGTGGCCATAAGAATCGTTTATCTTTTTAAAATGGTCCAGATCTAATATGGCAAGTGTAAAAGATATCTTTTTCCTTTCATGCTCTGCTGACATTCTCATATAAATGTCATTTAAAAATTTTCGATTAAAGACTTTCGTAAGTTCATCTTTCATGAGTGATTCTTTTAACAACTTCCTTCTTGCCAACTGACGCTTTATCCTCACCAAAAACTCATCATTTTCAACTGTTTTCTCCATGAAGTCATCAGCCCCAAGCTCGTAAGCTTGTAATCTCGCTAATTTGTTGTTAGTGGTACTCATCACAATGACAGGTATCAATTGATGAGAAATAGACTCTCTTATCTGCTTCAAGAATGAATATACTTCTTTTTCATGGAGGGTATGATCGATGACAATACAATCTGGCTGCAAATCATACACCATCGATATTGCTTTATCAGCTGTTTGAGAAATAAAAACAGACCATCCAAGTTTCTCAAGCTCTTCTTTTAGATCAATAAGATATGAAATGTCTGGGTCTACAACTAAAATAAGTGGCTGATCTTCGTTATCATCAACGGTCTGCGGAGATTTTTGCGAAGGTACAGAATTGCTAATAAGCAACTTTTCATCGGTAAGTAAAGCTGTAAGCGGTCGAAGAAAAATCATCACATCGATCGGTTCCCAGTTTTTATCTTCTTCTTTATTCAATTGGTTCATGAGTGCAGCACCTTCCATTGACACTTCATGAAGGGAAATTGTTCCGGCAGTTCCCGTGATCGTGTGGACAAACTGATATAAATCCTTATTTTGAATCACAGTTTTACTATTTTTCCATTCTTCTATTTGACGATTGATTTTCGTTTGCAGCATCAACTGGTATTTTTTAATTTTTGGTTCCATTAGAAAGCTCCTTACAAAGGTGTTAAGATTACTCATTTATAATAATTTTAAATTAAGTGAATGAATAGTATTTTAGAACATTTTTACAAAAAAGTTCCTTCGTTCCCACTTTTGCAACTTGAACTAAATAAAGAAGATATAAATCCTGTCATTTGATGAAAATTGATGGCTAATTGCTTATTTTATTCGCCAGTGCTAACAAGTAACAGGAGAAAAGCCTTAAATATTTAAAAGATTTACCTCTTTCTTTTTCCCCCTTTCACCCGTTATTCTAAAGAAAGAGATTATAAGAGATGGGGTTGAAAATCATGATTATCGAAAAGATATACGACCTTTTGGAAAAAGAACTCGTTGTGGCGCTCGGCTGTACAGAACCTGTTGCGATCGCACTTGCTTCAGCAACTGCTAAACAATATGTTGATGGTGAAGTAACAGGGATCTCAGTTAAAGCGAGCGGAAACGTCATCAAAAATGCTTTATCTGTAGGTATTCCAGGCATGAATCATACCGGAATCGATTTTACAGCGGCTCTTGGTGTGATTGCAGGTGACCCGGCGAAAGAGTTACGTGTACTAGAAGGAGTGACGAAGAAAGACGAAGATCATGCTATATCGCTCGTTCGTGAAGATGTTGTTTCAGTTTCTACAGCTACAGGAACTGAAAAATTATATATAGAAGTTGAACTGAAGTCACAGACCGATCAAGCTGTTGTGATCATATCAGGTGATCATACGAATGTAAGCTACATTTCTCAAAACGGAAAGGTATTGGTTGATCAATCAAAACAAAGTTCATCTTCATCGCCAGCAAATGATCCTTTTCCGGAGCTATCCATTGAAAATCTTTATTCCTTTATTTCTGACGTTCCTCTGGACCGACTGGATCTTGTTAAAAGAAGTGTGGAGTTGAACTCTGCAATCTGTGAAGAAGGCCTTGCTAACGAATACGGATTAAAAGTCGGAAAAACACTGTACGACCAAACAAAGAAAGGCATTCTCTCAGACGACCTTGCCACCTATAGCATGGCGCTATCAGCTGCAGGTTCTGACGCGAGAATGGCTGGCTCCACTATGCCTGTAATGGCGAACTCCGGCAGCGGTAATCAAGGGATTGCTGTTACCATGCCCGTTGTGGCAGCCGCTGAGAAATTAGGTGTATCAGAAGAAAAAATGCTGCGTGCTGTGACGTTAAGTCATCTTCTATCGATCTATATGAAGTCAAAATTCGGACGATTATCTGCGCTTTGCGGTGTAACAGTTGCGGGTGCAAGTGCCTCGGCTGCCATAACCTACTTGCTGGATGATAACCTGGATAAAATGAAAGCTGCCATTCAAAACACATTAGGCAACGTGAGTGGAATGGTATGTGACGGAGCAAAAGCCGGCTGCGCCATGAAGGTGGCGACGTGTTCGAGTGCAGCTGTTCAATCCGCTATCCTTGCGTCAAACGGATTGTGTATCCCCTCAACGAACGGTTTTATTGAAGAAGATGTAGAGCAGACGATTGAAAATTTCTGCCGACTTGGGAATGAAACTTCGAGTACTACCGATTCCGTTCTGTTGGATATGATGGTGAACAAACAGCGCTAAAAATTGAAATAAAGTAAAAAATCAACACAAAGTAGTATGATATCAACAATATCTTGTAGGTATCAACGTAAATTTGTCTGATATCAACAAACTTAGGACATATCTCAACAATCGAAAAAAAAGAGCTGATCAACGCGATCAGCTCTTTTCATTTTACTATTCAGTTGCTAACTTATTAGATGACATTTGCTCATCCTCATTGCCTAGCTCTTCTGAATCAACAGGCTTTTCTTTTACGATGCGGCTCTTCCCTACCGATAACGCCACAACAATTCCAATCGCAATAAAGATCAGCCCTGTTAAGAACACGCTTGAGAAAGATGTTGACCACACGTCTTTGATCGCTGCAATTACAGGTGTTTTTAACTCAGCAGGTAATGGCAATAGTTCCGGATTGATCAAGATTCCAAACATCGCGTCTGTTTTTTTCCCGATTTCTTCGAGCGCTTTTCCGAGAATCGGATTAGATGCACTGCCGGCTGCATCACTCATTTTATCTGTAAGCGAATGGTTCATTACGGCATTTAAAATCGTAATCCCTATCGTACCACCGATCGAACGGAAGAAAGTTGATGCTGATGTTACTTCACCAAGCTGAGATTTTGGAAACTCGTTTTGCACCGCGATCATCAATGTTGGCATAACTAGACCCATACCAAAACCTAGAACGACCATGTACGCGTAAGCTGTAAATTCATTTGAATCCACATTCATTGTACTCATAAGGAAGAATCCAACAGCTGTAATCATCATACCTGCTGTGAGTACAGTTCTAAACTTAAGTTTTAATAGTAGCCGGCCACCGATAATACTTGCTGTGATAAGCGCGATCATCATCGGCGTCATTGTTGATCCTGCTTTTGTCGGGCTAACGCCTAAGATTCCTTGCATGTACATCGGTACGAACATGATGGCACCAAACATACCTAGACCAAGTAAAAATCCTAAGATGTTCGTTGTTGCAAACACTCTGTTTTTAAAGAGTGAAAGATTTAAAATCGGTTCAACAGCTCGTTTTTCAATAAAAATAAACAATGCTAAAAGGACGATAAATCCGCCGAATAATAGGTAGCTTGTTGTTGACTGCCATTCAAATTTATCTCCGCCAAAAGTAAGACCTAAGAGCAGCAAGACAACCGCTGGAATTAATGTGAAGATACCAAAATAATCAATGTTTACTTTTCCTTTTGCAGCTCTAACTGTTTCGTTCTTCATGCCGATTACAATCATAGCTGTAGATATAATTCCAAATGGTACGTTGATTAAGAAGATCCAATGCCAGCTGATGTGATCTACCATAAGTCCACCTATAAAAGGACCGATTACAGAACTTAATCCATAGATTGCACCGAACACTCCTTGCCATTTCGCACGTTGTTCAGCTGTAAAAATGTCTCCAATGATCGTTTGTGATAGAGGCATGATCATTCCTCCACCAATCCCTTGAAGACCACGATAAATAATAAGTTCTTCCATCGTGTATGCTGTTCCACAAAGTGCAGAACCTAAAATGAAAATGAAGTTCCCAAGTAAATAAAGTTTTCTTCGTCCGTAAAGGTCAGAAAGTTTTCCTACGATTGGAACGACAGTTGTAGATGTAATCAAGTATGCGGTCGTCACCCAGGCAAAGATCGAAAATCCGTTCAAATCTGCAATAATCGTCGGCATCGCAGTACCAACAATGGTTTGTTCAAGTGCACTAAAGAACATCCCGATGATCAGACCCGCTAATATGAGTTTTGTGTTTAACGGTTTTTGTGCTGTTTCCATATCTATTCTCCTTATAAAAGCTGAACGTTCAATACTTTTGCGATTCGTTCTCGCTCTTTTTCAATTCGTTTAATTCCTCGTAAATTGGCGAGCATGCCTTGAATGAGCATCTTTTGCGGCTGCTCTTTTTTCATTTCTTGCCCGATGAAATCAAGAACTTGAAAATAATCATTTCTCAAATCTTCGGAGATTAATTCTTGATCTATTAAATCCTTCATATTGTTAAGTAATTCTTTCACTTCTTCTTCAATGACTTCTTTTTCTGTCCATGGCTTTAACTTTCGATCCATGACTTGTTTGTCAATGATAGGAGCTCTTTTCGTTTGTTGAATCCCCTTAATTACATCGTCAAACCTTTCCATTAGATAAGAAGCGAAATTCTCTAAATCAACAGGCTCTTCATTGAACATAAATGCACGGATGAATGACTGCTTCATCCCTTCACAGATCGTGATGATATCCGCTAAGTACGGTTTGATCTCTACACCATAGATTTGTAAAAAGTGGTTCTCATACCACTTTGACATCTCAAAGAAATTCTTGCGAATAAAAAGCTGAATGCCTTTAATAATGGATGCGTTCTGCTCACGAAAATGCATCTGCATAAACGGTTTGTGTGCCATATAATTTTCAAGCTGCACCTTCAACTGCTTTTCCATCCGTTCTTTCGGGCATAAATCTTCACTTACTTGCTGCATGCCGGAACGCATTTTCTCACTATAATAATCAAAAATCTCTATAATTAACTCATCCTTAGATGGAAAATACGTATAAAATCCACCTTTTGAAATATTAAGTGCCGTTGCGATCTCTTGCACGGTAGTTGCATGAAATCCTTTTTCAGCAAACATCTCAATGGCTTTCTCTATGATTTCAACTCGTTTATCTTTTTTCATTTTTCACCTCTTTGACCGACTAGTCATTCAATAACATACGCTAGTATATCCCGTTTATGACCAGTCAGTCAAACAAAATATTTATACATTTATTACTTGGAAATATGTGCTAGAATTATCCATATATAGAAATTGAAATAGAGGAGTTCACTAGACGTGAAACAATTACATGTGATTGGTGAAGGAAGTACTGCGCAAATCGTAGCCCTTTCCCCCGAAAAAGCGGCAAAAGTCTTTTATGACCACGTACCAGGTCATGCTATTGAACATGAATATATAATCGGTAAAATAATCAGCGACTTAGGACTTCCGGTACCCTTTGTATATCACGCCGAACAAATTTCAGAAAAAAGAGCGCTCATTTATGAAAGAATTAATGGTTCCACTGTGACGAGTTTATTCAGCAGTCACCCCTGGCAAGCCATACACCTATTGAGACGTATGGCAAAAATTCAAGTAAGTGTTCATGAAAAAAAGCTTTCTTCCCTACCCGCTCAACGAGACGTCCTATTAAGAAAGATTGAATCTGTTCATGAACTGAATAACGATGGTAAAAGAAAAATATATCAGCACCTAGAAAAACTGCCAGATGGTGAATCTTTATGTCACGGTGATTTTCATCCAGACAATATCCTGCTCTCTAAAAAAGGCCCTATCATAATCGACTGGGCTGATGCTACAAGAGGAAACAGAATAGCTGATTTAGCTCGCACTCTGCTCATCTTACATTTTGGCGGTTTATCCGAGGATCCATCTTCACTAAAATTCAGAACGATTTTATATGTACGCAAACTTTTAGCCAATTACTATAAAAATAGCTATAATAGACATTACGCTTTTTCAGAAGATTCGTTACGAAAGTGGATGCTGCCCATCGCTGCAGCGAGGTTGAGTGAAAAGCTTCCACAACACGAAAAAAAGCAGTTAGTATACCTTGTTCAAACTTTACTTAAAGGATGAATGCTTTGAAAACTAAATATTTGCTGATGCTATTTGTGTTGTTAACAACCGGCTGTAGCGATCCATCTCCATTACGATCAAATATAGAGGTACAAATCAACCAAGCATTCGAAACAAAATTTGGATTGATTGACCAGGTGATTATAAAAGATCTTAAGAAAAAAGAAACCGTAACCGTATTGAATCCTGAACTTTTTTCGAACAGCCTAGGCAAAATGAAAAAGATTGATACACACTCTCTCAAACCTGATTATTCGTTTTTTCTTAAGACCTCAAAAGAATCTGAGAAATACAGCAGAGAACAAACAGAGGCAACACTTCTTTACAATGCTAAAAAAGAAATAATCTGTACTGAAAATAAAAATGTCTGTTATGAAACTTCTGACTCGCTTAGAACGTTTTTAGAAGACAATACTATTAAGTAAAGGAGAATTACATATGATATATGAAATGACTGTTCAAGTTCGTGTTGCTAACATGACTGAAGGACAGCGATATTATGAAACGCTGCTGAACCGTCCACCAGACTTCAATCCACATGATGGATTCGCAGAATGGGAACTGCTTCCTAACTGTTGGCTGCAGGTAGCAGAAGGAACTTCCACAGAAGGAAACGGGCCGATTCGTTTAGGTGTTATGGATCTTGATGGTGAACGAACACGTTTGATTAAGGATTTAAACATTGAACACTTTGAGATTTTTGAACGCGATGAAGTTCCTGTAAGATGGGCTACTTTTTCAGATCCTTGGGGAAACCGCTTAGGATTGTTTGAATACAAAGATGAAGAAGCTACGTATGAAAAGCTTCAACAGGCAGTAAGGAGATAGATTTATGAGAGTCATCGTTTCATCCGTAATATCCGTGCTTTTTGGCGCGTTATTCTTTTTTGCTATTCCTGGTGGAAACCCGCTAGAGCTTAGAACGCAGAGTGTGTTATTCGGTCTATTTTTTGGAATTATTACAGCACTTCCTTTTTTTCTTTTTTGCACACTTCCCGTAGCCTTTATTATCGAATCATCCAAAGATAAAATGAGATTGAAATTTCGATTTCACTTGCTTTTATATATTGCACTTAGTGTCATTTTTCTTCTCATCTATCGTTTCACCATTTTCTATTGGGCAAAGTTTGAAGGACTCAATACGTTTGCCGTCTTTGAATATGGAATCACTTGTTCAATTGGATTTTGTTTGAGTTACGCTTTGTTTAAACCTAGAAAAAGAAGAGAACCAAAGGAACCTAAAGAGCCTACTGATCCATCAAGTCCTAGAAGATACAGAAGTAAAAGTACGGTTTAAGTAAAGGAGCTATGGGGATGAGGAGAATAGCAGTAGTATGTTCTGTTATTATCTTAGTTTTATTGTTGGTTTCAAATTGGTTTTATCCATTTTCATCAATTAGTTTAAATAAGACCTTGGTGTACAATGCGGATAACATAATCGTCGATGATTATCAGAAAGAGCTGAAGCAGTTTAAGAAAGATTATGAATCTGAAACTTCAACAACTAAGAATGATCCCACTTTCAACCGCATGCCATTTATTCTTTCTGTGTACGAACAACCATGGCTGTTAAGCAAAGGAGATACAGCTATTTCAAAAGACTCGCTAGATCGAATGTTAGCTGAAGTAAGAGAGTCGAGAGAAATAATCCTTCTCCTGGCTTTTGAAGAAAATTACAATATAAGTACGAAATCCTACTTAAAAATGCTGTTAGACCAGACGCTCTCACTCGAAGAAGAGATTCAGACCGTTCAACAATCTAATATGAATACCCGAAAAACACTGGACCGACAGTTTCGAAACCTGCATGTACATTATATTTCTAATTTCTAGCTCTTAACGAATTTTCACGAAGAATATAGGAGATCCCAGAAAAAAGCTTGAGCCACCTGCTCAAGCTTTTTACTATTCTGTAATTTTTACTTTGTGCCAGGTTGTTTCCTAATTCTTGTTTTTAACACGTTCTCGATACTTGTTTCTTCTTTCTTCTGTTTGTTTATACATGTCAGTTGGTCTCACTTCCATATGTAAAACATCATGCAGTCCACACGGTGCAGCTAAGATCACTTCATCCTTGTCACCCAGTGTAACCCCGAGAGCCGTCACGGTTTCAGGAAACTTAGAAATAGCATCAACTGTTGATGTATAAGGCTCAAAATCATGATTTACGATATGCATTCTTGCTTCATTTTTAACAGACCATGGTAATCCCGGCATTGCCCTATGAAGCATGCCTTCGTAAACTTTTTCATTCTCTTTCTGAATGTTATTGCGATCAAAATATACGACATCAATATCACCTAATGATGTCCTTTCTTCAAAATCATGCAGCGTGTCCCAAACTTTAGAACGAACAAACCCTGCACATATCCACCAGTCTGGTAAATCTAGTGTTTTGGCAGCTCGTAAAACACTCATCATCCAGTCATCTTTTTCAATTAAATTGATTATGTATTGTTGTTGATCCAACGGTTCATCCACTCTTTTCTCTTTATTAATTAAGGATACTACAACAACCGAAGCAAATAAATTCCACACACTTCATTGATCATATCATTGACAAAATCAAGTACAGCATAATATGATAATAGTAACTTCATAACTCCTAAAGGGGAGTAGCTTTTACAATATGGTCGTCATTTCGGAGCCTAGTGCTCTCGGCTATATTGGCAACTTTACTGTTGTTAGCAAGACCTTTACCGTTCGGCTGGTAAAGGTCACTTTTTATGTAAGACCTTTGCCTGCTATGGGTAAAGGTCTTTTTTATGTTAATAAACAAAAAACCAAAAAAAAAATTAAGGAGGAACTAACATGGATCTATCAATCTTGTTAGAGTATGGCTGGATTTTATTAGTGCTAATCGCATTAGAAGGTTTATTAGCTGCAGACAATGCACTCGTATTAGCGATCATGGTAAAGCACTTACCAGAAGAACAACGGAAGAAAGCTTTATTTTACGGTTTAGTTGGTGCTTTCTTTTTCCGTTTTGCATCGCTCTTTGCCATTTCATTCTTGGTTAATGTGTGGCAGGTCCAAGCGATCGGAGCTGTGTACCTTCTGTTCATCGCGTTTAACCATATCTTTAGAAAAGTTATTGTTCAAAAAGTAGATAACGAGGATAAGCCAAAATCTGAAAAGAAAAAATCTGGGTTCTGGACCACAGTATTAAAAGTTGAACTAGCTGACATTGCATTTGCGGTCGACTCTATATTAGCTGCTGTAGCACTTGCAGTAGCACTTCCTGATACGGGTCTTCCTCCTATCGGTGGACTAGACGGAGGAAAGTTTATGGTAATCTTTGCTGGAGGGTTAATCGGGCTCATCATCATGCGATTTGCTGCTAACTTTTTTGTTAAACTCTTACACTCAAAGCCTGGTCTTGAAATTGCAGCCTTTTTAATCGTAGGCTGGGTAGGTATAAAATTAGCTGTTTATACGCTTGCGCATCCAGACTTAGCTATCCTTTCTGAAGGTTTCGCAAAATCACCTGAATGGAAAATCACCTTCTATATTGTACTGATCTTGATTGCAGCGGGTGGCTGGTTCTTCTCAAAAGAAAAATCACCGCTATCTCAAGCTGAATAGTTGTAAAAAAAAAAGAGGAGCCTCTATGTGCTCCTCTTTCTTGTTTAACGTTTACGAACTGAATCCCCTTCAATCAGGCTGACATTGATTCGCTCATGTTCGTTTTTTTGTTTTTTAATTAAATTCAGCAGCAGCTCTGACGCGAGCGCTCCCCACTTGTGCTTGGAATAATTAATGGTCGCTAGTCTCGGCTGGATATATTGAGACACCTCAATGTTATCAAAACCGATAATATGAACATCTACGCCAACTCGTAAATTCGTTCGGCTGAAGTAGTTATACATACCGATCGCCATCTCATCATTCAAACAGAACACGCCTACTGGCTCGGAAAAATCTTGATGAATTTGTTTCGCAGCATCTTCACCTGATGACTTGTTAAAATCACCATGTAATTCGATGTATTCAATATGTGAATAGCGTTGAACCGCTTTTTGTACGGCCTCCAGTCGCTGCATCGCATCAAATGAAACATCCGGCCCCTTCACAACATAGATCTTTTGATGACCCTTTTCCGCCAGATAATCAATGGCAAGTGTTGCACCCGCTTTGTTATCAAGGAGTACTTGCGAGATGTTCGGATGATCCATTCTTCGGTCCATCACAACTAGTTTATGCCCGCGTTCGGCATGACTTAACAGCTCTTCTGTTTTGTATGTTGCATCTAAAATGATCGCCCCATCGATCATACGTTCAGGCAGAAAACGGTGCGACTCCTTCCCGCTGCAAACGATAAGCTCATAGCCGTTCTCGCTTAACGTTTCCATCATTCCCTGGAGAAGCTGGCCATAAAAAGCACCGCTGTAATCGGTTAAATAAATGCCGATGATTTTTGTTTCTCTTTTTTTCAATGAACGAGCAGCTGCACTCGGAATATAATTTAATTCTTTAGCTATAGCTAAAATACGAGCTGATGTTTCCTTTGTTACTTTCGGACTTCCGTTTAAGGCATAGGAGACCGTGGAAATGGAAACACCTGCTTTTTTTGCAATGTCTTTTATACTTACCAACGAAATTCTCCCCTATCTCTCTTGTTGCAAACGTTTCCTTTATTATACCGAATGGCTATGAATAAATCTCGACGGTATTCACATCTGCTGACAATTTTTTTACAAACTCAGATCGATTTACAACCACTCCACCATCACGGTAAAGGTTTTCGTACATTTCAGACTCTACTTCTTGTCCGTTAACGAAAAGTCTCTTTGTTTCCTTACTACGTTTATGGAAAACAAAAGTTACAGGCTTTTCATCAAGCATATACTGCATCTCTAATCCGTGCATATCTTCTGATAACACAGGGTCGATGATCAGCTGTTCACCATGTGGACGAATTCCTAAACAATTTGAGATTAACTGATTGAAGTAAATTCCAGGACCAGATGAATAGATGCGCCAGCCGCCTTTTACTTTTGCTTTTCCGTCTTTTAATTCCCCAAAACGATCCTGAGCTTCATAGCGTGTTTTAAAATCACCGTCAGAACTAGAGAAGTAGGCATTGCTTTGACGACGCTCTGCATTTGGAACTTTTTCTTGGATCATGACTGGGTTTATTTTTTCTAACCCGCTCCAGACTTCTTCCGACTTTCCGAGCTTCGCCATCGCTTCAACAAAACGAATATGTGCGTGTACATATTGAAGGCCAATCTCACGTCCAAAGTTAGCTGCCTGTTCTGCGCGTTTAAAGTGCGTACTTACACCGCCTTTGTAGTGAGCCGGCTTGTCCATCAATCGAACACCATCCGGGCAATAAAACGTATCCATGATAAGATTCAAATGCGCTTCAGCCTGCTCTGGTGTTAACAGTTCAGCAATCATACTTCTTGTCATCGGAAGCAGTCGGTAGTTGATGCCTGTTGTGTTGTCACTTGGATGAAGCATCAGCTTCGGCTCATCCGCTTTCTCCATATAAACGAATCCAGGAATTACATCTGTACTCAGCATGTACTTCTGATAATCAGACTTGATGTTTTCAGCCAAAGAGCCTAGTTCTGCAGCTTGATCTTTGTCCACCTTTTTTAATAGGCTCGAGAACTGCGTCATCACTTGATAGGTTAGTGCAACCGTCCATGAGCTCACCATAAATTTCTTGAGCTGAGGATTAGCTGGCTGCAGCGTATCATCCCAGTCACCATCACCATAAGAAGACAGGTGTGTATCGTGCAAGAAGTTCCTTTTCATATAGTCAATCTGCTTTTCTATATGCTCTAACAGCGTTGCTTTTTTCTCAGTAAATCCAAAATCACTGTTTGTTGTGTATGGTAATTTCTCTTTTAAAATATCAAAGTCATTTGTTGCTGCGAGATAATCCGTTACTGCTTTTAGCGGCCAGACGATGATATCACCATGAGATTCTTCCTGCTGAATCTTAAAATACTGATCAAACATAAACCATTGCGGCCAGTTGCCTGTCTCTTCATATTGATGAGAGTAAACGGTAAAGAGGATCTCTTTTACCGCATCATAATGCTGTGTTGCTAAGAAATATTCAGCCGGTCCCTGACAAACATCACGAGTTCCCCACGCTGCTCCTCCGTATTGCTCTAAACCATGCGGAACAGAATAGTGAATCAGCATGTTGTGCGTGTACCAATGTGCTAAGGCGTTCATTTTTTGAAGATCATGCGTTTCTTTTCCGTCCTTTGTTAAACGGAAATTGCGGTTCGTATGACGTATAAATTCACGATAAAACTCAATTTCTGTTTCAGCATTTTTTTCTGTAAACGGCAGCTCTTTTCCGTCAATCAGCCCTTGAACAGCTAATGTCCATTCAGTTGTAGGAGCTAAATCACAAACGACAAGTGAAGCCGATCCTGAATCAATATTTTCTCCAAAAATCGTTTCGTCTTTGACAGTCATCTCAGTGCCCGCTACTTTCATGCGGTATTTTAAATTTTCGTATGTTTTTGAGCTGTCTGATGAGTCATCTGCAAAGAATGAAAGAACGTTATCCTCTTTTTCCATTTTAAATGCTACTTCATATTCTTGGTTGTTCATGGATACTTGATTGGTTACGACAAAACGATATTGTTTTCCGCTTACAGCTCTAACTTGAAGCTCAATTTCAGGAGTGTCAACCGTTGTGAAGTTTGTAATGATGAACATCTCATCTTCTGTTTTGTAGTACCAGCGTGTGTAGTTAAAGCCCATCTCAAAAAGAGAAGGCATCGTTAATAGTTGCAGCTTACCTTGAAGCTCAACATAGATTCGCTGTCCAGATGTTTTCATCACATTCAGTGCGTTACGAGCGTTTGTGAGCATCTTATGAAACGATGTGTTTCCGACAACTAACTGTGAATTGAAGATTCCGTACATATACGAAGTTGTTGTAATCGTCTCTTCTTTTAACTTCACGTTGTTCCCCGTTACGAGAATGTGTCCATGCGGCCGTTCTACGATTCTTTCTTTTTCTTTTAATACGATGTGCTCGTATGTGGGGGTGAAGAATGAAAGAAGTGTGTTGCCTTCGTACTCTTCCAAAATTCTTTCTGGGAATAGACTCTTCACTTCTTCTAAAGAAAGATCTGCTGTTTGTAACGTTCCATCAAATTCGTCATTACGCTTTACTTTCTCCAGCTTAGTCGTTTCTTTGTTCGTATGGTTTTGAACTTTATTCCAAGCTTCTTCAATTTCAGTACGAAATTCTACTGAAGAGACAGCTTCTGGATGGTCTTCTTTAAAGCAGCCATAAAATACGAATTGCTGTTTTCCATCTAACTCAATAACTTCTGATTGAAGAGCAATGTATGCAAACTCATATTGATACACTTCGTTCGGAAGGCTTTCCTTAAAAAGAACCTCAGGAATATCCGTTTCTTTATAAGATGTTCCGAAAAATTGAAAGCCATCTGTCGCGTAACCTGCTGCTTTTGTGAGGGATCCTTGCTGCAGATATGGAAAAGCTTTTCCGTTCGGCTGGTTTTGGCGCGAACATACTACGAATCCGAGCGCATCATCTTCAAACACTTTGTGGTCGACATATTGCGCAGTAAACGCCTCATTCGTTCGTACTGCCCCTCTATGTGCTAGACCCACGTCCTGACCATAGATAATATCTGCTTTAACGTCAGATCCGTTTAATTCCACATTCCAAAACCAAATGCCACTTTCACTTAGCGTAAACGTGACTTTATAAGAAACGTCTTTATACGTGCCTTCCCAAAACACTGAGCTGTTATTATGAGAAACCGTGCTTTCTGATTTTGAACCTAAAAGAGGAACCGCTTGAATACCATCCTCTTTAAATAGGCGTAAATATAGATTGTTTAATGACCCATCGATCGGGTTACTCATCCATTGATTGATCATCGTATCGTTATATGAAGCCTCGAAAACATCACCACTGCTTAAAAACGTAAATGTATAGTCACCAGCTTTAATATCAAAGTTACCTTTTGTTATCGTTGTCATTGTTTACCCCTCAATTCTGTATCGTAAGTTTGAATGCTGCAGTTTAAACGTCACGGCTGTTGCCATAGCATCTGTTACCGACGCAAGCTTCCTTGTCGCCTTACTTGCAAAAAGTTACAAAGTGGCTTGCACACTCCACAAACTACACTTAATTTGTTAAGAGTTCCCTCGGAAGGTTTGCCAAAAATAATATTATTTTTATAAGATTTTTTAGAAAAGTCCTTTAAAAGAAAGGATTATTCTCTAAAGACAGAAGCTTTCAAATCTTTTTTTATTTTCTTCTGTGACAGTTGATTGGAGTGTAAGGTGGGAGACTCCTGCGGGACAGGCGGGCAGGTGAGACACTTAAAAGTGAAACGTACAAATGTGGCTCACCGCCTGCCCCGCGGAAAGCGAGCACCTGGAACGGAAATCAAACACTTCCAAATAACAACTAAGATTACAAACCGTAAAAACATAATTCATCGAAACGTTTCAATCAAATCCAAGGCGATTATAAGGTGTATTTTACAATGTGTCAATTTTACTTGATTCTCTCTATATAAAAGGAAAACCCAATAAAATCCTTTGTTTTCAACAAATAATGGAAGCCTATAACTTTTTTGTAATTCCATATTGAAAACGATTACAACTTGAATTATAATGTGCTTATCGAAACGTTTCAACAATAATTTCAAAGAAAATTCGGGAATATTAAAAAAGGAATTGCTAATAAAGCAAATCATAGGGGGAACTCACATGAAAAAACGTTGGTTTAAAAAATCGATGGTAACGTCAATGGTTGGTGCTCTAGTCCTTTCGGGAGTACTGGCAGGATGCTCTTCAGGTTCTGGCGAAGACGGCAAGACAACGATTACGGTTTGGGGTATGGGAGAAGAAGCAAAATCACTTCCTAAAATCGCAGAGGAGTTCGAAAAAGAAAATCCAAAGATTGATGTTAAAGTACAAGCACTTCCTTGGGATCAAGCGCATGACAAACTATTAACAGCAGTTGCTTCTAAAAAAGGTCCTGATGTTCTTCAAATGGGAACAACATGGATTCCGGAATTCGCAGCAGCTGGAGCTTTGAAAGACTTAACACCTCATGTAAAAGATTACCCGGAACTTGATCCAAAGCTTTTCTTTGAAGGTTCTGTTGAAACGACTAAGTTTGAAGACAAAATGGTTGGTGTACCTTGGTACGTTGACACACGTTTATTATACTACCGCACAGATCTGCTTGAAAAAGCAGGCTATAAAGAAGCTCCCAAGACTTGGGAGGAGCTGAAAGAAGCGGCTGACAAATTGGCTGACCGCGGCAAAGGTAAATATGGTCTCTCGATTGACGCGAAAGAACAAAGTCTATCCTTTATGTTCGCTCGCCAAAATGGTGCTGAACTATTAGGACCAAATAACGAGCCGAATTTTAACGATCCTAAGTTTGTTGAAGCAGTAGAATACCTAAACAGCTTCTACGAAAGCGGAGCTGCACCTAAGGAAGAACTAGGAATGGATATCATTCAAGGTTTCCGTGGAGAAGGAATTCTTCCAATGTTCATCAGTGGCCCTTGGATGATCAAGCTGATCAACGACCAAGCACCTGATTTAAAAGGTAAATGGGCAACGGCTGTACTTCCAGCAAAAGAAAACAACATCTCAGCGCTTGGCGGATCGAACCTTTCTGTATTCGAGCACACTAAGCATGAAAAAGAAGCATTGAAGTTTGCAGCGTACATGAGTAAACCTGAAACACAGTTAAAGTGGATGGAAATGACGAACTCCCTCCCTGCAACACAAAAAGCTTGGGAAGATGAGTCACTTACTGGTAACGAATATTACAAAGCTTTCGGTGAACAAATGAAATCTTCACAGCCAATGCCAGTTATTAAGCAATGGGAAGAAATCGCTCAAACGTATTTAAAGAGCTTTGAGAAAATCTACCGCGGCGGAGCAGATGTTCAAAAAGAATTGGACAATTTCGATAAAAAAGCTGAAGAGATTTTAAAGAAATAACATCTGGTTGACGAAGGTTTAACGAGCAGTTCATCCTGCTCGTTACCTTTTTATTGTCAATTGGGTAATGTTGAAGGATGTGAAAAACATGAAAAGCTATTCAAAAACAACTCCTTACCTCTTCATTGGACCAGCTCTTGCTTTATTGGCGTTATTTTCTCTTTTCCCCATTGTTCTTGCATTGGTGATTAGTTTTACTGATATTGATCTAGCTGGACTGGCAGACTATTCAAATATTAGCTTTATTGGCATCGAGAACTATATAAATATCTTTCAAGATCCTATTTTCTTAAAATCAATTGGGAATACCATCTTTTATGTCGTGTTTGGTGTTCCGCTAGTTATCGCATGTTCACTTGGTATCGCACTTTTAATTAACTTTGGTACAGCTCGCATCTTTAAGGCTTTTCGACTTGTATTTTATATGCCTTCCATTACGAACGTTGTTGCGGTAGCTGTCGTGTGGACATACCTCTATAACCCACAGTTCGGTTTGTTTAATTATCTGTTAGGCTTAGTTGGCATTCCTGCTATCCCTTGGCTGCAGGATCCAACAATTGCAAAAGGTTCTCTGATCGCATTAGCCGTTTGGCGTGCAATCGGTGTGAACATGATTATTTTCTTAGCTGCGCTGCAAGGAATACCGAAAACGTATTATGAAGCAGCTCAGCTCGATGGAGCAAATAACTGGAAACAGCTAACGAAGATTACGATCCCACTTCTTCGTTACGCGATTTTCTTCGTATCGATCACAACGATGATCGGATGGGTTCAGTTCTTCGAGGAACCATTTGTTATGACAAACGGCGGACCGCTGGATAGTACGACATCTGTTGCATTATTTATCTACAGAAACGGATTCCAGTTAAGCAACTTCGGTTATGCAGCTGCAGGATCGTTCGTTCTGTTTGTTACCATTATTATCATTACGATGATTCAGTTCCGATTGCAAAAGAAAGATACCGACATTTAAGACGTGAGGTGAGAACATGAAAACAAAAGCATCTGATGCAAAAAAAGCATACAGAATTCAGCAGTGGATCGCAGGAATCATATTAACGCTTGGTGGACTGTTAGTTGCCATCCCGTTTATCTGGATGATTCTTTCTGCGTTCAAACCTGAAAGTGAAGTACTCCAGCTCACTCCAACACTGTGGCCTGAAACCTTTACAGCGGATAACTTCATCTATCTGTTTGAAAACATGAACTTTGCTGTTTATTTGCGCAATACGATCATCATTGTCCTCTGTTCTTTTGTCGGCCTGTTCTTTAATGCGATGGCTGGATATGCGTTCGCTAAGTACAAGTTTAAGGGCAGAGAGAAACTTTTCTATCTCGTACTTGCGACTATGATGATTCCTGGACAAGTAACAATGATACCCGTGTACTTAATTCTGAACCAGATGGGACTAACAAACACAATGGCCGGAATCGTGCTGCCTGGTTTAGTGGGTGCATTCAGTATCTTCCTATTCCGACAGTTTATGTCCACGATTCCGGATGAACTGCTTGAAGCGGCTCGGCTTGACGGCGCTAGCGAGTTCCGCGTGTTTATGCAGCTAGTCCTGCCGATCTCAAAACCGATCATGGCCGTTCAAGGAATATTAACTTTTATTGCTGGTTGGAACAGTTTCTTATGGCCATTGATTATCGCAAATGATGAGAGTTTATATACGTTATCTGTTGGTTTATCCCTATTGAAAGGGCAATACGGAGGAAACTTCGCACTGCAGATGGCTGGTTCTACCTTCATGGTTGTACCGATTGTGATTATCTTTATCATCTTCCAAAAGCACATTATCGAAGGCTATACAATTTCAGGAATGAAGTAAAAAAAGAGAAGCAGACCTATATTCTAGGTCTGCTTCTTTTTTTAGAATGCTCGTTAGGGAATGTGGATTTTTGTCGAAAAGCCTATAAAAAGATTTGAGGGACTATAATTTTTTTTGAAGGACTATAAATTTTTTTGAGTGCCTATAAATATTTCTTAGGGCCTATAAAAGTTAAACTACGGCCTATAAAAACAAAATGCGGACATTATAAACCTCCTTGAAGCACTTCTTCCCTTGCAACCGTCTGATATGCTTTAAAAAACGAATCGCAAAACGCATCCCATTCCTCTGCAGCCTGTATAGATTCCTCACTCACTTCCCCGCATACAGGTCTTTGCAATAGATCGGTCAATTGATCCGAAAACTTGCTGATTGTTTCATCTGTAGCACCTTTGAGAACATTTCTAACAAATTCAGCAGGCGGATACCAATCTGTTACTCGCTCGATGTCACGGTAAATTTGAGTTAACAAAAGATTGCGTGGTCCTTCCCATTGCTCGTTAACGACAACATCACGAAAAATGCGAGGCAGTGATGAGAACTCCTCCATCACCCCGTGACCGCCGAACACAGAAATAGCATCACGTAATATGTCTGCACCCTCATTGGTTACACAAATCTTTTGCAGCAAAATAAGCTCTCTTAAGTTAAAAAGCTGTTTTCGAAGCTCTTCAGGCTGATCCTTTGGAATACCTGCATTCAGCGGTTGATGTAAACTGAGGAAAAGGTCGTATATTTTAAACGCTCCTGCCGTTGTGCGTTCGGCTGCATTCTGTAATCTTAGTAATGTTCTTGCCGAAAGCGGATAGTCTTTCACCTTCTTACCAAAAACCGTTCGGAAATCACCGTAAAGTTTCGCTTCTCTAGCTGCTCGCAGCATAAAACCCGCACAAGCAATACCGATCTCTAGCCTTGATAAGGTCAGCACAATACCCGCTGCAACGGCAACACCTTTCCCGGCCGGTCCTACAGGATACGCGAGTGCGCCCTCATACTGAATTTCACCTGTTGGAAGTTCTGCTGTTCCCATCTTCCATTTAATTCGGTTGATTTGATAGCTGTTTCTTTTTTCCTTTACTTTGTTACCAGGCAGCCATGACGGAACAATGAATGTAGATACCTTATCTGATCCTGTGATTTTCGCTGTTACGACCGAATAATCAGCATGCGCAACAGAACAGAAGAACTTGTTTCCATACAAACGGTAGTTCTTTTCGTCAGGAACAGCTTCAAGAACATTCGCCGGAAGGTCGGATCCGCCTTGGATTTCTGACATGAATTGTGCACCAATCGCAAAATCCCCGTCCGTCCCTTCTTTTGTATGTTGTAAAATTTCATGGAGTTCAGGGTATTTCTCATTCGGATATTGCTCTAGCAGTGCGATCAATCCAATCGTGCATGTTAACGGGCAAGCAACTCCCGCCTCACCTAATTGGTGAATTAACATTCTTTTAACAAAGCTTTCCCACGGTGCCATTTTATTCGAAAAGAGTCCTTCTCCAAACACCTCTTTCTCAAGGAGGTGCATTTCCTGCGGGCGGACAATCCGATCAATGCGGTTATTGAACGCGTCATAATGAAGCATATATGGACGTACTTCCGGTCTTGCGTTCTGCTCCGCCAGGTTGTTCCACTTAGAAGAAACGACAGGGGAAAAAGAAAGGATGGCGTTATGTATGTAGTCAAAATTTGTACCGGTAAACCTTTTAACCGCCTTTTGCAGAAAGTGTTCATCTCGGTACCAATCCAGGTTATCGCGCTTAAGCAAAAACGCATCAAAAGTATAGGGGTTCTTCCCTTTTACAACATGATCTTGGGAAGCAATGTTCATACATATCCACTCCTTTTTTTGGGGATTTAAAACAGCTCCAGTTCGGACAATAATATGCCCTTTTTAGTTAGCAGAATTTCACTTTCTTTCTCAAAACCTGACATCAATTTTATTTTATTTTCTAAAAATGAAAATTGAAATTTCTTATTAAAATCCCTATTGATTGTAAAATAAACTGTATTTTCTTCCGGACAAAAAATAAGAGAGAGCTGAGTAGGGTAATTCCCTTCCTTTTGGGCTATTTTTCTAAGTATGTTTAATCCTTCTTCTGCTGAAAATTCAGCGTCACGGTTCTGAATTTCTGAATAAATCTTTTTATAACGCTCACTTCCTGGCTCATCCAATGTTTCGAGATCTTGATCCAAATGATCTATCACTGAAAAGTTAGTGAGGACCATACAATCAGTTTTTGCAACATTTGAGTCTAGCAATTGTCTGCCGGGCTCAACAATATAAGACATCTGATTCGGAGCAGCTATTAAACTATGAACGCTATAGTCCGGTACATTGACAATCTCTTTTTCCCGAAGATAAGCTGGAAGTGCTGAGGTATCTACTTTTCCTGATAACACTTCATCAAATAGCCTCATTATATGCACACAGTTCTTCCCTCTTCTATATCTGCCCTCCTCATTTGGGTCAACCATTTGCAGATTCATAAACGTACCCTTTTTGTTTAGTCCGAAAGCAGGCAAAAACCGTCTATTTTCCTTTTGTGAGATGATAAGCTGGCCCTCACCTGCTAACGACATTTTAATGGGGCGTGTTGATATATCAAAGTTCATTCCAATGTATGTTTTTTCTCTGTGCAAAACAAAGCTTGTACACATTTTGAAACCACTTCCTCATATTATGTAAAATCTTACAGTTGTTAGTTCGACATAACGAGAGTGAACCCTTTTTGTATGTTGTTAGCCGTTCCCCGATAGACTCCAGGTATGATAGACAGCACTTTGACACATAAAAAAACACCCTCATCCACAAGGATTTTGGGTGCTGAAATACTTTATTGAATGGAAAACACTTCTTTTTTAAGCAATTCTTCAGGTTTCTTACCGATTGGGTCTTGGTGGAAGTAATCTCGAATCACACCATCTTTTAAATAGTTGGCGATCGACACCATAATCATTCCCTGATCGAGTGCAAGGTAAGCTTTTGCGATCTCGCCAGTCTCGACGTTAACAGAATCATAGAATCCATACTTGCTGTACGTGTTTAGCTCTTTCAATGCTTTAATGTTTGTACGAACTGCTTCTGGATCGTAATCTAATGCTAGGAATGAGGCATGCGCAGTAACGGTTGCACCATCTTTGTATCCAGACGTTCCTAGCGGTGTTGCTGCAAATTCGCTGTAACCATCAGGAGTAGCCGCAGGTGAGAAGCCCCACGCTGGGTATCCTTTTTCTCTTGCAAATGCTTGCTGTAATTCAACGTGACGCTTATTGTTAAGCCCAAGTGCGTTCTTGCCTAGATCTTTCTCTTTTAGAACAATTCCTGGCATAAGGCTTTCAAACATGCTGCCGCCCCAGCTTGGAACAAACTTTACGCCATTGTATTCATAGTGGCCTTCAAAAACGGAAACGCCGTCGTATTCATGTGTTTCACCTTCAGGAATTTGACCTTGCCAATCCCATTCTTTTGGCATTGTTCGGTACATCTTCCACCAGTGATCGCTTGGTACATCGCCTTTACCGATGGAGATGTAACTCGTAACACGAGGTTCAGTATTAAACAATCCATAATGGTGATCGGTTAATTTACCTTGAGCTACATCATATCCTCCGCGGAATTGACCGACTTCAGGATCATATAACGTCGTGTAGTTCATGTTTTCAACGATCTTGCTTGTTTGCGGATTTAACTCGTCATATGCTTGTCCAACTACGATCAAGCCTGCAGACAGCCATCCGTTATCAACTTGAGAGATAAATTGCCCCCAGTCTTTCTTAATTGAGCCGTCGTTCGTGTTGTACCAGTTATAAAAAAGACCGTTCCATTTTTCCAGCTTTTCTACTGTATTTAGTGTGACTTGGATGCGTTTAACCGCTTCATTTTTCGTGATGATTCCTAACTGTTGAGCAGATACTGTACTCATCATATACATCCCGATGTTCGTTGGAGATGTGTGAGTTGCGTCTTTCTTACCCTCTGCTGTATATCTAGTTTCATCATATGTCATTCCAGTTTTTGGATCTGTATGATCTTGATAAAACTTATATGTTTTTGCTGCAATCGCTTTCAATTCTGCGTTAAAAGCTATGTCTTTGCCTAAATCAGTTGCTGATGCAGTAGGTGTTACCCACAAGTTTGCAAAGAGACTAAACATTAGCAAAAAGCTTATAATCTTGGCTGCTTTCATGGGGTGCTGCTCCTCTCTGTTTTTAATGAAATATTCTTTCGAAACGTTTCACTAACATTTTATCACTTTTACCATAATGAAATAAGGTTTTTCATCATTTTCGGCCATAAGTTGTATGCGTTTTCATAGATAACAGTATAAAGGTACGAGAAAAATGATAATAACAGGAAGCTGAAGTGTAGGTTTAGGAAAATAAAGGATAAGTATCGTTTTTATAGAAGAATTATTAAAAGGATAAAAATTGGAGGCTATCCCTATGCGAACCAAATCTGGAAACGTCTTAGGGTACAAACAAATGAAAGTGATAGAAGATTGGAGTGCCCTTAAATGAACTTTAAACAAAAAGAAGCTCTCGAAATTTTGGAACGCACACCAGAGATTTTGACACACTTGTTATCTGGTTTGTCACATGACTGGTTAACTGGCAACGAAGGCGATGAGTCGTGGAATTCACTTGAAGTGGTTGCTCATCTGATTGAATGCGAGAAGAATAATTGGATTCCTCGTATACAATTCCCACTTACATATGGAGATGGAGTTGGACAGTCTTTTATTGAAATTTAAGCAGTGCAGACAGGAGAGTCTACTAAGATTAAACACGATCCTTACACATGATTCTGATTTTGAAAAAACAGGATTACACCCTGAGTTTGGGTCTGTTACTTTAAAACAGCTACTTTCAACATGGGTTGTGCATGATTTGACTCACTTGAACCAGATTACGAGAGTGCTCGCTAAACGATATCAAGATGATGTTGGTCCGTGGAAAGCTTATTTAAGCATATTAAAGTAAAACGTTTCCTGTCGGAACGTATTTTTTTTTATAAAAAAAGGGAAATTATGGTTTGAGGCGAATGTATTTAACTTTATTAGATAAAAAAAGAGAGATTAAGAGTTATAGGGGGAAAAATTTCATGTTACTTCTTGCTGTTCGGCGGACGGTTTATTTCTTGCTGCCTATTGTAGGTGTGTTTTTTATCGGGGCACTGCCCTATCTTTTTTTCAGCAACGTTAAAGGTATTGAGGCAGTTGCACGTTTACTTGAATCTGGTGCAATACAAAATGCTTTATTTTTAAATCAAGATCTTGGGCTGTTTTTCAGTCCTTATCTAGACAATATCGGTTCGTTAATGATGAGATTAATCACATTCTCAAATGTGGAGTATTATGAGTATCAGCAGGTCAAACTTCTGTTTCCTACCATACTAACTCCATTCTATTATTCTTTTAGGCTAGTAATCGGGGCATTTTTGCTAGCTATAGCATCCTCCTTAATTTTTGCATTAATTGTGAAAATATTACCTAATAAAATACAAAAAGCATTTCGTTTTCTTTTCTTTTCATTAGAATCACTGCCAGACATCTTTCTTGTCGTGATGATTCAATACGGCATGATTTTATATTTACGAAATACGGGGCATCTCTTATTTCCGATCGTTCACAGCAACCAGAATCCCAGTTATTTCATTCCCATTTTTTGTTTGGCCATTATACCAACTTTGTTCTTAACAAGAACACTTTTATTTTTGCTAGATGATGAGGATTCAAAAACATATGTTGAGTTTGCACGTGCAAAAGGGTTAAGATATGCTCTTGTTCTTTATATTCACATGCTTAGAAACTCACTTCTCAGTCTTTTCTATTATTCTAAGACTGTATATTGGCTTCTTATTTCTACCCTCTTTATGGTTGAAACAATTATGGCGGTACCAGGCATTACAGATTTCATGCTTGACAATGGACCAACAACGCCTGAGGTCATCACGGTAAGTATTTTGTTAATGTTTGTGCCATTCTATTTATTATTTACAGTCACCTCTTTTGTTCTTGAACGTAAATTAGGACGTACAGAAGAGGAGGCGGCTTAAGATGTCCGTTTGGAAAAGCCCACTCTTTTTGACTGGTTTTTTGATTATTATTTCGCTCTTTTTGGGAAGCATCATTTACTCTCATTACGTTCCAAATGATAAGCAGCCCGTTATGCAGATTCGGTACGATGAAAATAGAAATATCATCGATAGTGCACCAATTGCACCTCATAAAGATATGCCATTTGGAACGGATCGTTTCGGCGTTAGTATTTTGCATAAAGTACTGGATGGCGCTAAATACACGCTCGGCATTGCATTTTTCATTGCATTTGCTAGATTATTCTTCGGAACGATCTTAGGCCTGTTAATTAGCCAGATGCCGAAGTTCATTCTAAGGTCTATGAGTAAACTCTTTGAATCGTTTTATTATGCGCCTGCAACTATTATTGCCTATTTGCTTTTGTTTCCTGTACTTCAGATTTTCACATGGGCAGTAACACGAGAAGCACAGACAACATTTGCTATCATCCTATTGGTAATTATCGCGATTCCACCCGTTATGGTGACAGTGGCGAACGAGACTTCAAAGTTTTTAGAAAATGAGTTTATCTCGTCAGTAAAAGTTCTGGGAGGAGGCAGGTTCCACACACTTCGTAAACACGTTTTGCCTTACTTACGGCCGCGTTTAGGAATTTTGTATAGTCAGCAGCTGATTGCTACTCTTTTACTGGCCGCGCATCTTGGAATTTTACAAGTGTTTATTGGTGGAACGGACTTTATTACACTTGATCCGTTAGAAAACAATACTGTACCTGTAGCGATGATCAACGAGTGGTCGAGCATGATCGGTGCAAACTACTATCAGATCCGTGGTGACCGTTGGATTGTTTTCGCTCCACTTGCAGGATTTGCCGTAACGATCCTTGCACTGAACTTCATGGTAGAAGCGATGAAACGCCAATACCTTGAACAAGGTGCTTATAAGAAGAAAAGCCGTCGTGTTCGTAAAGGTAAAACTCCTGTACAGATGAAAAAATTATCTCAAGAGCAGTTTGAAAGAATAATGAAAACGGGGACTGACGGTTAAGCATTTAATAAGACTCGCGAAGGTGAAAGTTGGCCTTTGTGAGTTTTTTTTGTTGCGGAATTTAGGGGGAGATGTCGAAAATCGGATAAAAATTTTTATGCGCGGATATAATCGGTTTATACACGGAATTATTTTTAATTACCGCGGAATTATCTCGAGTTACCGCGGAATTGAGCGCCACATTTATTTAGGTGCATTCTCATTCATCCATTCAATCAATGCTGCTGTCTCTTTTTCCCCGCCTTCAAAAACGTAATAAACGACTCTTCCATTGTCAGTACCCTTCAAAATAATATTACGATGACTCTCTGCTGCTCTAGCCGTTGTATTTGGAATAAACAAATGAATATTTTCATTTTTTTCATAAGGATTGGTGTAATACAAATTCAGATAATGCTTTTCCGAAAATCGACTTATCTGATGTGTAGGTTTTAAGGTTTTTAACCAAGGATCTGATAGTGTTTGAATCTGATCATAGTTTTCCCATTCCACATTCGTATCCTCTGTATCAAATCCAATGGGTTCAGTACCTATCAAGGACTGCACTCTTTCATAAACTGCGTAAGTAGCCTTCCCGTCTATCAGTTCCTTTTTTGCTTCAGCTGACAAACAAGCCGTTAATAAAACGACAAGACTGATGAAAATCAAGTGTACTTTTTTCATATCACACACCCCTTTACTCATTCGACGAAAAAATGATTAATAAAGTTTCATTATGTATACTTCTGAAGAATAACTGTCTGCTTAGATCCTCCAGCGAGGAAACTTGCTGTTCAGCTGCAGAAAGCGAGCAGTGCTTTAAACGGAGATCATCCACGTATATGACACCCTAATAAAAAACAAAGGAATGTTTCTGCTTTACGTGGAATAGAGGAATATAGAGAATAGACTGCTAGAAGGAGTGAGCGTTTTTGAGTGAAGCAGATTACAACGTGATTTTTTACACACTTTACCTTCTGCTAGGATTGCCGATCAGCTATAAATATGCAAAGTTTACCGTCACACATACAGGAATGGTACTTCCTCACTTTTTTGTCAGCTTAATGATTAATTTATGTGTTGGAGCCGTTGGCATCGTTGGCTGGATATTCTTTTCTGTTAAGGTCTCGAGAGCCTTTACACTTGGCGGAATCTATCTTGGTGCCTGGATTACTTCATTCAGCCTTTCTATCCTTTTAACCTTGCTTCTTATCAAACGAAAATCCATGTTACAAACATTCCACTGTAAGTGGCCCGTCTAAAAAACACCTTCCCGCAGTAGAGGAAGGTGTTTTAACTTATTAAGCTTTTACTTTTTCTTTTTCCAAGTCACTTGCTGGTCCAAAGAATTCAAAATGGATATTTTCTTGCGGTACGTTCAACTCTTGTAAAGCTGAGTTAATAACTTTCATAAACGGAACTGGTCCACAGAAGTAGTATTCTGCATCTGCTTTCAGTGGTAATACTTCCTTCAGCCATTCCTGATCCACATATCCTGTTTTCGCATAACCAAAATCCTCTTCTTGCGGCTTTTCATACACAAAATGGATAGTGATGTTATTAGAATCTGCTGCAGCTTCCAACACTTCTTTCTTTAAAGCATGCGTTTGTCCGTTAATAGCTGCATGAATAAAGGTAACTTCACGTTTTGGCTGTTTTTCAGCTGCAGTTTTCAGCATGCTTACCATCGGTGTTAAACCAACACCTCCACTAATCAGTACGACAGGTTTTTCACTGTTTGTATCTAAGTAAAAGTCACCTGCTGGTGCACTTAAGTAAAGAATGTCACCTTCTTTAACTCCTTCGTGCAGGTAGACAGACACGATTCCGTCCTTTGAATGCATACCTGATTCTTTTTTTACAGAAATACGGTAGTGCTCTTTTCCTTTTGTATCTGAAAGACTGTACTGGCGAATATGTGTGTTTCTTTCACCAGGAATATCCATTCTGACACTCACATACTGGCCAGGTTGAAAATCGCTAAGTCGCCCTCCATCTTGTGGTTTTAAATAAAAGGATGTTATGACACTGCTCTCTTCTACTTTTCGCACGACTTCAAATGCTCTGAAACCTTCCCATCCTGCATCTTCATACATGTTACGTTCGACCCCAATAAAGACATCAGCAATAACACCGTATGCTTCAGCCCATGCGTTAATGATGTCGTCCGTTGCCGCGTCACCAAGAACGTCTTTAATTGCGAGCAATAAGTTTTCACCAACAACAGGATAATGTTCAGGTTTCACACCTAAACTTCTATGCTTGTGTGCGATCTGCTTAACGACTGGAATAATCGTTTCAAGCTTATCGATGTTAGCTGCAGCCGCATAGACGGTGTTCGCTAGAGCTGCTTGCTGGCGGCCTTTTTTCTGGTTGGCATGGTTAAAGATATTTAACAGTTCAGGATGCTTCTCAAATAGCATTTAATAAAAACGGGAAGTAATCGCTTCTCCGTGTACTTTCAATACAGGTACGGTTGACTTAATAATTTCAATCGTTCTTGCTTGTAACATGTCAATTCCCCCTTGAGTTCTTTTTACATCTCTATCGTAAAAGAAATACAAAGGGGTATATGTGATTTTAATCACTTTTCCTTTGGACGTTTTGTGAACTTAAATAGAGCTAATTTCTTAGCCACGCTTCTGCTTTCTGCTGCAATTCGTCTTGGAGACCTGCCAAATTCTCTGTATCATTCAAAGCTTGCGCGGCATACTTCCGCGGGAAAATCTTGTATAGCGTGTTTTTAAAGTCATCTCCATCACTAGGCTCTTTGTAATAGGAAACGACATATTTCCCATTCTCATCTTTGAGCTTGATGATAGCAGGAACGGAATGTCCAGACTGTCCTTCCGTTTTTGTTTCCTTATTAAAACCACTGTATAACGAATACAAATAGACGGTTGTTACGTTCCCTATTTTCTTGGCACCATAGATTTTGTGGACTTCAAACTGTTCATCTGTTTTCATATAAGCTTTTTCATAATAATGAATAATATAGTCTGAAATTACCTCGTTCATTTCAGAAGTCACTTCAACAGCTGAAGACCGATCCATCGCGTTGCACCCTGTTAATAAAAGGATGATCAAAATCATTCTTATAAGTCCGAATTGCATTCACTTCCCCACTTTCTTAAGACAAGTCTTTGCCCCACAGTATCTGAAGAAAATTCATGTAAAATGTAAAAAGCACGGAAACAATCAGCAATGAAACTGGAATAAAGCGATATAGGTCCACTCGAAAAATCGTGTAGATGAGTATCCCAAACGAGATAGCTGTTGCACCATAATAAACATAAAACATTGGGTACACTGAAAATGGTCCTAAGAACAAGCCTAATACAGCAAACTGAACGCAAAACATGAGAATAGAAAAAAGAATCCACTTTTCCTTACCTTTTGTTTTGAGAGCACCGGTTAAAGCGAAGACTCCCGCTCCAAAAATAACGAGCATCAGCGCCCATTCATAAAGAAAGAACAGGTTTTCGTGATTAACTGCAAAAAAATAACCTATTAATGAAATTGGAATGACGGCGAACAGAAGGTACGAACTTCTTTTTACATATTGAATTGCCTGCATACTGTATCCCCCTCAACTATGATTTCCACAACTATTTTACCATTTTATGGGTTAAAAAGTTCTATTCTTTCAAACTATTCAAACGATTTTTAAATAATATGATAAAATTGAGTAACACAAAACTTAACTTAGTGAAGGAATAGGATTATAGAAGGATGCTGCAAGGAGTTGAAAGATCGTTGAAAAGATCCTTTCATAAATATAACAATAAAAAAGTCCAGACCTGCAATTGTAGTAGAAGAAGTTAATTCAAAATGGCTAAAAATATAGGAGGTTAACAGATGGCACACTTGCTCGTGTATTTTTACAAATTGAAACTAGAAGTGAAGGAAAAGTTTCTCGAGATTTCCGCTCAAACCAATAAAAAGTTTCAGGAATATGGCGGAGTGACCGAACAAATCTTTAAGTTATCCACTTCCCCTAAGAACTATGGCATTTCCTCCATTTCAGAAAAACTGCATGTCGAGGAAGATGAGGAGCTCTGGATCGGTCTGCTTCGCTTTCAATCTGAAGAACACGCGCGCATGACGATGGAGGATTTTGACCGAGATCCCGAAGTAAATGATCTATTGAACGAATTCGTTGTACATGTTGCTCCACTTGAGAAATTAGTTTTTGGGGAGTTTGTTTCCGGACAAGAAGTGGTAACAGTTTAAAATAAATGAGTATGTCTATTAAAAGACAAATCCTCAATCATTTTTGTTCAAAACCGTAAGATCCTTTATTAAAACCATACTTCGGTGGTATATTTTTTCAGCATATTAGAACTCTAATAATATCGCTTAAAGTGTTATACTATGGTTAAAATTATTGTAAAGGAGGTTCTGTAAGTGGACGATATTTTAAATAAAATTCTTTATGAAGTCAGTGGCATGCGTGGAGAGATGACCGAAATGCGAAGTGACATCGTCGATTTAAAGACTGGACAGAACCGCATTGAAAACACACTTATTCCAGAACTAAAGACCGGACAGGATCGCATTGAAAACACACTCATCCCTGAACTGAAAACTGGACAGGAACGCATCGAGAACACACTTATTCCAGAACTGAAAACTGGACAGGACCGCATTGAAAACACACTCATCCCAGAACTGAAAATTGGACAGGACCGCATTAAGAACAAACTCATCCCAGAACTGAAAACTGGACAGGACCGCATTGAGAATACACTCATTCCAGAACTAAAGACTGGACAGGACCGCATTGAAAACAAACTCATTCCAGAACTAAAAACTGGACAGGATCGCATTGAGAACAAACTCATTCCAGAACTAAAAACTGGACAGGATCGCATTGAGAACAAACTTATCCCAGAACTGAAAACTGGACAGGACCGCATTGAGAATACACTCATTCCAGAACTAAGACTGGACAGGACCGCATTGAAAACAAACTCATTCCAGAACTAAAAACTGGACAGGATCGCATTGAGAACAAACT